>JBOGDE010000123.1:0-14727 GCA_050701695.1 Micromonosporaceae bacterium
GCACCGCCCCCTCCACGGCCGGCGCGTCAGGCCGGGCGCCCTGCCGTCAGGTGGGGCGCTCTGCCGTCAGGTGGGGCGCTCTGCCGTCAGGTGGGGCGCTCTGCCGTCAGGTGGGGCGCCACTCGGTCAGATCGCACTCGGCGGTGACCGTGGTTTCGGGCGGTAGCGCGGCGATCCCGGCCGCCAGCCGCTCCGGGTCGCTGTGCCAGGCGCTGGGTCCCATCCCCGCGAGAGCCGCGACCCCTTCGTGGTCCAGCGTCAGGGTGGCGGTGTGCCGGCTGGTGGTGACCTGCCGCCAGCCCGGCAGCGCGTCGGCGAGCCGGCGCTGCTTCTGCGCGTCGACCCGCAGCAGCCCGAGCCGGTCCACCAGCTCGGTGAGGTGGGCCGGGCCTGGGGTCACCGTGACCAGCGTGCCGCCGGGGGCGAGGATGCGGCAGAACTCCGTACCGTTGCGGGGAGCGAAGACGTTCAGCACCAGCCTGGCCACGCCGTCGGCGACCGGGAGCGGCCGCCACAGGTCGGCGCGCACCGCCCCGATCCGCGGGTGCGCCCGAGCCGCGCGGCGCAGCGCGTACGCCGAGCAGTCCAGCGCCAGACCGGACCCGGGGATCCGCTCCAGCACCGCCGCCAGGTAGAACCCGGTGCCGGCTCCGGCGTCGACCACGCAGCCCGGGGCTGTCAGCCCGGCGGCCCGGTCGGCCAGCAGGTCGCGGAGCCAGTCGTAGTGGCCCGCGGCCAGGAAGGTCTCCCGGTCGGCGACCATCGCCGCGGTGTCCCCGGCGGGGGCGCGCCCGGCCAACAGCGAGACGTACCCGTGCCTGGCCAGGTCGTAGGCGTGCCCGGCGGCGCAGCGCAGCGTACCGCCGTCCCGGTGCAGGCTCGCGGCGCAGATCGGGCAGCGCAGCAGGCGTACCACCTCATCAGGCATCACGCCGGCACCCTACGGCGCGTGAGACACGGACGGGTGGCGACCGGCCCACCGCGACGCATTAGGGTCGCAAGCATGACCGAGAGCGCACCCACCCGGCTCGCCGAGGGCGATGCCGCACCCGACTTCAGCCTCACCTCCGACTCCGGCGAGACCGTCTCGCTGTCCGGCCTGCGGGGCCGCAAGGTGATCCTGTACGCGTACCCGGCGGCGATGACCCCCGGCTGCACCAAGCAGGCGTGCGACTTCCGCGACTCGCTGTCCTCGTTGCGGAAGCAGGGGTACGAGGTGGTCGGTATCTCCCCCGACAAGCCGGAGAAGCTGGCCACGTTCCGCGAGCGGGACGCGCTGACGTTCCCACTGGTCTCCGACCCCGACAAGCAGGTGCTGATCGCGTACGGGGCGTACGGCGAGAAGCTGAACTACGGCCGCAGGACGATGGGCGTGATCCGCTCCACGTTCGTCATCGACGAGGAGGGCGCGATCGCCAAGGCGATGTACAACGTCAAGGCCACCGGCCACGTCGCCAAGCTGCGCCGCGACCTGGGCCTGGACTGAGGCAGAATGGGTGCGGCGCCTCGCGCGCCGTACCCCACGGGGCCGTAGCCCAACTGGCAGGAGGCACGCGGTTTAGGTCCGCGACAGTGCGAGTTCGAGTCTCGCCGGCCCTACGACCGGACATTCACCAACAGACGTCGCGATCATGGCTGGTGAGGGACATGTGGCGGTGAGCTTGACGTGCGGGGAGAACCTCCGCCGCCGATGTGGATGCTGTACGCATCCGTTTCAGCCAGCCGAGGAGCGGGCGCAGATTGGTGTCCCACGGCGCGCCTGCCTCAACGGCCGTGCCCCTTGAGGCAGGAGGTCCTAAAGGGCGAGCGGATCTGCCGAAATCCGCGCGCTGGACTCTGCGGTCGAAGCAGCGTCGAATCGCGGAGGATGTTGCCGCTGGGCCGCCTCGACGCGTCGGGGGTGAGCCCGCATGGTCTGGTCTTGCGAGGTTCGCGTCGACACCGTCGGGCCGCGCGGTGGGCTTCGCAATGTCACGTGTCTTGTGCCTACGGGTTGAGCTGGTGGTGCAGGTCCAGGGTCAGTTCCAGGGTGTCCAGGACGCTGGCAGGGGCGAGCCGGTTGGCGGCGCGACCGTTGAGGCAGTCCAGCACGTGGTCGATCACCGCCGTGTAGGTGTCGGTGGTGGGCAGGTCGAGCTCCAGGCGGCCTCGGCTGGTGTGCTCGGTGGTCACGGGCGCCTCGGGCTGGCCGGTGAAGCCGGCGGTGTAGGCGTGTTCCAGCACCGCGTCGGTGAACGTGGCGCGGTAACCGCCGGCCACGCCGTACGGCGTGGGCATCAGCGAGGACGCGTTGCAGCGCGCGACGGCGTCGGGGTACGTCAGTAGCGCCTCGGCGATCGATCCGCTGCTGTCTCCGGCGGCGCCGGCGGCGGTGACCCGCTCGGGGCGCCCCAGCGTGGTCACGATGGCATCCAGACTGGCGTGCATCATGTCCAGGACGATCGAGTCCAGTCCGAGGGTGTAGCCGGGCCACAGCAGGGCCGTGCGAACCTCGATCTCCAGGCTCTTCAGCGTGCCGTACCGGCCGTCGGCGGCGGCCTGGCGCACCAGTGACGCGGCTGGGTCGAACCGCCCGAACATGTCGACGAAGACGTCACGTTGGCTCGCCGCATTCGCCTCGGCGACCCGCCGTGCGTCGCCGAGGCTCAGGGCCAGCGGCAGCTCACACAGCACGTGCTTGCCAGCCTCGAGCGCCCGCAGCACGTGTTCGGCGTGCAGGCGGGTGGGCAGACAGACGTCCACCAGGTCGACGCTCGCGTCGGAGTAGATCGCGTCGAGGTCAGTGGTGGTGGCGAACCCGAACTTCTCGGCGAACTTGTCCAGCTTGGCCGGCGTACGGCCGAAGACCACAACCTCGTCAACGTCGGGGTGGCGGTGGAAGATGGCGGCGTGGGCGCCGCCGAACCCCGTGCCCAGCAGGCCGATCTTCATGACATGACTCCTTCGCGTTCAGCAGACGCCGGCAGCTTCTGGCACTGGGGCGCCGACGCCACTCCCAACGCTAGAGCCCTACTAGGACAGGATCGGTCCTAGTAGTATGCGATGATGGCCGCCATGAGCAACGGCACCCTCGGCAGGCTGCTGCGCCTGCTCGGCCTGTTGCAGACCCGGCGAGAGTGGTCCGGCACCGACCTGGCCGCGCAGTTGGAGGTCACCAGCCGCACCGTGCGCCGCGACGTCGACCGGCTCCGCGAACTGGGCTACCCCATCGCCGCGACCGCCGGGCAGACCGGCGGCTACCGGCTGACCCGAGGCGACAGACTGCCGCCCCTGCTGCTCGATAACGACGAGGCCGTCGCGATCGCCGTCGCCCTCGCTGCCGGGGCCGGGGCGAGCTACGAGCCGCAGGTCGCGCTGCGGGCGATGGCCAAGCTCGCGCCGGTGTTGCCGGCCCGGTTTCGCGAGCACCTGACCGCGATGGGCGCCGCGACCGTGCCGCTCGCCTACGGCCCCTCTGCTCCCCACACCGACCCTGCCCTGCTGGCGACACTGGCCGCCGCCCGCCGAGACCACGAGATCATCGGCTACCGCTACCAGTCCCGGCACGGCACTGCCAGCGACCGCCGGGTCGAGCCGCACAGCCTCGTCGCCGCGTACGGCCGCTGGTATCTCGTCGCGTACGACACCCGCGCCGAGGGCTGGCGCACCTTCCGCGCCGACCGGATCAGCGACCCCAGGCACACCCGCCACCACTTCCCCGAGCGCGACCTGCCCGCCCCGGACCCCGCCACCTTCCTCGCCCAACACCTCGCCAACGCGCCCTACCGCTACACCGCCCGCGTCACCGTGCACGCCCCCGCCGAAGTCGTGCAGGCCCGCACCGGTGCACTACCCGCACGCGTGACGCCACTCGACGAGAACACCTGTGCCGTCAACGTCAGCGACGACTCGCTCGAACGCATCACCCAGCACCTCGTCGCCCTCGGCGCCGACTTCGCCCTCGACACTGTCCCGCCCGAACTCCGCGACCAGCTGCACAGCCTCGCCGGGCGCCTCACTCGCGCAGCGGCAGACGTCGGCTAACCGCCCCGTCTCCGCATCTCAGCCCTCCCTCACATCAACTACCGAGCGTGGGAACCGCACATCTGCCGCGGTCCGCGCGCACGACGCGTGATTCACCCGCCGTCTACCGCAGCACATACGCTTCCACCGGCAGTGCACCCGGACGTGCGGCGTAGTTCTCTGTCGTGCCCTGCCGGGGGCGCATTGTCATGTCTCAGGACGTCGGAGCTTCCGGTCGCGACGACACTGACGTCGGCCCGCACCGGGTCGGCGTCGCCCGGATGGACAGTGCCGCCGCGTAGCACCAGGTCGAACACGTCGACCACAACTTGCCGGCGAACGTCAGAGCTGCGCCATCACCGCATCCAGGATCCGGTCAGACCCGAACCGGACCACGTCGTCGGCCGGACGACCGCACTCCTCCGCGATCTTCTCCAGTGCCCGCCGGGCGGCCGTCTCCCCGATCGCTGACGTGTCGACCGCGATGGCAGCCACCCGGGCGGGCTTGATGAACCCGGCGGCGTACTCGTAGGCAGCGACCATGTCGGGCAGCGAGGGCAACGGCACGTCGGGATAGTTCACCGTCGCGGCGAGGCCCACCCGGTGTACGAGCACGAGCACGTCGGGTGCGGCGCCGTGCAGCAGGCCGAGGGTGACACCCGAGTACGCCGGATGGAACAACGAGCCCTGCCCCTCCAGCCACAGCAGGTCACCTCGGGTCGCGCCCTGGGCGACGAGACGCTCACCAGCTCCGGCGACGTAGTCGGCAACGACGTGGTCGACCGCGATGCCCCAGCCGGCCACGGCGATCCCAGTCTGTCCTGTGGGCACGAACACCGACCCGCGCCCTCTCGCCCGTGCCGCGCGGTGCAACTCCAGCGAGACGGTCATCTTGCCGAGGTTGCAGTCGGTGCCAACGGTGTGCACGACGTCGACGTCACTCGTCCGCCACCGGCCGCCGCGGGGAACGTCGAGGTCGTTCGGGACGGTACGCAGGTCACGTAGCTCGACGCCGGTCCGGCGCGCCTCGGCAGCCAACTCCGCGTCGTCGGTGAGCAGGTGGTGCAGGCCCGCCTCGACATGCAGCCCGCCTCGTACCGCCTCGAGCAGGGTGCCGTGCAACCGGGTGTCGAGGCGACCACCCGCAGGGGCCACACCGACAAGCAGCCGGGTAGCACCCATCGCCACGGCCTCCGACACCGTCGCCACGATCGGTACCGGGCGGCCGCAGAACGGGACGACTTCGGATGCGGTCTTGCCGGCGAACACCTCGTCGACGACCGCGGCCACCTCTCTATCGCCGTACCGGATCACCCCGTGGGCGACCTTCGCCCCCACCCCTTCAAAGCGGCCAGCGGTGAGGATGGCGAGCCTCTCACCAGCCTCGTCATTGCTGCGATCATCGCTACGCGACAGGTCGTCAGACACGGCCACCCACTATGCCAGCGAGGATCTACAAGCACTCTCCAGTCTCACCATGTGACGCCGCGCGCGATCAGAGCGCGGGGCGCCCGCGAACCTCGAGAACACCGCTACCGCAGACCCTGGCATCTCCCGGACCGCACTCACACAGACACGCCGCCACGAACTTGTCGCCCGACTGAACGACACCACACGTGTAACGGAAAGGTAGCCACCTGGCACAGCGGCCGAGCCACCGCGGACACGTCTCCTCACGTGTCCGGAGACGCGGTCGACATCGGACACTTCGATGCCACGGCGTGGCTGTCCGAACACGGCGCCGAGTACGGGCTGTGCCAGATCTACCGCAACGAGCCTTGGCACTACGAACTGCGCCCCCAAGCCGTCGATCACCGTTGCCCGCGCATGTATGCCGACCCACGTACGATCCGAGGATGTAGCAGTGACCGGCGCTACCGCCGATCCTGTCCCACAAAGCGCAGCCACAAACCACCTACCGAGCGCAACCTGCGCCGGTGCTGCCACCGAACTCAGGTAGCCGTGTGCGCCGGAAGCTGTCGCGCGGTCGCTACGGCAAGGGCAGGTCCCGGGACCGTCACGTAGGTGTTCGTATTGTGTCCTGCTGGGCCTACTGAACGTTGTCGCCGTTGAGCGGCACCAGCTCGCAGCCTGGGTGACGCCGCACATTCTTGGCCGCTTAGATCGGTATATTGCAGACATGTCCACACACCCGGCCGGCTGGTACCCCGACCCGTCCAGGCCCCACCGACACCGCTATTGGGACGGCCTTACCTGGACCGAACACGTCTCCGACAACAGCGGCCCACCTACCGTCCGGACGCCCGCCACGGCACACGACCAGGCGGCGACCGAGGATCACCTCGACGACGCGGAGATCCGGGGCATCCTGACCGAAGCAGGGGTGCAGCCGGCAGGTGCTGGCGACGGGACCCTGTTCGGCGAGCAGGTGCTGATCCTGTGCCAATCGGTTACCAACAACCTCGCCGAGGGGCTCCAGTACAACATCATCAGCCCGTCCGGGACGATCGTCGGACGGTGCCGCGAAATGGTCGCCGAGAAGCCCGACCCGGCCGAGGCCTCGTTCGGAGAGCTGATGGACCACGCCAACACCGACCGGATCGCGTTCCTCGACCCGTCCGGCAAACCCTGGGCGCGGCTGGCGCACACGAAGGTCTGGAAGAGCAAAATCACGCTGACCGCCCCCGGAGGCGCCGAGATCGGTCTACTGCGGCAGGAGAACGTCATGGGCAAGGTCAGGCTCGGGCTCCAGGCCGGTGGCCGTGACCTCGGCAAGCTCGTCTCCGACAACACCCGCCTGCTCGGATTCACCATCACCGACGCCGCCAAGAACCCGATCGGCCGGGTGCACAAACTCGGCAACTACGCCCGACCGGGACTGCTCGGCCCGCGGCGGGTGCTCGGCTGCTACGTCCTCCAGCTGCACACCCGCCCCGCCCAGCCGCTGCACTCCCTGGCGGTCGCCGCCCCGATGGCCATCGACCTCGCCTTCAGCCCCATCCAGGCCGGCCAGCGCTCGCTCGGCCGCACCGTGACCGGCCACTAGCGCCGCGTCCCCTTGAACACGTGCGCCATTCCTAAGCGAACGAACCACCCTTCGGGCACATGCACCCGCTACAGCGCGATGGTCCAGGAGTCGATGTAGCCGACGTCGCGCCAGGCGGCGTCACGTACCCGGAGCTTCCAGGTGCCCTCGGCGTACTCGCCGGACAGGTCCAGGGTGTACGTCTTGTCGATGTTGTCGGTGCCGCCGCCGCTGCGGTTGTGCAGCACGAAGACGGTGCCGTCGGGTGAGACCAGGCTGACCACCAGGTCGCCGATGTAGGTGTGCTTGATGTGTACGGCCACCCGCGAGTCGGGCAGCCCGCTGGTGGGGCAGCCGGTGACCGTGATCGGGCTCTCCACCGTGGTGAAGTCCCGGATCGGGTAGTCGTCCGGGTTGCTCGACCCGCACGGCACCGGCGGCGTGACGATCTGCCAGCGGAACGACGCCGAGCCGGTACGCCCCGCAGCGTCGGTCGCGGTGGCGGTGACGTCGTACCCGCCCCACTGGCTCGGCGTACCGGAGATCAGGCCCGTGTCCGCGTTGATCGACAGCCCCGGCGGCAGCCCGGTGGCGCTCCAGGTGTACGGCGTGGTGCCACCGGTCGCGGACAGTTGCAGACTGGTCGGCTTGCCCATCACACCGTTCTGGTCGCCGGGGTTCGCCACGGTGGGGTCGGTCTGGCTGCCAGGGGCGGTGTAGAGCAGCCGGTTCGGCGTACCGGCGCCCGGGTTGGTGATCTTGTCCGGGGTGGCGTTCGCGATCAGCGCGGCGTGCACCGCGGCGGGCGTGGCCCCCGGATCGCCGGCGAGCAGGAGCGCGGCCGCGGCCGCGGCGTGCGGCGCCGCCATCGAGCTGCCGCTGAGCACCTGGGACGCGGTGTCGCCGGTGTGCCACGCCGACGTGATGAGGACGCCTGGCGCGAACAGATCCGTGCACGGTCCGTAGTTGGAGGACGAGGCTCGCGCGTCGTTGCGGTCCGAGGCGTTCACGGTGACCGCCTCGGCGACCCGCGCCGGCGAGAAGCCGCACGCGTCGGTGTTGCTGCCGCCGGACGGTGCGGCGAAGCTCACCCCGTCGGCGATCGCACCACGTACGGCGTCGTCCAGGGTGGCGTTGGCGGTCCCGCCCAGGCTCATGTTCGCCACGGCGGGCGTACCGGCCTGGTGCTGCCCGGCGACCCAGTCGACGCCGGCGATCACACCGGCGACGGTGCCGGAGCCCTGGCAGGTGAGCACCTTGACCGCGACCAGCGCGACGCCTTTGGCGACGCCGTACTCGTTGCCGCCGAGGGTGCCCGCGACGTGGGTGCCGTGCCCGTTGCAGTCGCTGTCGACGCCGTCGCCGGTGGTGTTGGTGCCCCACCGGGCGCGGCCGCCGAAGGTCGCATGGCTGGTACGGATACCGGTGTCGATGACGTACGCGGTGACGTTGCCGGCGGTGGTGTCGTAGCTGTAGCTGCCGGACAGCGGCAGGTCGCGCTGGTCGATGCGGTCCAACCCCCACGACGGCGGGTTCAGCTGGGTGTCCATCGCGCGTACCGGGGTGTCCCGCTCGACCCGCGCCACCCGGGCGTCGGCCCCGATCGCGCGCGCCTGCGTGGGGGTGAGCCGGGCGGCGAAACCATTGAGCGCGTAGCGGTACGCGGCGGTCGCGGTTCCGCCGTGCCGGGCGGTGAGGTTCCGGGCGGTACGTGCCGCTTCCGCCCGGGGCGCGGCGG
Source organism: Micromonosporaceae bacterium (assembly GCA_050701695.1). Lineage (GTDB taxonomy): Bacteria > Actinomycetota > Actinomycetes > Mycobacteriales > Micromonosporaceae > WHSM01. Next base: position 8,727 of record JBOGDE010000123.1, read on the forward strand.
CGTCCCTGACCGTGACCAGGTACGTGTCCGCGCTGGCCGCGGCGGCCGGTGGTGCGTACCCGCACAGCACGGCGGCGGCCGCGAGGCAGAGGCTGGAAGCGGTGCCGGACCAGCGAAATCGACCCATGGCGGTGTCCTTCGGCGCGGCGGGGGTGACGGCAACCGTCAGGCTAACCAAGATCACCACGCGGCAACAGACCGTGTAGCCGCAACTTCGACGGGTGATCAGACCCCGGGCGCGGTCCGGTGTGGACTCTCGCTCGGCGTCCGGCGGTCAGGCAACCTCACACGCTCACGCGCCGCCGCCCGCCCCCACTGACCGCCGCCACCGCGAGCCCGCCCGCCGCCTTGTGGAGGCGGGTCAGCCGCCGGTGGCGATGTGGAGGGGGTTGCCCGCGGACGCGTTGACGTACGAGATCCCGGCGCCGGCGTTCACCGTCGCCTGGTGCCGGGCGGCCTCCGCGTTCCCCCATGCCGGGGCGGTCGCTGCCCGATCGTCGACCCCGTTCTCGTCCAGATCCGAATACCTCACGTAGTCGATCACGCCGTCTTCGTCAGCGTCGACGGCCACGGTCTCGTAATAGCCGTTCTGGTTGGTGTCGTAGGTGTACGCGTCGCCCAGGCCGTCCTGATCGGTGTCCACCACGATCTCCTCGTAGTAGCCATCACCGTTGTAGTCGGCGCCCCAGACGTCGGCAACGTTGTCGCCGTTGGTGTCGGCGGAGTCGTAGTTCATCGGCGGAACTCCTCGGGAGTGCCAGCCACGGCTCGGTGACCGGCAAGACTGTTGTCGTCACCCCCGTACGTCGAGCGTATGCATCTCCCGGCACCCGTAACTCCCCTTTACGTGCCGAGGCGTTTCTTCACTGGCCGCGGACAGGGGTTCTCCCTGTCCTCGCGGCGAGTGGCTGACGGGGTTACCCCGCGAGGGCCACCGCGTACCCCGGTCATCGCGATCGGTCCCCGTATCGAGACACCGACAGGGCGTAACATCCGGCCGTGAACCTGGAGCTCCGCCACCTCCGGGTGGTGTGTGCGATCGCAGAGTCCGGCAGCCTCACGAAGGCGGCCGCGACGCTGGGGCTGGCGCAGCCGGCACTCACCGCGCAGCTGCACCGCATCGAGCGTGCCCTGGGTGGGGCGCTGTTCGAGCGCGGCCGCCAGGGATCTCGGCCCACCGCGCTCGGCGAGCTGGTGCTGGCCCGTGCCCGGGTGCTGCTCCCGGCCGCGCGAGACCTGCAGGAGAAGGCGGTACGGCTGGCCCACTCCGGACCGGCCCGGTACCGCATCGGCGCGGTCAACGGCCCGCTGCTCGGCGGTCTGGTGCACCGGCTCTCCCTGGAGCAGCCGGACGTCCAGATCACCATCCGCCCGGCGTGGTCGGCCGAGGAGCTGGTGGCCGAGGTGGCGGCCGCGAGGCTGGACTACGCCATCGTCGGGGTCTGTGGCAACGCCTCGCCCCCCGGCGGGTCACGGCTGGCGTGGCGGGTGCTGGCGGTGGATCCGGTCTTCGTACTGCTACCGGAGGAGCACCCACTGGCGGGCCTGCCGGAGGTGGACCTCGCGGTGCTCGCGGAGGTGCGTTGGGGCGCGACGCCCGGGGACGGCTGCTTCGGCGACTGCTTCGTCAAGGCCTGCGCGGCAGCCGGATTCTCGCCCCGGCCACTGTACGAGGCGGACATCGCTGGCTGCATCGACCTGGTGCTGGCCGGCGAGGCGGTGGCCCTGTGCCAACCGACCTTCCGGCTCACCGCCGGCCTGGTCGCGGTGCCGCTGGCCGGTACGCCGTTGCGCTGGCGCCATCTGATCGGCTGGCATCCGGATGCCCCCGCAGCCGCGCTCGCCGACCACATCGCCGAACAGGCGGTGGCGGCGTACCAGGAGGCGGTGGACCGTACCCCCCGATATGCCCGGTGGCTGACCGACCACGACAGCTTCGGCGCGATCGGCCATAACGCGGCGGTATGACCTAACCGACAACTACCTGGCCGGATTCAGCCTGGCTAGCCTGGCATCACCCCAAAGCGGGCATCCCGGGCGGCAACCGCCATCCGAGCCTCACACTCCCCTGGTCCGGCCGCGTCCCCCCGCGGCCGGACAGCCGCCGCCCGCCCATCGCCTCCTGACCCCCGAGGAGAAGCTCATGAAGCGAAGATTCATCGTCGTAGCGGCCGTCGCCGCCGCCGCGCTGGGCGCGGCGTCCATCCCGGCGCTCGCCCGGACGACGTCATCCGACGGGAGCACCCCCGCCGGGGTCCCTGAGCAGCTGGTCAGCGCGATGCAGCGCGACCTCGGGCTGTCGCCGGACCAGGCGCGCGCCCGGCTGGCAAGTGACGAGCGGGCCCGCCGTACGGAGCCGCCGCTGCGCAAGCGGCTGGGAGCGGCGTTCGGCGGCTCGTGGTTGGCAGGGGAGGCCGGCACACTCACGGTCGCGGTCACCGACAAGCAGAAGCTCTCGGTGGTACGCGCGTCCGGCGCGGCACCGCGGCTCGTCACCCGCTCGGAACGGCAGCTCGTCGCCATCCACGATCGCCTCAACGCCACCCTGTCCCGCGCCGGCAAGACAATCCCCAGCTGGTACGTGGATCTTCCGCGCAACACCGTCGTGGTCAAGGCGCACCCGGGCGCGGAGGCCACGGCGGCACGCCTGATCGCCGCCGCTGGCGTGGACCCCGGCGCGGTACGGGTGACCACCACCAGCGAGGCGCCGCGTCCGTTGATCGACGTGATCGGCGGCAACGCGTACTACATCGGCAGCGGCAGCCGGTGCTCGGTCGGATTCTCGGTCAACGGCGGCTTCGTCACCGCCGGCCACTGTGGCCGTACCGGCGCCACCACCAGCCAGCCCAGCGGCACTTTCCGCGGCTCCAGCTTCCCGGGCAACGACTACGCCTGGGTACAGGTGGCCGCCGGGAACACGCCGCGTGGACTGGTCAACAACTACGCCGGCGGCACGGTGTCGGTGGCGGGCTCCAGCGACGCGCCGGTCGGCTCGTCGGTGTGCCGCTCCGGCTCCACCACAGGCTGGCGTTGCGGCACGATCCAGGCCCGCAACGCCTCGGTCACGTACCCCCAGGGCACCGTCAACGGGCTGATCCGTACCACTGTCTGCGCCGAGCCCGGAGACTCCGGCGGCTCGCTGCTCGCCGGCAGCCAGGCCCAGGGCGTCACCTCCGGTGGGTCGGGGAACTGCTCGTCGGGCGGCACCACGTACTTCCAGCCGGTGAACGAGATCCTGCAGGCGTACAACCTGACCCTGGTCACCGGCGGCGGAGGTCCCAGCCCGACGCCAACCGGCACCACCCCACCGCCGGGCGGCTGCACCGGTTACTCCGGCACGCTCTCCGGCACCGGCGCCGGGCAGTACCAGCCGAACGGCAGCTACTACCGGTCGACGGTCTCCGGCACCCACGTCGGCTGCCTCGACGGGCCGAGCGGCGTCGACTTTGACCTGTACCTGCAGCGCTGGAACGGCAGCGGCTGGTCCACCGTGGCACGCTCCGAGAGCCCCGGGCCGGACGAGCGGATCAGCTACGGCGGCACCGCCGGCTACTACCGGTACCTGGTGTACGCGTACAGCGGCTCCGGTAGCTACACGATGAGCATCACCAAACCCTGACCCGGGTACGAGATGCGGGTGGTGGGTCGGCCGCGCCGGCCCACCACCTTCCGCCGGCTCAACGAGCAGGTTTCTGACGCCCATCGACGCCGCCCTGGACGAGGGTGAGCGCCTCGTCGACGGATCCCGCCGGATCGGTGATCGGAAACTGCACGTGCCGGATCGTCCGCCCGGCGTCCAGGACCAGGGTGAGCCGCTTGAGGCGGTCGACGCCGCCGGCGCGGAAGGTAGGCAGCCGCAGCGCGCCGCCCAGCGCGAGGTCGGCGTCGGAGAGCAGCACGAACGGCAGGCCAGCGTGCTCGGCGAAGGCGGCCAACTGATCCGGTCGCTGGGTGCTGGCGCCCCGTACCGTGACACCTGCGGCGAGCAGCTCGGCGTGCCGTTCCCGGTACGTGATCGACTCCAGCGTGCAGCCAGCGGCGCCGGGGATGTCGCCCCAGCCGGGTGGGTAGAACCGTTCGCCTGGCGGCGCCGCGCCGGGGAAGCAGTAGAGCACCGTCCACGGACTGTCGCCGACCGGGTCGTGGCGAGCACCGTCGTGTCCGGCCATCCGGTCTACGGGCAGGCGCTGCCCGATCAGCCCGGCGACCCGTCGGCTCTCGGCGGATCCCGGTGTGCTGGTTCCGGTCAGTGACCCGTCGCTCTGCAGGTGGCGGGTCCCCCAGTCCTGCAGGGCGATGAGCACCGGCAACAGCCCGTGACCCCGGTCGGTGAGGTGGTACTCGAACCGGGGCGGTCGCTGGGAATACGCCCGTTTCTCCAGGACTCCGGCGTCGACCAACTTCGCTAGCCGCTCGGCGAGCACCTTGCGACTGACGCCGAGTTCGCGCTGCAGCCCGTCGAAGCGGTGCAGGCCGCCGGCGACTTCCCGGATCACGAGCAGGCTCCACCAGTCCCCGACGACGCCCAGCGCTTGCGCGATCGCGCAGTCGGCGTCGGCGAGCGCCGTGTACTTCACAGGTATCCGCCTTCCGGTCGGGGCCTGCCCCCACTATAGTGAGTTCCCAATCAAAACTTACTCCTCAGACCGGGGGCGCGCGTGCCGAACCAGACCGACGTCCACGATCGAACCGACGCCCCTGCCGCCACGGCCCGAAACAACCACCGGATCTTCTGGACGTACTGGTCGGCCGGCACGATCAGCCATGTGGGGTCCGCGGTCACCGCGGTGGCGCTCCCGCTGGTGGCGGTCCTGGCGCTGGATGCCTCCGCGTTTCAAGTCGGCCTGCTCGCCGCCGCGACGTACGCGGCCTGGCTGGTGCTGGGGCTTCCGTCCGGCGTGATCGTGCAGCGCCTGCCGCTGCGGGGCACCCAGGTCGCCATGGACCTCATCCGCGCGGCGGCGCTCGGCTCGATCCCGCTCGCCTGGTGGCTGGGCCACCTCACCCTGACGCACCTGGTGGTCGTGGCGCTGGTCGTCGGGTTCGCCAACGTGATCTTCGACGTGGGCAACATGACGTTCCTGCCCACGTTGGTGAGCAAGGACGAGCTGACCGCGCGCAACAGCCTGATGTCCGGAACGCACGCGACCACCCAGGTGGGAGGCCCGTCGCTGGGCGGACTGTTGGTGCAACTGCTCGGCGCGGTCCCCACGCTGCTGGTCGACGCCGCGAGCTACCTCGTCTCCGCGGTGCTGATGCGGCAACTCCCGCCCCGGCGGGTGCCGCGACCGCAGGCCGGAGGATCGATGGCGCGGATGATCCGCGACGGGTGGCGGTTCGTGAACGGGCATCCGATCATGCGCCCGGCGATGTGGGACGCCACTGCCACGAACTTCGTCAACGGAGCCCTGCACGCGCTGGTGCCCGTTTACCTGGTGCGTGAGCTCGGCGCGTCCGCCCTGATGGTCGGGTTGCTGATCGCCGCCGACGGCGTCGGCACCCTGCTCGGCGCGGCGCTCACCCCGCGGCTCTCGCGCCGACTCGGCACCGCCCGTGTGATGCTCTGGGCCGGGCTCGGCGGCGCGCTGCTGGCATTGCTGATGCCGGTGGGCGCCGGCTGGCCGGGCATGCTGTGCTTCGCGCTCGGCTACGGCGGATTCGCCGCCGGCGTGGTGGTGCTGAGCGTCAACACCCGCACCTACCGGCAGACCGCCAGCCCGCCAGAGCTGCTGTCACGGGTGATGGCAACGGTGCGGTTCGTCTCCTGGGGAGCGATCCCACTCGGGTCCGTAGCCGCCGGCGCGCTCGCCACCGTGGCGGGGGTGCGCGAGGCCCTGCTCACCGCCTCCGTGCTGGCCTTCGTCCCGCTGCTGATCCTGTGGTTCAGCCCGGTGCGGAGACTCCGCGATCTGGACGACTACCCAGCGGAATCCGCGGGTTGACGACCCCGGTCTGCCAGCGGCCGGCTCACATCGTCAGGGCGACGACGATCAGGGCCGGG
>JBOGDE010000124.1:0-14679 GCA_050701695.1 Micromonosporaceae bacterium
CTGACGGGAGGCCCCACATCGTGCCGATCTGCTTCGTCCTGCTGGGCGAGACTGTCTACACCGCCGTCGACCAGAAACCCAAACGCTCCCGCCGGTTACGCCGGGTCGCCAACCTGGAAGCGACCGGCCACGCCAGCATCCTCATCGACGAGTACGCCGAAGACTGGTCCCGCCTCTGGTGGATCCGCCTCGACGGCCCCGGCCGCCTCGTCACTGACGATTCCGAAGCCACGCTAGCCCTCACCACGAAATACCCCCAGTACGGGAGGAACCCACCCGAGGGCCCCGTGCTCGCGATCGACGTACACCGATGGTCGAGCTGGGCGGCAACCAGATGAGGCTGACGTCCCGCGAATTCTCCTGCCGTTAAGCTGCAGCTCCGCCGCCTTGCATTCCTTTCCAAAGTTGATGCAAATGGCTAGCGCTGGATACCTCGCCGAGGCATCAACTCGGCTGACCAGCGCTGGCAGTTTTCCAATAATCGTGGATGGCAGCGAATATCGGATCGTATTCGGCTTTATCCAGGACCGAGACAAGAATCGGACCAGCCAGGTCCCCACCATCATACTCTTGCGCGAGAATGGTTACTTGTCCGTCGTATACGTAACCGTGGATAAGCCAACCGTCGAGCGACTCAGCGAGTGATAGCGTCGCAGCGTCGTGAAGACTTTCGTCAGAACGCAATACCGACGAGACCGCAGCCGGATCGCCAGAAGGGCGCGCTAATCTTTGGTCGTTCAAGACTTGGAGGTGCCGCAACTGATACATGGCCGACCCCAGAATGCAGGGCTCATCATCACCTATTGATCGACCATCAACGATAGCCTGGAATCGGAACATTTTCCCGACCACAGGTTTCACGATGAATCCAAAGCGCCCGTCATCAGTTGAGACTCGCATTCCTAAGACCTCCTAACCGAAATCGGTACTTGATTCAATGGGATTGAAACCTGAACGCCGCGACTATTGACGCCATTCGTGCTTCCACTCCAGTGCCAGTTGCCATTCCCGTCGTCAAAATAGCGGTAGTAGACAGCGCTCCGGCCAGTGCCGATCTTGCTCCACCTTCTTCCGTCGACGAGGACGCTGTTCACAAACTGCGCCTCAGCGTCACCCGGCAGAACTGCCTTATTTGGATTGTACGGATTGGGCCCGCCCGTTGGGTCATGGTGACCCGGATTTTCGTACCTCGGCCCGGCTGATTGTGCACCTGATTGCAATGAGTTTACAATCGGCTCTCCTGACGTTTCTGTGGGTCGTGATCATGCGGCTGTGCGGCCGGGGAGGGGTGGGCAGAGCCCGCCGCGGGTGAGGTCGGCCATGGCCATGAGGGACTCGGGGCTCAGGCCGTAGGAGCGGCGGGTGAGCAGCCGCAGGTGGACGTTGGTGGCCTCGGAACGGGCGTTGGACAGGCCGTGCTCGACGGCGTTGAGGATCAACTCCCGGAACTTCTTGATCGTGCGGGCGAGCTTGACGAACGCTGGGAGACGACACCGCTGTGCCCAGGCCAGCCAGCCGATCAGCAGGCGTCTGGCGGCGGCGAGGTCGCGGGTCTGAAAGATCGCCCGCAGTTGCTCCTTGAGCAGGTAGGCGGAGCGGGCCGTTGGTGGCCTGAATGCCGGCCAGGGTGGTGCGCTGGGCGGTGCTGAGCGACCGCGGGTTCTTCAACAGCGCCCAGCGGGTGTTTTTGATCGTGGAGGCTTCCTCGGTGCGCCCGCCGCGGCGCAGCTCGGCGGCCAGGCCGCGGCGGACCTCGTCGAGGGCCTTGGTCGCCCACGCCACGACGTGGAAGGCGTCCAGGCACAGCATGGCGTGCGGGGCCCGCGCCGCGATCACGGTGTGGATGAACTCCGCGCCGTCGGCGGAGACGTGGGTCAGCGCGGCGGCGCGCTCGGCGCCGAGGTCGTCGAAGAACCGGTCCAGGGTCTGCTTCGTGCGGTCCTTGCCGGCCCACACCAGCCGGCCGGTGTCATGGCAGGTCACGACCAGCAGGTAGCGCTGTCCCTTGCGGTAGGAGATCTCGTCGATCCCGATCCGGCGCAACCCCGCCAGCCGGTCAGTCGCACCGGCCCGCTCGGTAACCACCCGGCCCACGATGCCCGACACCGACCGCCACGCGATCCGCAGCAGCACCGCCACGACCGACAGCGTGGCGTGAGAGACCAACCAGGCCGCGGTGTCCTCGAACCCGCTGGTGAACCGTGACCCCGGCCTGGCCCAGGGCACCTCGGCGACCACCACCCCGTGCGTCGGGCACGACACCCTCCGCGTAGAGGCCCATCTGCTTCTGGAACGCGTCGTAGACGATCACGACGTGATCCCAGTCGGAGTCCGCGCCGAAGAAGGTGTGGTCGGCTGTGGGCCAGGAAGACCGGGGAGTGTTTGGATTCGGCATCTCGATCCGGTAGCCGCCGTTCCCGCTGTTGGCCAGGGGTGAGTACCGAAGCGTGAATCCGGCGTCGGTCTCACCGACCTGGGAGAACACCGCCGCATCCCTGCCAGGCACACCAGCCACGGTCACCCAGGCAGCGACCGTGAAGCTCTCGGTGGTGTCGAGCAGCACCGGCCCGGCGGTGTCAGCGTGGTCGTCGATGCCGTCGAGCACCAGCCCGCCGGGCGGGTCCCCAACCCAGCCGCCCCAATCGTCGACGTACGCGCCGCCCCGCAACGTGACGTCGTGACCGTTGCCCGAGTCGTCGGGGCTGGTGGTGCCACCGACCGATCCGTTCAGCTTCCAGCGGGCGTTCACCTCGGGTTGCTGCCGGAACAGGTCGTTCACCTCCTCAGCACCGACGATCCGATCGAAGATCCGCACGTCGTCGATGTCGCCCTCGAAGTACGGGGTGACCGAGCCCTGCCAGCCCGCGCCGATCTGTACCCGCCCGGTGGCATTCCACGGCTTGGTGTACGGCATCGTCGCGGCCTCCACACCATTGACGTAGAGCCGGATGGTGCCTGCGATCGAGTCGTAGACGCCGACCAGGTGGGTCCACTGTCCCGCCACCGGAGCAGTGGTGGACTTGGCGAGCACCTGTCCGGCGGTACTGATGTCAGCCTCGTCCCGGCTGAAGACCCAACGGTCGTCTCCGACGGAATAGGACAGGTCGAAGCCGCTGCGTTGGGCCGCTGCCTGGGTCACCACGGTCCCGCTGTGGTTCGGCTTCGTCTCCGGCAGCCGCGCCCACGCCGACACCGCGAAACTGCCAGCGGTGTTAACCACCTGACCGGATGTGGCGGCGTACCCCGTCGTGCCGTTGAGTTTCATCGCGGTGCCTGTCAGCCCGGCGACGCCGAGTGTCGTACCGTCGTTGGCGGTCGCGGGGAAAATGCCCGACGTCTCGGCAAGCGTGGTCGCGCCGGCCGGGTCGTCGAGCGTCCAGTGCGCCTTGGCCGGCGTACCGGCCGCTACCCGGAAGTGGTACACCGCCGAGCCCGATGCGGAGCCCGCGTTGTTGACCGCCTGCGCGGTGACGTAGTTGAGGCCCGCGTGGTCCGGCGCTAGGGAGATGGTGACCGACCCGCCAGTCGCGGCGGGTGTCATCTCCATCGTCGGGTCGCCGTTGATCCCGATCCGGTACTTCACCACGTCCGAAGCGGAGGACCGGACGGTGAACGTCCCGTAGCGTCCGACGCCCTGATGCCACGGGTCGTCCGGATTCGCCGCGTCCGACTCCGGGTAGTCGGTCGAGGTGATGCTCGGCGATGCCGGGGTGCTGGTGTTCAGCTTGAAGTAGCAGCCATGACCGCCCACCAGATGAGACCAGGCCGACCCGATATGTCCGTCCCACGCTCTGACACCCCAGAAGACAGACTGATTCTCTGGAACGTTCAGCGTGCTCGGGATCGTCAGCTTGAACAGCGAACCGGAGGTCTTCGGTCCGACAAAGCCCGACATCCACTGTTGGGTCAGGGTGCCGTTGCCGTCGTGGTCCCAGAGCACGATGAACTGCGCGTACAGCTGCTGCGCCGAGCCCATGTCCGAGTCGTAGAGCTTGGCCTGCATCTCCGGCAGCCGGTGCACGTAGGGCGGGGTCGTCGAACACGCCCCGCCGGGCATGGATGTCAGGTCCGAGGTCTTCGGCTGCGCCGGCCGGTCGTTGTACTGCACCCGCAGGTACGCCTTGTCCGTGAAACGCTTCCAGTACGCCATCGTGGTCTCGCTGTACGCCTTGAGCCCGAACGCGATGTTGGTGTCCCCGGCGTTGGCCGCAGCCTGCAACTCGCCCTCCAGCGCCTCCCCGCCGAATTCGACGGCCACCCCACCGGGCTGCGAGCAGTACGACACCGATCGGTTCGCGAGGTAGCTCAGCCATTTGGCGGAGCTCCACGTCGTCGAGGCATCGAACAGACCTGTCCGCCACAGGTCGACCCGACGGTCAGTGCCCACCGGGTCCGCCCCGCCGTCGACCACGTCGGGTCGATGTAGACCGGGTACGTCGTGCCCGCGCCCGTCAACAGCCCGGAGTCGGGGATCAACGCCAGCTGCGTGGTGCCGGCCTCGACACCGACGTCGGCCACCTTGGCACCCTCGGGAGGCCCCGACACCGGATCGGTGGAGCTTGCGGCGTCGAAGCCAGACGTAGCGGTCGCCGCGCCGGCCGAATCCCACATGATCGGCTGGGGTGCCTCGAAGACCGCGCCGCCGCCGGCCGCGTCAACCGCTCGGAGCGAAGGTGCTCGGTAGCGGTGAACGAACCGTCCGGCATCGCCTCGACAGTGCGCCGCTCACCCAGCATCGAACCGACCACCTGCGGCTGCCCGGTCCGCCTCGCCGCCGCCCGCGCCTCCGCGACCGTCTGGTACGGACCTTCAGCCGATGCCGCATGAGCCGCCGGCACCCGATCGGAGATCAGATCCGCGACCGCACCCAGCGGCAGACCGACCAGACACGCCGTACCGACCGCCACACACCGCAACCAACGGACTGTCGACATACGACTCACGCGCAGAAAGGACCAACGTTGGTTCACCGTGAACTCCCCGGACCCGGTGGAACGCGACAGGTACGCGCCCCACAACAACCGCCAACAACGGCGGCCGGACGCTATCCCGATCCGCGAAGAGATAACAAGAGTGAAACTCGCTCCGTAACAGGAGAGCCGACCAACCTCACCGAGCGAATCCGCTACTGATGTCCCGAATTCAGATGATGTCGCAATACCGGCCAACGCTGCGTGTCAGGAACCAATCCGGACGAAACCAGAGCGACGAAATTGACACCTCGTCGACCACCGTGCGTTACGGGCTGAGATGGGCCAGGAGGGTCGGTACGTCGGCTTCGTACTCGTACCACTCGCGGTCGGGGGCGAAGCCGAGCACGGAGTTGACCTTGGCCATCTGCTCCATCTCGAGGGTCTGCCAGGTGACCACGTCTCGGACGTCGGGCTCGGCTTCACGTACCACAAGGAGCATTTTGGCTTTCATCGCGAGACCGAGGCCGTAGCCGCGGTGCGCGGGCACCACCAGGGTGTCGTACTGGTCGGCGCGCTCGGGACGGTGGGTCGGCACCACCAGCTCGGTGAGGCCGGCGACCTGACGGGTCGGTTCGTGCCAGGCGACCACCACGTGGGGGCGCATGCCACGGCGTTTCAGGGTGGCGATGCTGGCCCGCAGCCGGCTCGCCTCGATGCCGACCAGCTGGTCGGTGTCGGCGTCGTCGCCCGGCAGGTGGCGCAGGTTGAGCTTGGCGCGGGCGTACGCCTCCAGGTGCTCCTCACCGGGGCCGCCGTCCAGGTAATCGACGCGGTAGCCGTTGGCGAGCTGGCCGGACAGCTGCTCGGCGCGTGGCCATTCGACGTCGGCGAGCGCGAGCCGGTGCCGGATCTCGGTCAGGGTGCGCTGGAAGCCGCATGCCTCGTAGAACTTCACCCCGGAGGTGTCCTCGATCACCTCGACCATCAGGCTGCGGCGGCGCTCCGCGTTCGCCCGCCAGGCCACGGCGGTCAGCAGCTCCCTGCCGGCGCCGCCGCGCCGGGCCTCGGGGCGTACGAAGAGGTTCACCACTCCGGCGTCACCGCGTACCAGCAGCAGCGACGCGGAACCGATCACCTTGCCGTCGACTTCGGCGAACCACATCAGCCGCCGCTCCTCGGGCATGTTCACCGCGAGGTACTCACGCAGGTAATCCATCCGCCACGCCGGCTCGTCGGGGATGTCGCACGGAAGCACGTCGTTCAGCAGGTCGAGCCAGGCCTCGATGTCAGCGGTGGCCGCGGACTTGGGATCCCACTCACGTACCTGCACTCGTCATGCTTACCCGACGCGGTGGTGTGAACGCGATAGGTGGCGGATCATTAATTTTCCAGATTGCCGCGATTGCCATCCTGGACACCCCGGCGTCCGATTACCCAGCGTCAGAGGCTGTCGTGGTACCTCGAGTCGAGCGAGGCGGAGTCCAGGCGGCGTCCGGCAAGGCGGAGGTTTGCCCGGATACCGGTGTTGTATCCGGGTGAACCGACAACGCCGCCGGGCGTCGTCTGGGCCCGCCGCAGCCGGCGCGAGGTATCACGACAGCCTCTCAACGGCCCTGGCTGGCGCGGCCGTAGCCGTCGGCGGCGGCGAAGACGTTCCGCACGTACACATCGAGGTGGTTGTACGAGTAGATCGCCGCGGACCAGCCGGCACCGGTGGCGAGGTCACGGCCACCGGCGCACAGGTAGCGGCCGGCCGCGAGCGCCGCGTCGTCGATGTCGAACGGGTCGGCCCGCCCGTCACCGTCACCGTCGGTGGCCCAGCGCTCCCAGGTGGTCGGGATGAACTGCATCGCCCCGACCGCCCGGTCGTACGTCGGGTCGCCGTCGAGCTGACCGCCGTCGGTGTCCTTGATCTCCTTGCGCTCCGGGCCGCCGTCGAGCGGGAGCCCGATCACCGGCGGGTTGGAGCGGCCGTCGTTGAGCAGCGTCGCGTTGTTGGTACGCCCGTGGTTGGACTCGATCCTGCCGATCCCCGCCAGGGTGGGCCAGGTCAGATGACAGCCCGGCTGGCTCTGCGCCAGCGCCAGCTCGGCGTACCCGTAGGCCTGCAGCGCGACCGGCGGGATCCCCAGGTGCCGCAGCTGCGAGGCCCACGTCGCCAGCGCGTCCTGGGGTCGCTTCAGCTCCGACGGAGGCTGACTGGCCCCCGGCGTGGGAAGCGCCTCCGGCGGTGCCTGGCCCGCCGGTGCGTCATCCACCTCGGGCCGCGGGGCCGACGACGGGCCGGCGCTGGGCGCGGCGGAGGTACGGGTCTCGGCGACGGAGGGCACCACGTACAGGCCGGTCAGCGCGGCGGCGGCGAGCACCCCGAGCAGCGCCAGGCCGTGCAGCCCAAGCCTGGCACCGGGGCGGCGCAGCGCCGTGGCGGCATCCCCACCGGTACGCCGAAACACCGCCGCCACCCGGCGGGGCAGCGCGAACAATCCTCGCCCCACCCCGGTGACGGCGCTCCACAGAGAGCTCACCCAGCGCCGCATCCTGCCGAGTATGGCCGAAATCTTCCGCGTACCCAAGGCCGGGTACCCCATTGGGCCACGACCCGGCGTACGTACGGTCCGCTACCGACGTACGTCCCGACCACCAGGGTCTTTGGTCCCTGAGCATGGTGGCCCAATAGTCGGATCGGTGACCCGGACGGGCGACAGCACCGCCCTTTCCCCTGATATCGAAACTGTCACGGACGCGACACGATAAGGCGACTCGTCAGCGGAGTCGGAGGTGGGGACCGTGACGCCGCCGCTGCATCTACCGAGTGGACAGGTCACCTTCCTGTTCACCGATATAGAAGCGTCCACGAGGATGGCCCGGTTACTCGGGGAGGGTTACCGGCCCGTTCTCCAGCAACACCGTACGATCCTGCGCCGCACGATCGCCGAACACGAAGGCGCGGAGCTGCTCACCGAGGGCGACTCCTGCTTCATCGCCTTCGGCGACGCGAGCGCCGCGATGCACGCCTGCCTGGAGGCGCAGCGTGCGATCGCCGATCACGCCTGGCCGGCCGCCACCGCACGGCCCCGGGTACGGATGGGGCTGCACACCGGCCACGCCGTGCCGTACGCCGGGGAGTACGCCAGCCACGAGGTGCACCGCGCCTCACGGGTGGCCTCGGCGGCACACGGCGGTCAGGTGCTCTGCTCGGCCGCCACCGCGGCGTACGCCGACGAACTGCCCGAAGCGGCCTGGCTGCTCGATCTCGGGCTGCACCGGCTGCGCGGCTTCGACGACACCGAACGGCTCTACCAGCTGGTGGCGCCCGGACTGGAACGCGAGTTCCCGCGGCCCCGCACGCTCGGCGCCGCGCCGCACAACCTGCCGGCCGCGCCGACCAGCTTCGTCGGGCGGGCCCCGGAGCGGCGCGAGCTGCGCGCCCTCACCCTGGCGCACCGGCTGGTCACCGTCGCCGGCCCCGGCGGTGGTGGCAAGACCCGGCTCGCCGTCGAGGTGGCCGGTGACCTGATCGACGCGTACCCGGACGGGATCTGGTTCGCCGACCTGGCGACCACCACCGACCCGGCGCTGGTGCCGGTCTCGGTGGCCGCGGCGTTCGGGCTGCGGCCTGAGCCCGGCCGGCCGGTGTACGAGACGCTCGCCGAGCACGCGTACCAGCAGCGCTGCCTGCTGGTGCTGGACACCTGCGAGCACCAGCGCGGCCGGGTCGCCGCCCTGGTGAGCCAGCTGCTCGCCCGCTGCCCGTCGATCACGGTGGTCGCGACCAGCCGGGAACCGCTCGGGCTGGCCGGTGAGGTGGTGTGGCGGATCCCGCCGCTGTCGGTCACCTCGGCCGATCCCGGCCGGCGCAGCGACGCGGTGGAGCTGCTGGTGGAACGGGCCGCCGCGGCGCTCGGCGGCCAGGACCGGGACATCGCCTCCGCCGAGCTGGCCGACCTGGACCGGATCGCCCGTCGGCTGGACGGGTTGCCGCTCGCGCTGGAGCTGGCGGCGGCACGGCTGCGGGTGCTGTCCACCAACGAGCTGGCCGAACGGCTCGACGACGTGCTCGGCGTACTCGACGCCGAGGAGGGGCTCGCCCCCGAGACCGGCCCAGACGCCGAGCCCGAGGCGCCCAGCGACCGGCACACCACACTGAGCGCCACGGTGGACTGGTCGTACCGCACGCTCGGGCCGCGCCCGGCGCGGCTGCTGCGCTGGATGGCGGTCTTCTCGGGCCGGGTCGACCTGCAGACCATCGAGTGGTTGTACGGCGAGCAGTGCCTCGGCCCGCTCGCCGTACTGGTGGACAAGTCACTGGTGCAGACCGAGGGCGGCCCGGGACACACCCGGTACCGGATGCTCGACACCATCCGGGCCTTCGCCGCCCGCAAACTCGCCGAGTACGGCGAGGAGCCCGCCGCCCGCAACCGGCACGTGGCGTGGTGCCTGCACGCGATCCAGCGCGCCACCACCGGCCCCGACGGCGTGCCGGTGACACTGTCGTTGTACGCGCTGGACCCGCTCGCCGAGGAGATCCGGCACGCACTGTTCTGGTCGGCCAACGGCGGCGGCGTCCGGTACGGGCTGCGCCTGGTCACCGCGCTCGACCAGTGGTGGCGGGAACGCGGGCTGGCCCGGGAGGGTCGGGTCTGGCTGTTCCGGATGTACCAGCGGATGGTCGACACCGAGCTGGAGCTGCCGCCCGGCGAGCTGGCCAACGCGTACCACGTGCACGCTCTGCTCTCCGGTGCCGACGGTGAGCACGCCGAGCAGCTGCGGTTCAGCCAGCGCGCCGAGCTGGCCGCCCGGCGGGCCACCGATCCCACGATGCTCGCCCGGGTGTTGGCGCATCGCGGCGAGATCCTGGCCGGCATGGGCGGAGAGCGGCAGGCCGAGGCCGCGTGCCGCGCCGCTCTGGCGTACGCCGCCGAGCACGACACCGAAGCCGAGACGCTGCCGAGCGTGTACTGCCTGGCGCGGCTGCTCTGGCAGCGTGGCGCACTGCGGGAGGCGCGGGAGCTGCTGGTGGCGGTGGAGAACCTGGAGGCCGGGCTGCCGGCGTGGCGGGGGCGGCGGCGTACGTCGTTCCTGCTCGGACTGGTCGCGCTCTCCGAGGACGACCTGCCCACCGCCCACAGCCATCTGGTCAGGGCGCTACGGGCCCGGATCGGGTACGGCTTCCACTCCGGTGTGGTCGACGGGCTGGACGCGATGGCCGCCTGGGCGGTACGGGTCGGCGACATCGACCGGGCGGCGCTGCTGTTCGGCGCCGCCGACACCCACCGTGGCTCGCTGCGCGCCACGGCCGGCCACACCGAGTCGTTCGCCGCGGACCGTACCCGCGCCGTAGACACGCTCGGTGAGACCTACCGGGAGCGGTACGACGCCGGCACGCTGCTCGGCCTCACCGAGGCGGTCGAGGTCGCCGTCACCGCCCGGATGCCCGCGGAGGCGGACGCCCGCCTCGCCGGCTGAACCCCGCTGACCGGCCCGGCTCGATGCCCCAGACCGGTCAGCGAGGGAGTCAGGTGGTGCGCGGAGGGCTCGCGGGGCTCTCGTGGTGCAGGCGGTCCAGCGCGGTGGCGGCGTAGGTGAAGGTACGGCCGGCGGTCGCGGTCTTGTCCTCGAACGAGGCGGTGCCGCCGTCGGCGCGCACCGTGCCGAGCAGGTGGGCCGCGTCGGCGTACCCACAGTCGGGGACGTTCCTGCCGTCGAAGCGGTACACCGCGTACGCGGTGGGCGCGCCACCGGCGGTGGGCTGGATCTGCAGCTCAACCTCGTTGCCGGCGCGGTGCAGCTCGGTGATCACCGGTGCCGGCGGTGCGGCGCCACCGCGCCGGGCGTGCAGCGGGATCAGCGCGGGGCGGGAGTACTGCTCGGCCACCAGCTGGTCGGTCGCGCCGAGCCGGTTGGCGCGCAGGTCCTTGGCGCTGAAATGTACGTCGCCGTCGACCTGGGGATAGTCCCGGTTGAAGGTCAGGTGACTGCTCAGCTCACCCGGGTCCTCCCAGCCGGCCCGGCCGATCTTGTACGCCGCCTGCCCGATGTAGAGGTGTACGTCGGTACCGGCGGCGACGTCGTTCCACCACGGCACCAGCTTGGCGTAGTCGGCGACCGAGAGCCCGATGTTCCAGTACACCTGCGGGTTGATGTAGTCGACCCAGCCTTCCTTGACCCACTTCCGCGAGTCGGCGTAGATCGAGTCGTAGCTCTGCAGCCCGTTGGTCTCCGAGCCGAGCGGGTCGGTGGCCTTGTTGCGCCAGATCCCGAACGGGCTGATCCCGAACTTCACCCACGGCTTCGCGGCGTGGATCCGCTCCCCGATCTCCTTCACGAACAGGTTGGTGTTGTCACGCCGCCAGTCGTGCACGTTGTCGAAGCCGCGGGGATAGCGGGCGAACGTCTCGGCGTCGGCGAACTGCTGCCCCGCCGCGGGGTACGGGTAGAAGTAGTCGTCGAAGTGCACACCGTCGATGTCGTAGTTGAGGACGGCGTCCATGATCGCGGTCTGGCAGAACTCCCGTACCTCCGGGATGCCGGGGTTGTAGTAGAGCCGGGCGCCGGGCGCGTCGATCGGGTACGGCACCACCCAGTCCCGGTGCTGGCGTACCGGGTGGTCGGGGGCCAGCTTGTCGATGTCGACACCGGCCCCACCCGGTGCCGGCATGCTGACCCGGTACGGGTTGAACCAGGCGTGGAACTCCAGGTTGCGCTTGTGGGTCTCCTTGACCAGGAACGCCAGCGGGTCGTACCCCGGGTCCGCGCCTCTGGTGCCGGTGAGCCACTCCGACCAGGGCTCGTACGGTGAGGGCCAGAACGCGTCCGCGGTGGGCCGGACCTGGACGAACACCGCGTTCAGCCGCTGCGCTTCGGCGTCGTCGAGCCAGCGCAGGTACTCCGCCTGCTGTTTGGCCACCGACAGCCCGCGCCGGCTGGGCCAGTCGATGTTGACCACGCTGGCGATCCAGGTGGCGCGTAGCTGCCGTTTCGGCATCGCGGGCGCCGGTACGCAGTCGGCGTACCCGGTGGCTGAGCCGGACGACGTGAGCCCGGCGGCTGCGCCGGGCAGCAGCAGGCCCCCGGTCGCCGTCGCTGCGGCTCCAGCGCCGAGCGCGGTCAGAAGTTGGCGACGAGCAACCATCAGAAGCCTCCGCTGGGGTGTGGCGGATATTTTCAATAGCTCGGTAGCCTACGGAATTCTTCACCGCACGGTAAGACCCGTAAGGTCACTTCCACACCGTTCCGGAGCACAGACCCGGAGGAGTCGGGTCGACCCGGACGCGGCGCCAACCCAGGAGGCCCCTATGAGACGTCGCCACACGGTCATCGGCATCGCGGCACTACTGCTCGCCAGCCTCGGAGCCGGCCCCGCGCATGCCGAGGTGAGCAGCCAGGCCGTGGTCAACAACAACCCCGCGTACCTGCAGGTGTACGCCAACAACGTGGAGAACCTGGAGACCGTCAACGCGCGCTGCCCCGGCGACTGGCAGGACCTGATCTATTACATGAAGGGGTACGAGACCAGCCCCGACCTGTTCCTGGTGCAGCAGATCGCCAACCGGACCGAGCTGAACACGCTGGTGTCCAAGATGACCGACCTGCTGCCGGGGGTGTTCGCCGGCGTGCTCGCCGTACCGCAGCCGGAGTGGATGAATTCGCCCTGCGGCGCGGAGAAGGCGTACCAGACGAACGCCATCATCTACCGCACCGGGCGGTTCAACCTGGTCAGCACCGGCACCTGGCAGTCCGACGCCCAGACCAGCACCGGTGGCTGCGCCAACAACTCCCAGGACCGCACGATCAACCTGCGCGCCCGGCTGTGGGACAAGATCGCCGGCAAGTACGTCACCGCGGCGTCGATCCACTGGCCCACCGGCGCCATGGACGGCCCGCCGTGCGCGTCCGAGAACGCCCGCGAGGTCGACGCCGCCGTCACCGCCTCCGGTGGCTCACTGCTGATCTGGGGCGGCGACGCGAACGTCACCGACCAGTCGAGCGGTTCCTGGCGCAGTTGGTACGCGGGCACCAACGGCGACCTCGGCGGCAGCCGCGGCTACCGGGACGCGCTCTACGACCACTGCCGCGAGTCGAGCAGCAACGTAAAGGGCTGCCTGCTGGACAACTGGACGATCGGCGGCAGCCGCCGGATCGACTTCCTGTTCGCCCGCAAGGGCAGCGGCGGTATGCCGTTCACCGGGGCCGAGCACACCGTCACCTTCAACGAAGGCGACGCGGCGGACCTCCAGTTCACCGGCGACGACCGCAGCGACCGCGACTACTCCGACCACCGCGCCGTACGCGCCCGCATCCATTACTAGTGCGGCACGTAGCTCTCGCAGTACGCGGCCCGTTCGGCGTTCCAGATGTCGAACGGGTCGCGGATCGGGTTCTCGCCCTGCAGCGACGCGATGTAGAACATCGCCGCCCCGGTCTCGGCCTCCACCTCACCGTTCACGGTCAGACCGAAGAACCGCTCGAAGTCCTTGACCCGCCTCTGGGTGTGCGGCCCGTAGATGCCGTCCGGGGCCAGCTCCGGAGCGCCGATCACCCAGAGCATCTGCTCCACGCACTTCACCCCGGTGCCGGTGGAGCCCAGCTTCAGGGTCGGGATGCCAGCCGCGTGAGCGGGGCTCGTGGTGCCGTGAGCGGGGCTCGTGGTGCCGTGGGCGGGGGTCGTGGTGCCGAACATGGCGCCGGCCGCCAGCCCGAGGGCCGCGGCTGTCGTACCGATCGCGCGTTTCACCCGTGACGTCATTGGGTCGCCTCCCCAGGCCCCTATTGGACACGCAGTCTGTTACCCACCAGTAAACCGCGTCGGCGATCCGGACACCAGCCCCAGATTTCGTCGTACCGGACCTCCATACTGCTCGCGCTAGAGTCCGGTACGGGAGACCATGAGGTGGTGACCGACATGACCGCACAGCCGGTCGAGCCAGACCACGCACCGGTGTGGCTGCGGCGCCCGCCGCCGCACGGGTGGACCGTCGAGGACGTCCTCAACCTGCCCGACGACGCGCCCCGCGTCGAGTTGGTGGACGGAGTGATGCGCGTGGTCCCCTCGCCGACGTACGGCCACCAGAACCTCGGCAACCTGCTGTGGACGTGGCTACGCGGCCATGCTCCGCCGCATATGGCGCCGGTGACCGCGGTGGGAGTCGGGATCGATCTCGGCAACACCCGCGAGCCCGACGTACTGCTGCTGCGGGAGGTCCCACCGGACATCCGGCGACACTTCTTCAAGCCCGACGAGGTGGTGTTGGTCGTGGAGATCGTCTCGGAGGGGTCGCGCCGCCTCGACCGGTTCGAGAAGCCGATCGAGTACGCGCGGGCCGGGATCCCGCACTACTGGCGGGTCGAGCTGGAGCCCGCGGTCCGGGTCCACGCGTACGACCTGGTCGACGGTGAGTACGTGCAGGTCGCCGAGGCGGCCGACGCGCTGGTGCTCACCGAGCCGTTCGAGATCTGGCTCCCGATCGCCGAGATCACGCCCTGACCCGAGTTATCCACAGGGAGGTCCGGTCAGGTTGCCGCACCCAAGGTCCGTCTGCTTTGCTGGGGTCTGCGCCGGTAGCCTCACACAAATTGTGACTGTGCCGTCATCGCGCGTTGGTTCGTACTAGATTAGCGTCAAGGGAGTGTCGATGGATCTCGAAAGGCGATTCGATGAGCGTGACTGGATAGGTAGTCGGGCGGCTCCGGTGTCTGTTGTGGACGCTGGTAGGTTGACTGGTCGTGTCCGCTGGGTCGTCGTTGCCGTCGTATGACGACGTGGTTG
>JBOGDE010000125.1:0-14668 GCA_050701695.1 Micromonosporaceae bacterium
AGCCACGCCCGGAGGGGTCACGATGACCCGCGCAGCCCCGGCCGCCGTCGGACTCTCGCCTGAACGCGAGAACGCCGAGCCGCGTGTGGCGCGCCTGCCCCTCGACACGGCGGTCAATTCCAGTTCACCTGCCCGCGGCGCGGCGGCGGCCAACCGGGCGGCGGTGATCAACCACGCCGTCAACGCGTTCGCCGCGCTGCTCGGAGAGCCCAACGACTGCGACCGGGAACACGCGCACCGCGCGGCGGTTCCTGCCTGAGCCTGGCGGTCCGACACCGGGCGGTCGGATGTACCGCACCGGCGATAAGGCTCGTTACCTGCCGGATGGCAATATCGAGTTCCTCGGCCGTGACGACGACCAGGTCAAAGTACGCGGCTACCGGATCGAGCTGGGCGAAGTGCAGGCGGTGTTGCGTCGGCTGCCTGGTGTCCTGGACGCGGTCGTGCTGGCAGACCGCCGACCGCGCGGAATCGAACTGGTGGCCTTCGTGGTACCGCGCCGAGACGACAACGAATGGTCCGGCGTCGATCATCTGCACGGCATGCTGGCGGAGCACCTGCCCGTTTACATGATGCCGGCGCGGATTCTGGGGTTGGATACGCTGCCGCTGTCGGGCACTGGCAAGATCGACCGGGCTGAGCTGCTGCGGATGCATCAGGCCCAGCCCGGTCGGCGCCGATCGTGAGATCGAGGCGCACGGTGCGCTGTCAGACAGTGTCGAGAGTCGCCTTTCGGCGGCTCTCCCGCTCCAGCCAGAACAGTAGCAGCATGCCGAAGACGGCGTAGCAGCCGCCGACCGCGAGCTCCATGCCTAGCAGGTTGTCGATCGAGCTGAGATCGGCCCCGGCGGCGAGCTTGTGAGTTGCCTGGATGCCGTGCGTCAACGGCAGCACCCCTGACACGCCCTGCATCCATCCTGGCATCGCGTCGATCGGCACGTTGACACCGGCGAAGATCAGCAGTACCAGGAAGATGATGTTCGAACTCACGGCCGCCTCTCGGTGGCGTAGCGCAACCGCAGCGGCGAGCAGGCCGAGCCCGGTGCAGGACGCCGCGCAGACGGCGATGGCGACAGCGACGCCGCTCCAGGCCTCGAACGGGATGTGGACTTGCAAGATCAGTGCCCCGGCGACCAGTGCGAAGACCGCTACCAGGAAACCATTGAGGACCACGGGAAGGGCTCGGCCGAGGAACAGCGGCAGCCGTCTGGCCGGTGATGCGATCAGCAGCGGCAGCGTGCCACTGTTCCGTTCACCCGTGATCGTGATGCCCATGGCGAACAGGCATGGCGTAGCAGCGTCGACCACGGCGTTGCCGATGAGGAAGAACGAGTCGTTGCCGATACCGGCGGTACGCCCGATATAGACGAACAGCAGGATCTGGAACAGCGGTCCGAAGGTGAAGACGGGCACCATGACCCAGGGGGACAGCCAGCTGAACAGCGCCCGATAGCTGGTAAAGCCGCCGACGATGAAGATGCGCAGACTGTTCATCAGTTCAACGCCAAGGTCGCGTGGGTCCTGGCGGAGTGCAGCATCCACCGGGAAACGAGCTCGCCAACGATGCCGTAGGCAACGGCGATCGCGAGGCAGGCCCCGATGTAACCCCAAGGGCTACGCCCCTCGGTCGCAGCCCGGATGGCCGACATCCCCCAAGTCGGCGCCAGCGCCCAGGACAGTGGTTGCACCCACTCCGGCAGATCCTTAACAGCGACGATGAATCCGCAGAGCAGCAACACGGGCCCGCCGATGGCCGCCCCCAGCGCCCATGCCTCCCGGTAGCGGATCGAGGAGATGGCCAGCAGCGCCCCCAGCATGGCGATCGCCAGGACGGTCACCATCAGCGCCACGATGAACGCGGCCGGATCGGCGATCTCGATCTCGATGCCGAACGCAAACCATCCCCACAGCAAGGTCGCGAACATGCTATACACGCCGATGGTGGCCATCGACAAGGTCATCGGCACAATGAGCAGGGAAAACGGCTGCGGTGCGGCGACCATCAACTCAAGTGTGCCCTGCCCGCGTTCCGCCTGCAGGACGTAGACCGAGCCGGCATTCACCGCGGACCAGATGCCCATGGCGCTGGCACCGATAGCAGCCGACAGCAGCGCGGGGCCGGCAACGTCGCTCGTCTTGAACATCATAAAGATGGAGGTTGCGAAGAACACCGGAAACACCACGGTGAGCGGGCCGTCGAACGCCGACCGGCTGCGAATCTTAAGCAGCAGCCACCAGGTGATGGCGACGAAACGAAGTACCTTCATGCGGCGTTCACCAGCTCGACGTATGCATCTTCAAGCGTCGGTTCACGGGTGATCAGCCGGCCGAAACGACCGCCTTCGAGGTGACCCATGACCGTACGGCTGATGTCGGCTCCCGGCTTGCCGTACACGGTGAGCACTTCCGCCTGACCGCGTTCTTCCACGTTCACAGAGTGCACATCTTCCTGCGCGCGCAACTTCTCCAGAAGTCCACCGGGCATGTCATACAAATCGACCTCCACGACCGACCCGGTGGTGACGTTCCGCTTCAGATCGGCCGGCGTGCCGGCTGCCACGATCCGACCGTTTACGATGACGGCCAGCCGGTTGCAGAGCTCGTCCGCCTCGAACATGTAGTGGGTGGTGAGCAGCACCGTCGTACCGTTGTCCACGAGGTCCTTCACCGTGGCGCGCAGCGCTCGGGCGCCCACCGGGTCGATACCGATGCTCGGCTCGTCGAGGAACAAAACCTCCGGCTTGTGCAGCAACCCGCGGGCGATGTGCAGCCGCTGGCGCATGCCACGCGAATACCCCTCCACCCTGAGCTTCTCCTGACCGGTGAGCCCGACGACTTCAAGCAGTTCGCCGATCCGCTGCTTGGACTCGCGCGGTGGAACGCCGTACAACTCTGCGAAGTACCGCAGGTTGTCGAGTCCGGACAACCGCTCGTAGAGGCCACGGTCACCGCCGAACACGTAACCGACTTTGCGCCGCACCGCCAACGGATCCTGTATCACATCGTGCCCCAAGACCGTGGCGCTGCCGGAAGTGGGCAGAAGCAGGGTAATCAGCATCTTGATGGTCGTCGTCTTGCCTGCGCCGTTCGGCCCCAGCAATCCGAACAACTCACCGCGCTCAACGGTCAAGTCGATGCCTTTCACCGCCTCGACCGATTTGTTGCTGCGCCGGAGGATCCCCCTGCTCGTTTTGAACGTCCTGGTCAAACTGTTGACCTCGATGACCGGATGAGACACGCTTGTAGCCTCCATGTTCGTCACATGTACTGGCGACATCATGCTACAGATGCTGGCTCTCCGAAATTGACCAGGTTCACGCGTGGCGGCGACTCAAGATATGGCTGCGCCAGAGCTCGTCGAGGCCTGTGGGCGATCACGTAATTCCCCCAGCTGATCGGTTTCTGATCACGTAATTCGGCTCTGGCGCACTTTTCGTGATTCCGCGTCGGGACTGGCCGCTCACGCGGCGAGGAGTACGCGTTTGCGGAGTAGGTCGAAGTTGGCCCGGCCGAACATCTGCCGCTTAATGTATTTGATCTTGTTGACGATGCCTTCGACCGCTCCGGAGCTGTGGGGCAGGGTGAGCCCGGCGGTGACGGCGTCGATGTCGGTGCGCAGGCCGTTGGCGAATGACCGCAGCGCGGGCGATCCTTCGTTGTCGACGGTGTCGAGCCACTCCGGGAGCTGCTGGCCCTGCAGGTTCTTCATGATCTTGGCGAACTGGCGTGTGTGCCTGTAGGTGGCGTCCAGTTCGGGGCTGCGTGCCAGGATCTGCTTGAGCGCCAACGCGTTGTCTTCGCTCAGGTCGTCGGGGTGGCGGGTCAGCCAGCCGGTGACGCGGCGCACGGTGGGCTGCACCGGGATCGGCGGCGGGGCGGTATGGGTGGCGCGGAAGGGTTGCAGGTAGCGGCGCACAGTCTTGTCACTGCCGCGGTAGCCGAGTTTGGTGATCTCCCGGGTGAGCTGGGCGGCGTCGGTGGCTCCGGCGTTGAACCGTTCGTGCAGGTAGGGCTTGAACGGGTCGAGCAGGCTGCCCCGCGAGTACGCCTTGGTCAGCAGCTCCTCCACGTTCTCGGCGCGGGCGAACCGTTGTACGGTCTTGCGGTCCAGCGACAGGGTCCGACTGATCGCCGAGATTGACTTGCCCTCGCCGAGCAGCTCCTGCACCGCCGCGTGGCGCTCCCGAGTCCGCGTCACCAGGGGGTTGTCCACCGTAGCGGTCTCGGGCACCGCATCTTGCGGGTGGTCTGAGGCGTCATCCTGCTGGGCCTCAGGGGCGGGTTCACGCAGGTCGGCGCGATTGCGGCTAACGGTCTTCTCGACCGCCTGGGCAAGGTTGTGCCACAGATGCCAGCGATCGGCCACCTGCACAGCGCCGGGCGCGCCAGTCCGGATTCCTTCGGCGTAGGCGCCGGCCCGGTCCCGGCATACGGTCTGCGCACCAGGGTGCTCGGTCAGCCACGCGGCGAGCGTGCCGGCGGTCCGGTCGGGGAGCACGTCGACCGGCCGATGCCCGTCCATGTTCACCACGACCGTGCCGTACACGTGCCCGCGGCGCAGCGCGAAATCATCGACCCCGAGCACCGTCACCTCGCCTACCGGCGGGTCCGGCAGCGCGCGGACCAGCCGAATCAGCGTGTCCCGGCTGACCGGCAACCCCAGCCGAGCGGCCAGCCTCGCCCCGGCGCGGGCGGCGAGAGCCACCGCGATCGCCTCCAACATCCTGCGCAACAACAGCGTGCGCCGCGCGTACGGGATGGTCAGACCCGGGACCTGCTCGGCGAACGTACGTGCCGGACAGCCGGTGTTATCGCAGAAGAACCTGCGAACCTGCAACCACACCTCGGCCTGTTGCCCGGCGATCGCCGCGTCGGCCAGGCGCCGCTGATACCGGCTGTGCACCCGGCTCGACTCGCTCCCGCACCGCAGACACGCCGCCTCGCTGGCTCGTGGATGCGCCTCGATCCGCACCATGTCGCCGAGCCGCTGCACCCGCTCGATCGCCACGCCAGCCAGGTGCGGCAGCAGGCCGCCTACCGCCTCATGATCACATGGCAATGATCGTTATCGCGGCCTGGCCGTCCGATGTGGACGACACGCGGAACGCAGCATCACGAAACCTACGCCAGAGCCCGTAATTCCCCCACCCGGCGATCACGTAATTCCCCCAGGGGACGACGTGCGTGGCGTCGCGGTGTGGCCCTCGGTAGGCAGCAGGCTGCCCCCGTTCGACAGAGCGGATGGGGGACCGAGTGGCGAGGAGAACCTTCTACGTGATCGACATTACGGAGATCTTGATTCACTGGCATGCGGGTCGGTCGCAGCACGAGCTGGCGGCCAGTCTGGGGGTGGATCGCAAGACGATCCGCAAGTACGTGGCGCCGGCGGTGGCGGCTGGCATCGGACCGGGCGAGCCGGCGCGCAGCAGCGAGGAGTGGGCGGCGCTGGTGCGGGAGTGGTTTCCGCAGCTGGTGGACACGAAGCTGCAGCAGGTGACCTGGCCGCAGATCGAGGTGCACCGCGACTACATCGTGGGCCAGCTTGAGGTCGGGGTGACGGCCGCGACGATCCATCAGCGGCTGCGTGACGAGCGTGGCCTGGAGGCGTCGGTGGCGTCGCTTCGCCGGTGGCTGCGGGCCAACGTGCCGGAGGAGGTGCGCAGGGCGTCGGTGACGGTGCTGGGCGAGACGCCGCCGCCGGGGCATGAGGCCCAGGTCGACTACGGCCGGTTGGGCATGTGGATCGACCCGGCGTCTGGCAAGAGGCGTGCGGTGTGGGCGTTCGTGCTGGTCCTGGCCTGCTCGCGGCACATGTTCGTGCGGCCGGTGCTGACGATGGACCAGGCGGCGTGGACCGCCGCGCACGTGGCCGCGTTCGCGTTCTTCGGCGGGGCGCCGGCGCGGATCGTGCCGGACAACCTGGCCACCGGCGTGACCAAGGCGGACCTGTACGACCCGAAACTCAACCGCTCGTACGCGGAACTGGCTACCCACTACGGGGTGCTGATCGACCCGGCGCGGCGCGGCAAGCCGAAGGACAAACCTCGCGTGGAGCGGCCGGTGCCCTACGTGCGTGACTCGTTCTGGCGCGGACGCGAGTTCACCTCCCTGGCCCAGATGCGGGCCGCCGCGGAGGAGTGGTGCACCGAGGTCGCCGGACGCCGAGCGTGCCGTTCCCTGGACGGGGCCGCGCCAGCGGCGGTGTTCGACGCGGTCGAAGCCCAGACGCTGAAACCGTTGCCCGCCAAGGAGTTCGTCCTCGCGACGTGGTCGACGGCGAAGGTCGGACCCGATATCCACGCGAAGGTCGGCAAGACGATCTACTCGATCCCATGGCGCTACATCGGGCAGTCCGTCGACGCGCGGGAAACCGCCACCGTCGTCCAGTTCTTCTGCAACGGCGAGTTGATCGCGACGCACGGGCGCAAGCCCAAGGGCAAGCAAACCAGCTACGGCCACTACCCGCCCGAAAAGATCGCCTTCCACATGAAGACGCCGACCTGGTGCCGCAACCAGGCCGCCGAGATCGGGCCCGCCTGCCGCGGCGTCATCGACACCCTGCTGGAAGTCGGCGCGTTGTTCCGGCTGCGTTCGGCCCAGGGCGTGCTCGGCCTCGCCGACAAGCACACCCCCGCCCGGCTGGAAGCCGCCTGTGCCAAGGCCACCGCGGTCGGCGACCCGTCCTACCGCACCATCAAGGGCATCCTCGCGGCCGGCGCCGAGACCGACCCGCCGCCAGCCCCGACCGGCGACTGCGGCGCCGCCGCGCACCTGCACGGCCCAGCCGCCCTGTTCGGCAACGTCATCGCCCTGCCCACCAGCGGCGACGCCGACGACCCGGAGCCTCACGCCGCGGGCCTCGGACTCGACGCCGGGCGGGGAACCGCCTGATGGACCACACCACGCTCGCGCCGGTCTACCCGCTGCAGCGCCCCCGCACCGGTGACGACCAGCGGTTCACCATCGGCCTCGTGCTCGACATCTCCACCATCCTGGCCCGCCACGGCTACCCGCCCCTGGCCGCCGGCGCCGACCTCCTGCGCTTCCAGCAGGCCCTGCACACCGCCATCTACCAACCCGGAGGAACCCAATGACCGTCATCGACACCACCCTGCACGCCAGCCTGCGCGCCCTGAAACTGTCCGGCATGCTCGACACCCTCGACGCCCGCCTGGTCCAGGCCCGCGCCGGCGAGCTCGGCCACCTCGACTTCCTGCAAGTCCTCTGCCAAGACGAGATCACCCGCCGCGAGACCACCGCCATGGCCCGCCGGCTGCGCCGCGCCCGGTTCGAGCAGACCACCACCCTGGAGGAGTTCGACTTCCACGCCAGCCCGAAACTGCCCGCCGCGGCCATCCGCGACCTGGCCGCCCTACGCTGGCTGCACACCGGCGAGTCGATCGTCCTATATGGACCAGTCGGGGTAGGCAAGACATACATCGCCCAAGCGTTGGGACACCTCGCGATCCGCCAAGGCGCCGAGGTCCGCTTCTACAAGACCAGCCGCGCCCTGGCCCACCTCGCCGGCGGCCACGCCGACCACACCTGGCCACGCCGCCTCGCCGAACTCGCCCGACCCCACGTCCTGATCCTGGACCTATCTGGGGTTCTCGGGAGGCCGTTCGCGACGTTGGTCAACGTGGTGTGAGGACCTGTTTTCGCACGTCAGCGTGTCGTTATCCAAGGTCCCACACCAACGTCGGTGACGTCGGCATGATCACCGGGCATGGGGGTGCAGCGCGTCGTGATGGACGGGCAGCGGACCTGGACGGTGGTCGGTGGGGACCATCTTCCGGTCATGCCGGTCGAGGAGTTTCTTGAGTATCTGCGGGTGGCTCAGCAGTGCTCACCGAACACGGTCCGTTCCTATGCGACCTCGCTGGCCCGCTGGTGGGAGTACCTGGCCACGGCGGGGGTGGCCTGGGACGAGGTGAGCCTGCTGACCTTCGTCCCGTTCCTGACCTCATTGCGGACCGGGGAACCGGTCGGGGTGTCGCGGCTGCCGGTCGGTGAACCCGCCGATGGGCCGGCGGAGTCAACGGTCGCGGCGCGGGTCACCGCGGTGTTGTCGTTCTACCGCTACCACGCCGGGGTCCACCAGGTGCCGGTGGCTGGACGGCTCTACCGGCTGGGCGGCCATGGCGGACGCTACGTTCCCGGGCTGGTGCATCTGCAGCGTGAGCGGGAACGGTCACGACCGGCGGTGCGGCTGCGTCGCTCAGCCAGGCCGACGCCCGTGCTCACTCCCGGGCAGATGGAGGCCATCGTCGACGGGTGCGCGCGATGGGACGCCGCGGCCGGGCATTGGTCGGGATCTGTGCGCAACCGGCTGTTGTTCGCCACACTCGCCGAGACCGGCATGAGGTTGGGCGAGGTGCTGTCCACCCGGCATTGCGACTGGCACGCCGGGCGAGGCGGCACACCGTTCATCGAGGTCGTCCCCCGTCAGGATCACCCGGCCGGGGTCCGGAGCAAGAGCGGCCGGTATCGGCGGATCTATATCAGCGACGACCTGGAACGCCTGCACAGCGAGTACGTCTGGCAGCTATGCGATGCCGATGCGCACCGGGTCGTGGACCTGGAGAACCATTTCGTGTTCGTCAACCTGCATCGCGGCCAGTGGCTAGCGCCGCTGCGTCCCGAGACCGTCTACGACCAGGTCGCCGCGCTGAAACGCAAGCTCGGGCCCGCGGTGCCCGCCGGTTGGACGCCGCACTGGTTCCGCCACTCCCATGCCTCGGCCCTGCTGCTGTCGGGGGCCCGTGAACACGTGGTCATGCGGAGACTCGGACACGCCGACATCCAGACCACGCTCAACCTCTACGGCTGGGTGACCGAGGAGCCGAACTGCGGGCGCTGGCCGACTGGCGCAGCTTCTGCGCTGGCTGGCGCGGCTGGGAGGGCAACGGAGAATGACCGAGCCGCCCCAGTTTCTGCGCGCTGTCGATCTGGCGGACCGGCAGGCCCGCAGCGCCATGCTGGCCACCGATCTCCCGACCGTGTTCGCCGGGACCACGTTCGACCCTGCCGATCCTGGGCTCGCCGAGGTCTGCAGCTCCTCGTCGCGCGTGGTGCTGCGCACCAGGATGCTGCCGGTTTCGATGCAGCGGGAGATCTCCTGGTGGGTGGCTACTTGTCACGCCAACGGTGAACGCGTGGTCAACACCGGCGAATGGAACCAGTGGGCGGCCGTCGCGGCCGGGGTCGTACAGCACCGTCCCGAGGTGTGCTCGTTCGCGGACCTGGCCCTGGCGGAGTGGGCGGCAGCGTGGGCGCGGGCGTTCCACGCCGCCCACGGCCGGCTCGCCGCCGCGGCTACCCGCAAACGGGCCGAGGCCGCGCTTCGGGGCATGCTGCCCCGGTTGGCCGTGCACTACAGCGACGCCCCGTGGTGGAAACATGATCTGTGGTGCCCGCGGTTCGATCGACGCATCCCTCGCCGCGAACACGAACCCCACGGTGACGCCTCGGTGAGCTGGGACAGCATCGCCCCGCACTGGCTGCGCGAGGGAGCCAAGTTCTACACCCACCTTCAGCTCGAGTCTGGGCAGCTGACTTGGTCGACGGTGTTGCAGGTGCACGTGTTCGCCGCCCGCTTCAGCGAGTTCGCCATCGCCCGTGGCATCGACCATCCCGCCCTGGTGGACGACCGTCACAGCTGCGGGCCCTGGCGTTGGAGTTTCGGGCGTTTTTGCACCAGTGGCGGCGAGAGCGGCCCGCTCATGGCCGTGCCCGCGGTGGACCGCTGAACGCTCGATCGGTCGCCCGGACCCTGCGGTTCATCGGCAACTTCTACCGGTTGATGAACGACTGCCGGGCCGAGGCCGCCGCCGCGACCGGCGATGACCGGTGGCTGGCGCTGACCGACAGCCACGCCCGGCTCTACCGCAGCGAGGAGCTGCACGCGGAACGGGCGATCCGGCAAGCCGACGAACGCAACTACATCAGCGACACCGACCTGACCCGCATGCTGCAATACGTCGAGCTGCTTGGCCTGCCCCGCGACCAGATCATGACCATCACCCGGGACGGCCAGGCTGTCGAGGTGGCTGGGTTCGGGCAGCCGGCGATGATGCGGGCGTGGCTGATCCAGGCGCTCACCGGCCGGCGCGCCGCCGAAGTGCTGTTGATGGACTTTGACCCGCTCACCGACATCCCCGGTGTCGATCCGACCACCGTTCCCGAGGGCGGCATGGTGGCCCGGCTGCGCTACCAGCAGACCAAGGTCGATGGCGCGCCGGCGACAATCCTGGTCGGTGCTGATGTCGTTCAGATCGTCCGCGAACAGCAGGCTTGGTTGCGGGAACGCTGGGGTCTTGGGCCGAACGGGTCGGTGCGTTACCTGTTCCCCAAGCTTGCCGGGAACCGCAAGGGCACTCGGGCCTGGGTGACCAGCCACTACGACGGGATGCTGCGCAAGCTCAGCGGCGCGCTGGGGCTGCGGGACGCCAGCGGCCGGCCGTTGAGTTACTCCCACAGCCACCGCCTGCGGCACACCAAGGCCACGACCCTGCTCAACGCCGGCGCCCCGGTCCACGTCGTGCAGCGCTACCTCGGCCATCGCTCACCTGAGATGAGCATGCGGTATGCCAACCCTCGGGAATTGCATCAGATGGGCGAGCCGAATGGGTCTTTCCGACGGTTGGTGGCCTGAAAGGCGTGCCGGATCGCCGACCAGCGTGGGCTTGGAGCGTGTCGGCTTGATCGTTCGATCCCGTCTAATGCAAGATACGCCCATCATCTGAAGATGGGGGTCGCGTTGCGACGGGTTGGTTTGGTGGGTGCGGCGAGCGCCGAGCTCGTGGACGGCGTGCGGCAACTGCGACCGGAGGACGCGATGGTGGACGCGATGCTGCGCGGCTGGCAGGCCCAGCAGGCAGCTCGTGGCCTGCGGAGGGAGACCATCGCCTACCGGCAGCGCCTGGTGCGTCGCTTCGTGGAGTTCACCAACGAGTTCCCGTGGCAGTGGCGCCCGGCTCACGTGGAGGAGTGGACGTTGACGCTGACCGCGGAGCAGCACCTGGCGCCGTCGACGATCCGCAACTATCAGATCGAGCTGAGGTTGTTCAGCGAGTACCTGTGTGACGCCCGATATGGGTGGGCCGCTGCTTGCGAGGAGGAGTTCGGGCCGGGAGTGCATCCGGTGCCGATCTGCCACGAGTGGAACACCATCACGCACCTGAACGAGTACGAGGGCGACCCGGAAGCGCGGCCGTTCACCCGCGAGGAGTTGCAGCGGTTCCTGGACTACGCCGACGATCAGGTCGAGCGGGCCGCCCGCGCCAAGCGCAAGGGCGCGTTGGCTGCATACCGAGACGCGACGCTGTTCAAGGTGGTCTACGGCTGGGGACTGCGGCGCACCGAGACGGCCAAGCTCGATCTGGCCGACTGGGGTCGCAATCCGGCGGCGCCGGAGTTTGGCCGGTACGGGATGCTGCACGTCCGCTACGGCAAAGCGGTGCGCGGCCAGCCGCCCCGGCGACGCAACGTGCCCTCGGTGATGGGCTGGGCCGTCGAGGCGGTCGCCGATTACGTGGCCAACATCCGCCCGCGGTTCGGGGTGGTCGATCATCCGGCGTTGTGGGTCACTGAACGGGGAGGTCGGGTCAACCCGGCCGAGATCAACGCGCGGTTCGTGGCTTACCGCGACGCGCTGGGGCTGTCGAAGACCCTGACACCACATAGCCTTCGCCACTCGTGGGTGACCCATCTGACTGAAGACGGTGTCGATCGACGGTTCATCCAGGAGGCCGTCGGTCATCGGTGTGACACCTCGACGGCGATCTATACCCACGTTTCCGGGGACTTCATGAACACCGCCCTGCGCAAGGCACTCACCCCTGCCTTCGACCAGGCCGCCCGCGCGCGGAAGGAGCCGTAGATGGCACGCAAGCTGGACTACCGGTGGAACCTGCGGCAGGTCATGGCCGCCCGGGGCATGTTCCAGACGACCGACCTGATCGAACCGCTCGCGGCTCGCGGGATTCCGCTGTCGTCCAGCCAGGTCTATCGACTGGTGGTCGAGCGCCCAGAGCGGCTGAGCTTGAAGATCCTCATGGCGTTGCTGGACATCCTCGACTGCACGACGGACGAGCTGATCGAGCCGGTCGCCGCGACCGCCGCCGTCCGCAAGCGCCGCGCGGTCGGCGCACCGGAGGCTGGGGTCGGCGGGTTGCGGCCCAAGCCGGCTCGCATTACCCGCACCGAGCCGTGACCGGTGCCGACCACGATCGCACCCGAGGTGCTCGCCGACCCGATCGGCGTGGTCATCGACGTCGTGACTCGCGCTGGCTGCACCCTGGACGGCACGTCCCTCGAGGGCGCGGTCCTCAGAGTCGCGGGAGGCCGGGCGAAGCGCCGCCGACTGGCCCAAGCTCTTCTGGACAGACCCGCCGTGTTGACCGATGGTCGCTCGCCCGCGCCTCGCGTTGTCGGCGAGCTGCTGGTGACCTTGCGCGCGGCGGGCGCGGCGGGCGTCTCGGCCCCGGTCTGCGCCGGGTGCGGCAAGCAACTTCGCACCTTGCAGCGTCGTGGTGAGGATTGGTATTGCACGAGCTGCAGCCCGCGGGCGAAGCGGTGTGCTGTCTGCGGTCAGGAGCGGATCGTGGCCACCCTCGACCGCCACGGTCGGCCACGCTGCTCCCAGTGCCCGGAGGCCGACGGTCGGGATCCGCTGCTGATCCTCACCGAGGTGATCAGCGCCCTGGAGCCGGCCCTGCCGCCCGAGGTCGTCGCCGCGGCCATCGGCTGCGTGTTCTCCAAACTCGGCTATCTGCAACGCCTGGCCTGGGCTGTCGAGGACCGGCCCGAACTGCTTACCGGAGCGGGCGCGGAGGCTCCGATGCCGGGCGTGCTCCGGCTGATCGACGAACTCCGCGACGCCGGTGCGCAGACCATCACCCGCCCGGCCTGTCCGCGGTGTCAGCGGATCGTGCGACTGCACCGACGAATCAACGAGCAATGGCACTGCCGTAATTGCGTGGCCAAGTCCCGGGCCCAGCCCTGTTCGCGTTGCGGCGCCATCCGCGAAGCGGCCTCCCGCGACGCGCACGGCGAGCCGCTGTGTCCCAACTGCTTCATCACCGACCCGGCTAACCGGGAAACCTGCATCGGCTGCGGCCGTCGCCGCCCGGTCAGCACCCGGACCCCAGACGGGCCTCTGTGTCCGACCTGCCGACCAGACGCGACGATGACCTGCTCGATCTGCGGCCGCTCGAGGCGCACCGTCATCTCTAGCGCCACCGACAAACCGTGGTGTCACGCTTGTCGGCGACGGCGAGCACGCTGCACCAGTTGCGGCAACGTCCGACTCGTCCGCGGCGGAACCCTCACCGAGCCGCTCTGCGCGACCTGCACCCGGGACACGTCCTTCTGGCACACCTGCCCTGGCTGCGGCGAGCTCACCGCCCACCGCCGCCGAGACAGCTGCCGGCGCTGCACGCTCCAACACCGGCTGCAACAGCTGCTGCGCGGTGACACCGGCGCGGTTCACCCGAAGCTGCAGGCCCTGCACGACCATCTCGCCCACCACGAACAACCCGAGACCGTGCTGTCCTGGCTGGACAACGACACCGCGTCGGTCATCGTGCGCGAGCTGGCGGCCGGCCAGCGACCACTCACTCACGCCGCCCTCGACGAGCTGCCCGACGGCAAGCCTCTGCAGCACCTGCGCAGCGTCCTGGTGGCCGCCGGCGCGCTGTCGCCCCGCGACGAACACCTCATCCGCCTCGAACACTGGATCACCAGCACCATCGCCGACCGCGACGACCCCGACGAGCGGCAGCTGCTGCACCGCTACGCCGTCTGGCATGTCCTGCGCAGGCTGCGCCACCGCGTCCGCGACACCGGCACGACCTATGGTCAACTCGTTGCCGCCAAACGCAACATCACCGCCGCGATCGCGCTTCTCGACGCGCTCGCCAGTCGGGGCCAGAACCTGGCCACCGCCCAGCAGGGCGACCTCGAGGCATGGCTCACCAGCACCGACACCACCTCCCAGGCCGACGCGGGCAACTTCGTCCGCTGGGCCAACAAGCATAAGCTCACTGCCCTGGAGTTCCCCGCCATCCGATGGCGTGGCCCGACCGGCCGCATCGACACCGAGGCCCGCTGGCAACAAGCCCGCCAGCTGCTGCACGACGACACCCTTCAGCCCGAGGACCGCGCCGCCGGACTGCTTGTCCTGCTCTACGCGCAGACCGCCGCCACGATCAGCCGACTCACCCTCGACCACGTCGAAACCAGCAACGCCGAGACACGCCTCCGCCTCGGACGCGAGCCCGTCGTGCTGCCCGAGCCGATCGACACACTGGTCCAACAGCTCGTCGCTACCCGACAAGGGCACGCCACCCTCGGCGACCAAGGAACATCGCGCTGGCTCTTTCCCGGCGGCCAACCCGGTCACCCCATCACCGCCGCTCACCTCGCCAAACGCCTCCGCCAAATCGGTATCCAAGCCGGGCCAGCCCGCGCCACCGCACTGTTCCAACTGGCAACAGACCTGCCCGCCGCAGTACTCGCCCGCATGCTCGGCATCCACATCAGCGTCGCCGCAGCATGGCAACGCGCCGCCGCCGGCGACTGGACCAACTACGCCGCCGAAGTCAGCCGGCGCAACCACCGCTGAAGGAAGGTATTCAGACAGTTGCAATATCTGAGTCCGCCAGAG
>JBOGDE010000126.1:0-14658 GCA_050701695.1 Micromonosporaceae bacterium
CGCCCCTGCAGAGCACCGACGACGCGCTCGACGGCCGGGCGACCCGCCAGCCCGCCATGGTGGCCCCGGTCAGCCCGGCGGTGCCGACGGTGTTCAGCGCCAACGCCGCACCGGCCGCCATACCGCTGCTGCCCGGTGAGCAGACGCTCGCCCGGCGGGTGAAGTTCGCGGTGGTCAACGCCTGCACCGTGGCCAGCATCCTGCTCGGTCTCTCGGCGGTCTTCCTCGCCGTACAGGGCGAGATCCGACTCGCCGCGCTGGCACTGCTCGGCTGCGTCGTGCTGGACGGCCTGGACGGCGCGCTGGCCCGCAGGTTCGGGGTGGCCAGTCCGTTCGGCGCCCAGATGGACTCGATGGCCGACCTGTGCTCGTTCGGCATCGCGACCCCACTGGTGGCGTACTTCTGGCTCGCCGAGGCGGCCCCGCTGCCACTGCTGGTGCCGCTGTGCGTGCTGGTGACGGTCTGCGCCGCGATCCGGCTGGCGCGGTTCAACGTCTCGCCGAAGGACGGGCGGTTCTTCTGCGGCGTACCGACCACGATGGCCGCCGCGATCATCGCGCTCACCGTGCTGCTCAACCCGGAGCCGAGGCTGGTCGCGGTGGCGCTGACCATCGTCGCCGGACTCGCGGTGCTGATGGTGAGCAGCTTCCCGTACGCCAAGCTGGCCCGGATCGCGAAGCTGCCGCCGTGGCTGTGGGTGCTGCCGGTGGTCGCCGCGTTCGCCAACGCCTCGGTGACCTTCGCGGTGCTGGTCGGGATCTACCTGCTCTCCGGTCCGCTGCTCTGGCTGCGGCAGCGCCGCACCCGCCCGGCCGGCCGCCCCGCCTGACCACGACGTTTCCTGAGGCCGCGAACGCCGGCCGCGCTGTGCCCGCCCCGGTATCGTCGGGTACGTCGGCGGCGGCACAGGGGAGCGGCAATGGACGAACGGCGGGATCTGGTCAGCGTCGGCACCGCGTTCCTGGCGCAGGCGGTGGTCGGCTCGCTGACCGCGTCGGCGATGGCGTGGCAGTTCGCGCGTGACGTCTACCAGTTGGTCGGTGCCCTGGTACGGCTCACCGCGCCGGGTGGGCCGATCGACCGGCTCGCCGGGCTCGCCGACGACCTGCGCAGCCTCTCCGAGGAGTTGCGGCCGGTGGGTCGGGTGGCCCGCCAGGTCGAGCAGAAACTGAGCGATGCGGAGCTGGCCGAACGCGCCGAGCAACTGCTGGCGCTGGTGCCACGGCTGAGCGCGCTGACCGATTCGCTCGACCAGCTGACCCGGCTGGGCGACTCACTGGAGCAGCTGACCCGGCTGGGTGATTCGTTGCAGCAGCTCAGCAAGGCCACCGAGAGCCTGCCCCGGCTCACCGAACACACCGCCGCGCTGCCGGAGATGGCGGCGCTGGCGCGCGACGTGGAGAGCCAACTGGCTCAGATCGCCGGCCGGATCCAGACCATGGGCCCCGACCTCGGTACGCTCGCCGGCACGATCACCGAGCTCCGGGAGTCGGTGCGCGCCCTCGGTGGCAGCGTCGGGCCGCTGCAGGGCACCGCCGAGCGGGTCGGCAGGCTGATGGACCTGCTGCCCGGCGCCCGCCGGCCGACCGTCATCCAGGCACCACCCCCGGACACGCCGTTCGAGGCACCCGGCCCGGCCGGGCCGGAGCCGGCGGCACCATCAGAGCCGGAGCCATCCACCCCGCCGGAGCAGACCGCGCCGCCGGAGGTGCCGGAGTCGCCGGTGGTGCCGGGGTCCGCCGCGCCGCCGGAGCCAGCGCCGGCCGCACCACGCAAGGCAGCTCCACGCAAGACGGCCGCACGCAAGGCCAACCCCGGCAAGGCCGCCGGCAAGGCTGGCACCGGCAAGGCTGGCACCGGCAAGGCTGGCACCGGCAAGGCGAAGCCGCGCAAGACCACCGGCACCGCGAAGCCGGCGCCGCGGAAGGGGTCAGCGCCAGCGGGCGATGACTGACTCGCCGCCGACCACGCGCTCCCCGGGCGCCACTGTCGGCACCGCGGCCTCCCCCGGCAGGTACACGTCGGTACGCGACCCGAAGCGGATCAGTCCGTACCGCTCACCGCGGGTGAGCAGCGTACCGGGGCGGGCGCGATTGACGATCCGGCGTGCCACCAGGCCGGTCCGCTGAGCCACCACCACCGGCCCGTGCGTGGTCTCCAGCACGGTGTACGCCGCCACGTTGTGCTCGGCGGAGGGGTTCATCGCGGGCGCGTACCCGCCTTCCTCGCGGATGATGTCGACCACCCGGCCCGCCACCGGGGACCGGTTGACGTGGACGTCGAAGACCGAGAGGAACACCGAGATCCGCAGCCACTCCTCCGTCGGGCCGAACCGGGTGTCGCTGAGCCGCTCGACGGCGAGCACCTTGCCGTCGGCGCCGGAGACGACCGCCCTCGGATCCTCGGGACCGATCCGCTCCGGATCCCGGAAGAACGCCGCCACCACGGGGGCGGCGGCCGCGGGGGCCAGCCACAGCTTCGAGTCGGGCCGCGCCCAGCGGGCGAGCGCCGCCGCGCCGAGGCAGATCGCCGCCGCGGCCACCCCGTTGGAGTCGATCCGCCACTGCCCGGTCAGCGGTACGCTGCTCGGCCTGAACGCCGGCTCCATCCGCTCCGCCACCACCAGATCCACCGGGGTACGCCGCATCCGGTGCACTCGTACCGGGGGCCGGTTGAGCAGCACCAGGTCGGTCGCGACCTCGCCGAACGCGGCGAGCTCGCCCACCGCCGCCTGCTGCGCGGTATGGGCGGGCAGGTCCGGAGTGCCACCACCGGGCAGCGCCACGCTCGCCAGGCACAGTGCCCCGCCCGGGGCCACCGCGTCGTGCAGCGACTCGGCCAGTGGCAACGCCTCGTCCGGGCCCACCGGCTGCCCCACCAGTACGGCGTCGGCGGCCTTCGCATCGGCCAGGGTGGCGACCACGGTCACCCGCTGCGCGACCCAGCTCCCCTCGGCGGCGACCCGGGCGGTCAGCTCGGCCTCGTCCACCGGGACGAGCCCGGGACCGGCGGCGACCAGGGTCAGGGTGTCGCCCGGCACCAGTGCGTTCACCGCGTGGGTCAGCACCACCGAGTCAGGCTCCACCCCGACCAGCACCGCGCTCTTCGGCCCGGCCTGCCGAGCGAACTCGTCGACCAGTACGGCGGCGGCGCGAGCGCCGAGGCGCGGCGTACCGAACAGTGTCATTCCGCCAGCATATGCACGCCGCGGCGGGCCCCGGCCGGCGGGCGGTCAGGGCCTGTCCGGGGAGCGCGGCCCGGAGCGCAGCGCCCCCAGCACCCCGACCACGCCGACCACCACCAGGCCGGCCGCCAGCAGCCAGCCCATCACGCCGATGCTGATCGCGAAGTCGGTGACCTGCGCCAGCAGCCACCACCCGGCGATGCCGAGGAAGAGCATCCCGAAGATCAGGGAGCCGTAGTCGGCGCGGTGCGGGTTCATCGACGTACCTCCAGGTTGCCCAGGTTGACCTCGGCGTCGAGCGTGATCTTGCCCGGTCCCGGCGCGCCGTCCTCACCGACGTCAGTGAAGGTGCGTCCGGTGTTGCGGCTGCCGCTGAACTCCTCGCCGAGGATCCCGGCGTTGCCGTACGCGACGCTGGCCTGCCCCTCGACGTCCACGTCAGGAGGGAGTATGACCTCCAGGTTGCCGGAGTTGACCGTCAACGTGATCGTGACGTCCTGGCCGGTGAAGTCGACCTGTCGCAGGTCCAGCTCGCCGCTGCCGAGGTCGATCTCGTACAGGGGACGCAGCTCGGCCACGCTGGTCGGGCGCCAGGTCTCCCGGCCGTCGACCCGAACGTCGGCGGTGCTGATCGCGGCGCTGACCGCCAGCACCACCGACAGCAGGGCGCCGAGCCAGATCAACCAGCGGGCCCGGCCGATCCAGGTGCCGACCACCAGTGCGGCGCCGATCACCGCGAGCGCCGCGGCGGCGTACGCCCCCACTCCGAGTCCGCCGCCCGCGAGGTCCATGGCCGCGACCAGCCCGATGGCGATCAGCATCGCGAACATCGCGACCCGCCCCAGCCGTGACGGGCGGGTGCGCGGCTGCGGCTGCGGCGGCGGGGCCGGCGCGACCGGCCAGATCGGTTCCGGTGCCAGCCGTTCGGTCTGGTACCGCTGGGCGGCGGCGAGCAGCGCGTCCTCGGTGTTGCGCGCGATCTCCTCCTCGCGCTCCTGGTGCCGCGCCTGCTCGTCGCTGGTCACCGGCGCGGGGGGCGCCGCGCCGTCATCTGCCGGTTCGGCCTTCTCCAGTGGTACGGGCACCGTCACCCCCGTCCACGGTGGCGTCGCGGCGGCGGAGACCCCGGGGTGACCGGTGGCGGCCGATTCCCCGTTCGCCTCCGGCACCTCCTCGCCCGCCGCAACCTCATCCGACCTCGTGTCGCCCGGCACCTCCTCGCCCGGCATCGCCTCGCCTGGCACTTCCTCGTCCGGCACGGTCTCGCCAGGCCCCGCCTCGCCCGGCCCCGCCTTGCCCGGCACGGCGTCAGCCGGTGTTGGCGCCTCACGCTCAGGGGGCAGTGGCTCGCCAGGCGGCGACCCAGCGGGGGGCGGTCCACCTGGGTGCGGTCCCGCGGCTGGTCCGTCCGGGTGCGGCCCTGCCGGCGGCGGTCCGGCCGGCGGTCCGGCCTGCGGCGGTCCGGCGGATGGTCCCGCGGGGGGCGGTCCGGAGAGTGGCCCGGCAGGGGGTGGTGCGGCCGTTGGCGGGGGCGTGCCGTGAGGGCCCGGTCCGCCGGGCCGTTGCTCGAGCTGCCGGTAGAGCAGGTACCCGGCGCCGGCCGCGGCCAGCAGCGCCAACGGCGTCCACTGCACCGTCACCACCAGCAGGAACACGGTGGCCACCGCCAGCAGTACGGTCAGCAGCGTCGACGTCGCCGACCGGCCCCGGCCGAACAGCGCCTCCAGCGGAGACCCGGTGTCGCCCTCCTCGGGCATCAGCAGCCACCCCAGCAGGTACGCCACCAACCCGACGCCGCCGAACAGGACGCCGACGGCGACCAGCACCCGCCACAGCAGCGGGTCGGTCTGGGTGGCCCGCGCGACGCCGGCGCACACCCCGGCGATGTGCCGGTCGGTGTGCGGCCGGATCAGGCCGTACCGGGTGGCGAAGCCGGGGGAGGCGGTGGTGGGCTGCGTGTCGGTCATGTGCTCATCCTGACCCGCCGTGCCGGCGACGGCCTCGGGATCCGACCCTGAGTCGACCCTGAGTTTCACCGCCGCCGAAGCTCCGGGAAGAACCTGTGGTCGCTTCACCCGTACCCATGGTTCGATCGAATCACGACAAACGACGTGGCGTGAGGGGCAGACGATCAGCACATCCATCGGGACCGCACACCCAGGCCGGGCAGCCGGCCCGGGTGCTCCGTACCGGGTCGGGAGCGCCGCGGCGACCCCCCGGCTGTACCGGGCGACCGGCGACCGGCTGGTGGCCGGGGTGGCCGCGGGCATCGCCCAGCACCTGCGGGTGCCGGTGACCCCGATCCGGCTGGCGTTCGTGGCGCTCGCGGTGATCGGCGGCGTCGGCGCCGTGCTGTACGCCGCGTACTGGGTGCTGGTGCCGGCGGACGCCGGGCCGGACCGGCGGCGTACCGGCCGCGACGCCGCCCAGCTGGTGGCGTTCGCCTGCCTGGCGCTGGGAATCGAGCTGATCGCGCTGCTCAGCGGGATCGACGGGACCTGGGGCGCGTTCGGGTGGCTGGTGGCGCTGGTGGCGGTCGGCGCCGGGATCATCTGGCACCAGGCCGATCCGAAACGGCGGGAGCAGTGGTCGAGCGCGGTGCCGGCGATCCGCTACCTGAGCGACCATCCGCGGGCCACCGGGATCCGGCTGGCCAGCGGCGCGGCGCTGGTGCTGGTCGGGATCGTCGGCATGATCGCGGTGTTCTCGCCGCTGTCCAACGCCGGGCTCAGCTCGCTGCTCAACGGACTGCTGTTCACCGCGATCGCGATCGGTGGTTTCGGCGTGGTGTTCGGTCCGCTGCTGTGGGGCAGCATCACCCAGCTGCGTACCGAACGGGAGGCACGGATCGCCGAGCGCGAGCGGGCCGAGGTGGCGGCGTTGGTGCACGACCAGGTGCTGCACACGCTGGCGATGATCCAGCGCAGCGCCGGCGACCCGATCGAGGTGGGGCGGCTGGCGCGCAGCCAGGAGCGCAGCCTGCGCAACTGGCTGTACCGACCTGCGGGCTCACCGGCCGAACGGTTCGCCGCGGCGCTGGAGGAGGCCTGCGCGGAGGTGGAGACGTCGTTCGCGGTGGAGGTCGACACCGTGGTGGTCGGCGACCGGCCGGTGGACGCCCACGTGGCGGCGCTGGTCGCCGCGAGTCGGGAGGCGCTGGTCAACGCGGCGAAACATTCGGGGGTACGTACCGTGTCCCTGTACGCCGAGGTGGAGCCCGAGCAGTTGTCGGTGTTCGTACGCGACCGCGGCGCCGGCTTCGACCTGTCCACCGTGGACGGCGACCGGCACGGGGTGCGGGGTTCGATCATCGGGCGGATGCAGCGGCACGGTGGGCGCGCCGAGGTGCGTACCGCCCCGGGGGAGGGCACCGAGGTACGGCTGACCCTTCCGGTGGAGGAGAGCACAGATGACTGAGTCACGGCCCTTGCGGGTGTTCCTGGTCGACGACCACGCGATGTTCCGGGCGGGGGTACGCGCTGAGCTGGGCGGTGCGGTCGAGCTGGTCGGTGAGGCGGGCGGCGTCGCCGGGGCGGTGACCCGGATCGCGGCCACCGAGCCGGACGTGGTGCTGCTCGACGTACACATGCCGGACGGTGGCGGGCGCGCGGTGCTGGAACAGATCCGCGGCAGCCATCCGAACGTACGATTCCTGGCGCTGTCGGTCTCCGACGCCGCCGAGGACGTGATCGGATTGATCCGCGCCGGAGCGCGCGGCTACGTCACGAAGACGATCTCGGGCGAGGAGCTGGTGGCGGCGATCCGCCGGGTGGCCGACGGCGACGCGGTGTTCAGCCCGCGGCTGGCCGGCTTCGTACTCGACGCGTTCGCCGCCAAGGGGGACGCCGCGGTCAGCGACCCCGAGCTGGACCAGCTCACCAACCGGGAACGCGAGGTGCTGCGGCTGCTGGCCCGCGGGTACGCGTACAAGGAGATCGCCAAGGAGCTGTTCATCTCGATCAAGACTGTCGAGACCCACGTGTCCAACGTGCTCCGCAAACTCCAGATGACCAACCGCTACGAACTCTCCCGATGGGCCGCCGACCGCCGCCTCGTCTAGAGACACCTCACGATCGTGAAGGACTCGGCGAGACGGCCGTCGGGGAGCCCCGCGGCCTTGGCGTTGTGGGCGAGGTACTGGCGGAGCAGCTGCTCGGTGGCCTCGGGGTCGGGGAGCTGGCTGGGGTGGGCGCGCAGCGCGGCGAACTTGCGGTCGGCGGCGTCGGTGACGTCGACGAAGTGGTCCGGGTCCGGGCCTCCGGAGTACCAGACCTCGCCCACCGACCAGGGCTCCAGCCCGCTCAGCTCCGGATGGGCGTACGGGTTGCGCGCGTCGGGGTAGACCGCGGCGGACGCGGCCTGGCCGACCGCGGTGTGGTCGGGGTGGTTGGGTCCGCCGAGGAAGTCCCACCGGGGCAGCGGGGAGTTGGTGAGTACGCGCTGCGGCCGGTGCCGCCGGATCGCGGCGGCGATGTCGCGTCGCAGGCCGTGGGTCGGGTAGACCGCGCCGTCTGCGTACCCGTCGAGAAACTCCACCGCGGTGACGCCGACCGCCGCCGCGGCCGCGCGCTGCTCGGCCTCCCGGATCCGCGGAATCTGCTCCCGCGGGGTGTCGTCGAAGCCACCGGCCTCACCCCGGGTGACCAGCAGGTACGTCACCTCGATGCCGGCGTCGACCCAGCCCGCGATGGTGCCGGCGGCGCCGAAGTCGATGTCGTCCGGATGGGCGAAGACCGCCAGTACCCGGTGTACGTCGGGCAGCGGCTGCGGGGAAGCGGGAAAGCTCACCCGCGAGATGGTACGGGTACCACGCTCACAGCGGGCCGCGGCCGGCGCGCAGGATCAGCAGCCCCAGCTGGGTGCCGTCGGAGCCCAGCGCGGTGCGGAAGCGCTCCAGGATCTCCCGTTCCCGGGACAGTACGAGCCGGGTGCCGCCGGTGGCGAGCCGGGTGCTGCCCACCTCCTGGGAGAGCGCGGCGCGCTCCTGCCACAGGCTGATCAGCTCGTGGTCGATCTGGTCGATGCGATCTCGCAGGCCGGCTATCCGGCCGTCCGGATCAGAGCCGTGCGGATCGGTGCCGGGTGTGGTGGCTGGGGCGGTCATCTGGTGCTCCTCGGGTCGGTGCTGTCGTGGTGGCCGGTTGCCGGCCCCGGAGCTCCGCACTCGGGAACGCAGAACGCCCCGGGCTGCGGACCCGGGGCGGCGTTGGTCTTGGTGGCTCAGGCGTGACCGATGGCTGCCGGGATC
The DNA here is from genome assembly GCA_050701695.1 of Micromonosporaceae bacterium. Classification (GTDB taxonomy): domain Bacteria; phylum Actinomycetota; class Actinomycetes; order Mycobacteriales; family Micromonosporaceae; genus WHSM01. The sequence continues at coordinate 8,434 of JBOGDE010000126.1, forward strand.
CGGAAGCCATAAAAAAATCGCGTCACATGCGCCATGGGAACGAGTATGCCACAGGCTCGCCAGCCCGCGTACCCGGGAAATCAAGATCAACAGGCCGTGCTGGGCCGTCTCGGGCGCGTCCCGTCTGGGTATCGAGTGGATAACGTCGCTTCCAGGGCACCCGGTAGAGGGGTCAGGGTGAGGCGCAGTTCACGTTGACTCCGCGAGCGCCTTGGGAGGCAGTACATGCGCGGGTTGAAAAGCATGCGTCTGATCGCGGTTGGTGCCGCGGTCGCGCTATTGGCATCCGCCTGTGGTGGTGGAGCCGGTGAGGGTGAGGGCAAGGAGGGTGGCGAGCTCAAGGTCTACCTGGGTGAGCCCGAGCACCTGATCCCCGGTAACACCAACGAGACACAGGGTGGCACCGTTCTTCAGGTCCTCTACTCCGGCCTGATCGCCTACGACGACGACGGCAAGCCGGTTCCTCAGGTTGCCGAGTCGGTCGAGTCCGACGACAAGAAGGTCTGGACCGTCAAGCTCAAGAAGGACTGGAAGTTCCACAACGACGAGCCGGTCAACGCCGACTCGTTCATCAACGCGTGGAACTACGTCTCGTACGGCCCGAACGCACAGGGCAACAGCTACTTCATGGACCGCATCGAGGGCTACGGCGACCTGCAGGCCGAGGACCCGGACGGTGAAGAGGGGCCGAAGGAAGCGCCGGACCCGAAGACCGACAAGCTGGCCGGTCTCGAGAAGGTCGACGACTACACCTTCAAGGTGACCCTGGTCGAGCCGTTCTCCAACTTCCCGCTGCTGCTGGGCTACACCGCCTTCTACCCGATGGCGAAGGAGTGCCTGGAAGACCTCAAGGGCTGCGAGAGCGCGCCGATCGGCAACGGGCCGTTCAAGATCGACGGCAAGTGGCAGCACAAGCGCGAGATCAAGACCGTCCGGAACGACGACTACAAGGGTGAGAAGGCCAAGCTGGACAAGCTGACCTTCAAGATCTTCAAGGACGACGGTGCCGGCTACCAGGCGCTGAAGTCCGGCGAGATCGACCTGATGGGCACCGTCCCGGTGGACAAGGTGCTCGAGGCGCGCGGTGAGTACGCCGACCGGTTCGTCGAGGAGCCGACCTCCACCTTCCAGTACCTGGGCTTCCCGCTGTACGTGAAGGAGTTCAAGGACAAGAAGATGCGCCAGGCGTTCTCCATGGCGATCGACCGCAAGGCGATCATCAAGGAGATCTTCAACGACCGGTTCACCCCGGCCAAGAGCCTGGTCTCCCCAGTCGTGCCGGGTAGCCGCGACGACGCCTGCAAGTACTGCGACTACGACGTCGACCAGGCCAAGAAGCTGCTGGCCGAAGCCGGTGGCTGGCCGAAGGGCAAGAAGCTCGAGATGTGGTTCAACGCCGGTGCCAGCCACGACCAGTGGGTGCAGGCGGTCGGTAACCAGCTCAAGCAGAACCTGGGCATCGACTACACCCTCAAGGGTGACCTGGAGTTCGCCGAGTACCTGGGTGTCGCGGACGCCAAGAAGTTCACCGGTACCTTCCGTCTCGGCTGGGTGATGGACTACCCGTCGCCGGAGAACTACCTGAAGCCGCTGCACGGCTCGCAGGGCTCTTCCAACAACACGACCTACGCCAACCCCGAGGCCGACAAGCTCATCCTCGAGGGTGACAAGGCCGAGAGCGTGGAAGAGGGCATCGAGAAGTACCAGGCCGCTGAGGACCTGATGCTCGAGGACATGCCGGTGATCCCGCTGTGGTTCGGTCGGAGTGCGATGGCGTACAACGACAACGTCGACAACGTCATCTACGACGACATCAACTACAACCCGATCTACACCAAGATCACGGTGTCCTGATCCAGGGGCCCTAGCACAGATCGATAGGTAACAGGCACGGTGGTAGCCGGCGCTGCATCATTAAGGCGTCGGCTACCACCGTGACTCCCCCTGGTACGAGGAGGTAGTTGCAATGGGGCGCTACGTCATCCGACGGCTGCTCCTGTTCATCCCCACGCTGCTCGGATCACTCTTGCTGCTCCACTACCTCGTGGTGCTGGGGATCCAGATCCGTGGCAATCCCGCCCGGGCGTTCTTCGGCGAACGCACGCCGAGCCCGGAGATGCTGGCAGCGGTCAAGCGGCTGTTCAACACCGACGACCCCTGCCTGGACCGCACCGGCGACCCGTGTCTCGGTCTGTTCGTCGAGCGGCTCGGAAATCTGGCCGTCGGTAACTTCGGCACCGACTACAACGGCCGCCCGGTGACGGAGATCGTCGGTGAAGCGCTGCCGGTGACGGTGCGGCTCGCGGTGATGGCCATCATCGTCCAGATCCTGATCGGCCTGCTGGCCGGCATGCTGGCGGGGCTGCGCAGCGGCAGCTTCATCGACTACGTCGTCAAGATCTCGACCGTGCTGGCGATCTCGGTGCCGGTGTTCGTGCTCGGTGGCGTGATCCAGATCATCCTCGCCCCGATCGGCAAGTGGATGCGCGGTGAGGACTGGGTCTCGGACACCATGCTCGCGCTGGTCTCGGTGACGTACAAGCACAACTGGCCGTGGCTGAGCCTGATCTTCCCCGCGATCGTGTTGGCGGCGCTCGGATTGTCGACCACGGCCCGGCTCACCCGTACCAGCATCATGGAGAACATGCGCGGCGACTACGTCCGTACCGCGACCGCCAAGGGGCTGCCACGTCACCGCGTCATCGGCGTGCACACCCTGCGCAACTCACTCATCCCGGTGGTCACCGACCTGGGGCTCGCCTTCGGCACCCTGATCGGTGGCGCCATCGTCACCGAGACGATCTTCAACGTGCCCGGGGTCGGCAGCGAGATCATCGAAGCGGTGCAGCGCAACGAGGGCCCCGTCGTGATCCCGCTGGTGACGTTCCTGGTGATCGTGTATCTGGTGGTCAACCTGCTGGTCGACGTGCTCTACGCCGTCCTGGACCCGAGGATTCGCCTTGACTGATGCCGGAAGCTACAACCCGTTGGCGGCGACGTCGTCCGCCGCGGCACCCTCGCAGGCCTCCGCGAGCGCCGACACCGCGCCGGGCGCGCCCGGCGGAGCGCCCGGCAAGGAGCGCAACGCCAGCCTGTGGGCCGACGCGGGACGGGAGCTGATCCGCAACCCGATCTTCGTCATCTCCTCCCTGGTGATCCTGGTGGTGATGTCGATGGCCACCATGCCGTGGCTGTGGACCAGCACTGATCCCGGCGTCTGCCCGATCACCAAGGGCAAGGACAGCCCCAGCGCCGCGCACCTCTTTGGCAACAGCGTGCAGGGCTGCGACTACTACTCCCATGTCATCTACGGGTCGGGGCCGTCGATCGCGGTCGCCGTGATGGCAACCCTCGGCACTCTGCTGCTCGGCGGCCTCACCGGCATCCTCGCCGGCTACTACGGGCGCTGGGTTGACATGATCATTTCCCGGTTCACCGACATCGTGCTGGGCCTCCCGTTCCTGCTGGGCGCCCTGACCCTGCTGTCGCTGATGCAGATCCGTTCGGTGTGGTCGGTGGTCTTTGCTCTGGTCTTCCTGGGCTGGCCGCTCACCTCACGGATCATGCGGGCGAGTGTGATCGCCACCAAGGGCATGGACTACGTCGCCGCGGCCCGGTCGCTGGGTGCGTCGGACTCCCGGATCATCTTCCGGCATGTGCTGCCGAACGCGATCGCCCCCGTGATCGTGGTGGCGACCATCGCGCTGGGCGGTTACGTGGGCGCGGAGGCGACACTGACCTTCATCGGTGTCGGGCTGCGGGCTCCGACCGTCTCCTGGGGCGTCATGATCACCGACGGAGTGCGCTGGGTGCTCAGTGGTTACCCGCATCTGCTCCTGATCCCGGTGGCGTTCCTGGTGGCCACGGTGCTGTCCTTCATCCTGATCGGCGACGCGGCCCGCGACGCCCTAGACCCGAAGCTGCGGTGAGGTGACCGTGACGCAGATGGACACGACGACCACAGCCGCGCCGAAGGGCCGGGGCCGTTACCAGGCTCAGTTGGCCGACGTCGACCCCGATGCGACGCTGCTCGACGTACGCGACCTCAAGGTGGAGTTCCGCACCCGGTACGGCGTCGCCAACGCCGTCAACGGCGTGAGCTTCAGCGTGGAGGCCGGCGAGACCCTCGCCATCCTCGGCGAGTCGGGGTGCGGCAAGAGCGTCACCGCGCAGGCGGTGATGGGCATCGTCGACAGCCCACCCGGGTTCGTCACCAATGGTGAGGTGCTCTACCGGGGGGTGGACCTGCTCAAGGTCTCGCCCCTGGAGCGGCGCAAGGCGCGCGCCAACAACATCGCGATGATCTTCCAGGACGCCCTGTCCGCGCTGAATCCGGTGTTCTCGGTCGGGTTCCAGCTCGGTGAGCTGTTCCGGGTGCACCGGGGGATGTCGCGGGCAAACGCCAAGAAGAAGGCGATCGAGCTGCTGGACCTGGTGAGGATTCCGGCGGCCCGGCAGCGGGTCGGCGACTACCCGCACCAGTTCTCCGGCGGTATGCGGCAGCGCGTGATGATCGCGATGGCGCTGGCGCTGGACCCGGACGTACTGATCGCCGACGAGCCGACCACGGCGCTGGACGTGACGGTGCAGGCCCAGGTGATGAACCTGCTCGCCGAGCTGCAGCGCGAGCGGAACATGGGGATGATCCTGATCACCCACGACATGGGTGTGGTCGCCGACGTGGCGGACCGGATCACGGTGATGTACGCGGGGCGTGCGGTGGAGCGGGCGTCGGTGCACGACATCTACGCCTCGCCGGCGCACCCGTACACCAAGGCGCTGTTGGAGTCGATCCCCCGGGTCGACCTCAAGGGCCAGCAGCTCAACGTGATCAAGGGGCTGCCGCCGGCGCTGACCAGCCTGCCGCCGGGTTGTAACTTCGCGCCCCGCTGCCGGTACGCGCAGGACCGGTGCCGCAGCGAGCTGCCGCCGCTGTACCCGATCGAGGGGTACGGCGCCGCGGACTCCAAGGGCAACCCGCGGGCGAGCGCCTGCCACTACTGGGAGGAGGTCATCGCGCCATGACCGACATGTTCGTCAAGGCAGAGGGTGCCGGCGGCGGCGATGTCGTCCTCGAGGTACGCGACCTGGTCAAGTACTTCCCGATCACCCGCGGCATCGTGTTCAAGCAGAAGATCGGCGACGTCAAGGCCGTCGACGGGGTCAACATCCAGCTACGGCGGGGTGAGACGCTCGGCGTGGTGGGCGAGTCCGGCTGCGGCAAGTCCACCCTGGCGAAGCTGCTCGTCGGGCTGGAGCAGCCGAGCAGCGGCGACATCACCGTGCGGGGGCAGCGGATCTCCAAGCTCAGGGGCAGGGAGCTGACGCGGGCCCGGCGGAACATCCAGATGGTGTTCCAGGACCCGTACACCTCGCTGAATCCGCGGATGACCGTCGGTGACATCGTGGGCGAGCCGTTCGCCATCCACCCGGATGTGGTGGCCAGCAAGGACCGCCGGCGCCGGGTGCAGGAGCTGATCGATCTGGTGGGGCTCAACCCCGACCACATCAACCGCTACCCACACCAGTTCTCCGGCGGCCAGCGGCAGCGCATCGGCATCGCCCGGGCGTTGGCGCTCAAGCCCGAGATCCTGATCTGCGACGAGCCGGTCTCCGCGCTCGACGTGTCGATCCAGGCTCAGGTGGTCAACCTGCTGGAGGGGCTGCAGGATGAGCTGGGGCTGTCGTACATCTTCATCGCGCACGACCTGTCGGTGGTACGCCACATCTCCGACCGGGTAGCGGTGATGTACCTGGGCCGGATCGCGGAGATCGGGCGCGACCTGGACATCTACGACCACCCGACGCACCCGTACACCCAGGCGCTGCTCTCGGCGGTGCCGGTGCCGGACCCGACGCTGCGTGGTCACCGGGACCAGATCGTGCTGGAGGGTGACGTACCGTCGCCGGCCAACCCGCCGTCGGGTTGCCGGTTCCGTACCCGGTGCTGGAAGGCGCAGGAGATCTGCGCCACCGAGGTGCCGGCTCTGGAGGTACGCCCGGGCTCCGACCACCCCAGCGCCTGCCACTTCGCCGAAGAACGCGACGTGGTCCACGCGGTGGACTAGAGCCTGTCCTGTGGATCTTCAGCCGGCTGCGACAGGCACCAGGGGCCGACCGGCGGCGTTGGAGCTTCGCCCGAATACAACACCGGTATTCGGACAAACCTCCGCCTTGCCGGATCGCCCCCTGGCACCCGTCTCGCTCGGCCAAGATCCACAGGAC
>JBOGDE010000127.1:0-14540 GCA_050701695.1 Micromonosporaceae bacterium
CCCGGATACAACACCGGTATCCGGGCAAACCTCCGCCTTGCCGGATCGCCGCCTGGACTCCGCCTCGCTCGACCCGAGGTATCACGACAGCCTCTGAGCCGGCTGCACCGTAGTGGTGTGACGCTGCTCCGCGTACGCTTCACGGGGAAACCGGGAGGAGCGCGATGTTCGACAACCTGGGCTGGGCCGAGATCCTCGGTCTGTTGCTGGTCGCCCTCTTCATATTGGGGCCGGAGCGGCTGCCCAAGGTGATGGGTGACGTGCTGCGTGGTCTGCGCAAACTCCGCACCATGGCGCGCAACGCCACCGCGGACCTGAGCCAGGAGCTGGGCACCGACGTGCAGCTGGAGGACCTTCACCCGAAGACCTTCCTGCGCAAGCACGTGCTCTCCGAGGAGGACGAGGCGCTGCTGAAGCGCCCGCTCACCGAGCTCTACTCCGACGTCACGGACATCGCCAAGGAGGCCGACCTGAGCGGTCCCACCGACACCGGGGCCGACACCAAGCCCAACGGCCACAAGCCGGCCCGCTTCGACGCCGACGCCACGTAGCTCACCCGACCGCGACCACTTTCACCCGTTCAATTCCGTCGCGTACGCCAGGCAGCGCCGTCCACCGGCGTGCCGTCCAGAGCGCGGTGTCCCGGTCGGGAAAGGCGCACCGGCAGATCCGCGACTCAGGGTGGCGCCGCTCGTCACGTGGCTCGTCCTGCCGTACCCGCGTCAACACCACCAGATAGCTCAACGCGCCCCCACCCGTGCCCGCCCCACCGCCCGCCCCACTGCCCGGCCAGGCCCTGTCAAGATCGATGTTTCGGGTACGGAACCTGCACCTGAGTCGTACATCTGGCCCCGAAACGGCGATCGTGGATCGTGGGGGTCGGGCGCGTACGCGGAGAGGTGGCGGAGTGCGCTCTGGGCCAGCTCCCATTGGGTGACCGCGATGTCGCAGCGTGGGCCGAACAGTGGCAGGTCGCGCGCGGGCAGCCGACCGCATGCCGTGCAGATGCCCAGGGCGCCGATCTCGTGCTTCCACATCATCAGCGCGACCATCTGAGCCCGCTGCCCCCAGTCGTGCAACAGCCCCGCCGCATCCCGCCGATTCCCCGACACCACCGGATTCACCGTGTTCTCCCCATCACTCAGCGCATCATTGCCGCTCAGTTTGAAGCGCAGCCGCGAGGCTGTCAAGCATGATGTCGCATATTGTACTGGTAACGATTATGTGCGAGTATGTGGTCCACGCGCCACCGAGGCGTGATCGAGAGGGGAGATCGACCATGAAGCTCACGTGGCTTTGGAAGGACAACACCTCAGGTGTCAACGGGTGTCCGGCGCTCTATCGTGCCGACGGCGGCTACGTGATCCAGGGGCGCGCGCTTGACGCCGAGACACGCGCCCAGCTTCGTCAGCTCGGCGACGACGAGGACGCGGTGTTTGTGCCGGCGAATGTGCTCGACCGGTTGCGGGAGGCGACGTGAGCGGCAACCAGCTGCTGACGGATGACGAATGGCTGGCGCTGTTCGATGACATCCGGTACACTGCGTTCCGTCTGGAACTTCAGCCTGCTTACAACGAGCCGAACGAGAAGGATTCCTTACGCAGGTTCCTGGCTGGTGAGCAGGTGGTATCCGACGACATACCGGGCTGGGCTACCTGGGTCACCATCGTGCGATCGCTGACCGAGCGCGGCGGTCGGATGGAGCGGGTGCGGGTACATGAGGACCCCCCGACCGACTACCAGCGTTGGGAGCGCGCACTCGGGGATGCCAACGTCGAGGCAGGCGAGGTCATCTGGTACCTCACCCGTGAGCAGGCGCACCAGAGCGGGCTGCTGCCAGACGCGGGACGTGTCGACTGGTGGTTGTTCGACAGCCACAAGCTGGTGCAGATGCATTTCGATGAGGAGTTCACTCGCGTCCGCAATGAGCTGGTCACCGACCCCGCCGCGGTGGTGCGAGCTAATGTGTGGCGGGATCTTGCGCTCTGTCACGCTCGGCGGCTGGCGCGGGAAGGTCAGGTCGAAGGGGCCGCGTGACGAAGCCGTACGACCCGCTCGAGGAGTGGTTGACGCAGCCGGGCGGCCTCGCAGATCGCCTGCGGGCCGCTCGGCTCCGTGCCGGCCTCACCGGTGGCCAACTCGCCGAGCGGAACGGCTGGCAACAGCCGAAGGTGTCGAAGATCGAGAACGGCAAGCAGGCGCCGTCGATCAGCGACATCGAGGCATGGATGGCGACCTGTGGTCTGGGGGAGCCTGACGCGAGCGAGTTGGTCCACCGGCTGCAGCAGGTCACAGCCCGACACCGCGACTGGCGTCGTCGGATGCGGCAGGGGCAGGTCTCGATTCAGACCTCGGTGAACGAGCTGTTTCGTGAGGCGACCCGGTGCCGGGACTTCGCGACCTGCTTCGTGCCGGGGCTGCTTCAGACGGCTGAGTACGCCAGAGTGCCGCTCGGTCAGGGCGTCATATTGCACGGCGCGTCGGCAGACGAGCTTGACGAAGCGGTGGTGACACGGATGCGTCGCCAGCGATTTCTCTACGACGCTTCGAAGACCTTTGAGTTTCTACTGGCTGAACCCGTGTTGCGGTGGCTGTCCTGCCCACCAGCGGTGATGCTCGGTCAGCTCGATCGTCTGCTCGCCGTGGTCTCGGGAATGTCGAACATCCGGTTCGGCATCCTCCCCACGGGCTTGCCCATCACGCTCAGTCCGCAGAATTCGTTCTCGCTGGTTGACGACGTGGCGTACGTGGAGACGTTTGTGGGGGAGACCGTGCACTACGGGGACGAGGCGGCCACGTACCACCGGGTGATGGATCGGTTGTGGGAAGACGCCGTGACGGGCGAGCAGGCTCGCAAGTTGATCGTGAGCGCGGCCCAGGCACTACAGGAGTTGATCGCGGCGGAGTCGGACTGATCCTCAGCTGGTGCGAAGCGGCGCGACTTGTCGGGGGCCACGGCTAGGGTCCGGCCATGGCTGAGTTCACCGAAGACGACCTGAGGGGTTCGCGGTTCGAGCGCGTCGATCTGACGGGTGCCGAGTTCCGCGCCGTCGACCTCTCCCACGCCCAGTTCCGCGCGGTCGACCTGCGTGGGGTGGTGATGCGCGGTGTCGAAGTGGTCGACGCGCGGATCGAGGGTGAGATCCAGAGTCTTCTCGTCAACGGAGTCGACGTGGCGCCGCTGGTGGAGGCCGAGCTTGACCGGCGGGATCCCGACCGGGCCAGGATGCGCCCGACCGACCCCGCCGGCTTCCGCGAGGCGTGGGACATCGTCGAGCGGCTCTGGGGCGGCACTGTCGAGCGGGCTCGCGGCCTCGACCCCGGGCTGCTGCACGAGTCTGTGGGCGGCGAGTGGTCGTTCATAGAGACGCTGCGCCACCTGGTGTTCGCCACGGACGCGTGGGTGCGGCGGGCGATCCTCGGCGACCCCGCACCCTGGGACCCGCTCGACCTGCCATGGGACGAGATGCGTGAGACCCCGGGGGTCCCGAGGGACCGTCAGGTCCGCCCCTCGCTCGACGAGGTCCTGGTGCTGCGCCGCGACCGGATGGCGACCGTGCGTACGGTGATCGACGGTCTGACCGACGCGTCCCTCGCCGCGCGTACCGAGCCGGTGGCGGGACCCGGGTGGCCACCGCCGGAGAGCTTTCCGATCAGCGAGTGCCTGCTGATCGTCCTCAACGAGGAGTGGCACCACCGGCAGTTCGCCGAGCGGGACCTCGACGCCCTGCAGAGCGCCTGAAGCCAACCGGCGACCGAGGCGCCCAGGCTCAGACCGAGGCGCCCAGGCTCAGACCGAGGCGGCCAGGCTCAGCGGCCGGCCGGGGACAGGCCCAGGGGCTTGCCGGCGAGGCTGTCGCGGCGGACCGAGAGTTGGTCGGCGACCTGGCGCAGCGCCGTGCTGGCCGGGTTGTCGGGCTCGGTGAGCACGAGCGGCTTGCCCTCGTCGCTGGCCTGCCGGAGCTTGGTCTCCAGCGGGACCTGGCCGAGCAGCGGCACCTGCGCGCCGAGCAGCTGGGTGAGTGCCCCGGAGACCTGGGCGCCGCCGCCGGTGCCGAACACGTCCATCCGCTCCCCGGACGGCAGCTCCAGCCAGGACATGTTCTCCACCACGCCGACCAGCCGCTGGTGGGTCTGCATCGCGATCGCGCCGGCCCGCTCGGCCACCTCGGCGGCGGCCTGCTGCGGCGTGGTCACTACCAGCAGCTCGGCGTTGGGCACCAGCTGCGCGACGGAGATCGCGATGTCACCGGTGCCGGGCGGCAGGTCCATCAGCAGCACGTCCAGGTCGCCCCAGTAGACGTCGGCGAGAAACTGCTGCAGCGCCCGGTGCAGCATCGGGCCGCGCCACACCACCGCGGCGTTGCCACGGGTGAACATCCCGATCGAGATCACCTTCACGCCGTACGCCTGGGGCGGCATGATCATGTCCTGCACCTGGGTGGGCGGAGCGTCCACGCCCAGCATCCGGGGCACCGAGTGGCCGTAGATGTCCGCGTCGACCACCCCGACCTGCAGCCCCTTCGCGGCCAGTGCCGCCGCCAGGTTGACGGTCACGCTGGACTTGCCGACCCCGCCCTTGCCGGAGGCAACGGCGTACACCCGGGTACGGGAGCCGGGCTGCGCGAACGGGATCACCGGCTCCGGGCTGGCGCCGCCGCGCAGCGTGGTCTGCAGCTCGCGGCGCTGCTCCTCGCTCATCACGCCGAAGTCGACCAGTACCCCGGTGACACCGGTCACGGCGCCCGCCGCGGCTTCGATGTCGGTACGCAGCTTGTCCTTCAGCGGGCAGCCCGCGACGGTGAGTAGCAGCCCGACCGTGACGACGCCGTCGTCGGCGACCTCGACCGACCGCACCATCCCGAGGTCGGTGATGGGACGGCGGATCTCAGGGTCGTTGACCTGCGCCAGCGCCTCGTGTACGGCCGCGGTGATCTGCTCGGAAGCCATCCGAAAAGCCTACTGCGGAGTCACCGAAAGCCGACCGCGGAGTCACCGATCGCCGCTGGGGCTTCCCTCACAGCACAGAAAGGTGGAGGATTTCTTCGGTACGCGTACCAGCGTGGAAGGGTCTTGCCAATGTTGACGCTACGCGGAGTGATCGGCATCGCCGTGTTGACTACCCTGGCGGTGGTGGTCTCCTCGCCCGCTGTCGCACAGCCCGTGGAATCCGGTCCGCCGACCGTCACCCCCGACGACCTGGTGTTCCCGGTCCGCACCCTGCGCACCGGCGACCCGGTCGAAGTGGGGCTGATCAGGGAGCAGATCGACCGGATGGCCACCGACGCGGCGGCGTACCTGGAGCCGACCCCGGACCACCCCGGCTACCCGACGTACGGCGGTGCCGTGGTGCTCGGCGCCAAGGACGGCGTGATCGTGCAGCACGCCGCGGTGGGTCATGCGCTGCGCTACAGCGGCACCCGGGTCGAGGACGGCAGGACGATCGGCGTCGAGCTGCCCCGCGACCAGTGGATCGACATGCGGGAAGACTCGATCTTCGACATGGCGTCGGTGTCGAAGCTGTTCACCACCGTGGTGGTGCTGCAGCTCGTCGAGCAGGGCCGGATCGACCTGGACGGGCCGGTCGCCGGCTACATCCCCGACTTCGCGGCCGAGGGCAAGGGCGCGATCACCGTACGCCAGCTGCTCACCCACACCTCCGGGATGCGCGCCTGGATCCCGCTCTACAGCCGGTACGCCACCCCGCAAGAGCGGGTCGACGGCGTGTACGCCTCCACGCTGCAGCCCGGCGCGACACCCGGCAACCAGTACATCTACTCCGACCTGGGGCTGATCACACTCGGGAAGATCGCCGAGACGCTCACCGGCAAGCCGCTGGACGTGCTGGTCACCGAACGGATCACGGGGCCGCTCGGCATGACCGACACGATGTACAACCCGCCGGCCGAGCTGAAGCCGCGGATCGCCGCCACCGAGGAGCAGCCGTGGGCCGGCCGGCCCATGATCCACGGTGAGGTGCACGACGAGAACGCCTGGTCGCTGGACGGCGTCGCCGGGCACGCCGGGATCTTCTCGACCGCCTCCGACCTCGCGGTGTTCTGCCAGATGCTGCTCAACGGAGGGGTGTACGGCACCCGCCGGATCCTCGCCACCGACACCGTCCGCGCGGCGTTGGTCAACTACAACGCCCACATCGGCAGTTCGGCGAGTCAGCGCGGCCTGGGCTTCGAGCTGAACAAGCACTGGTACATGGGGCCGCTCGCCTCGCCGGTCGGGTTCGGGCACACCGGCTACACCGGCACCTCGCTGTCGATCGACCCGATCGCGCACTCCTTCGTGATCTTCCTGTCCAACCGGGTGCACCCGAGCCGGAGCTGGGGCTCGAACAACGTGGCGCGGCGCGCCATGACCCGCGACTTCGGGTACGCCACCCCGGTACGCCCCGCCGCCGGCCCCACCGCCTGGCGGGCCGACTGGAACGACGGGACGCCGGAGTACCTGACCGGTGAGCTGAGCCGGCCGGCGCGCGAGACGTCGCTGAGCTTCGCACTCTGGTACGACACCGAGACCGGCTGGGACTCCGGGCGGGTCGAGGTCTCCACCGACGGCGGCGCGACCTGGGCGAAGCTGCCGTTCTCGCTGGTCGCCGGCGGCCACCAGTGGGCCAGCGACGGCGCCTTCTCCGGGTACGCCGGCCGGCGGTGGGCGCACGCCCGCGCCACGCTGCCCGACGGCGTCACCCACGTACGGTGGGCGTACCTCACCGACGGCAGCGCCCAGGGCCGCGGCATGTACGTCGACGCCGTACTCGCCTCCGGCGCCTCCGGTGTGCTGCTCAACTCCGAAACCCCCGGGGCCGCCTTCACCGGCGACGGCTTCCGCCCCGCCGCCACCTGAGGCTGTCGTGATACCTCGCGCCGGCTGCGGCGGGCCCAGACGACGCCCGGCGGCGTTGACGCCACCCCTCCACCGACCGGTGGAGGGGTGGTCCCATCCGGCGACGGCTGCGCCGAGGGTGGGGCCCGGGGGATCATGAGGGTGTGATCAGCTCAGCGGGTGCCGCGCCGACGGGCGATCCGGTGTGTGCCTCCGCGCGCTCGGAGTCCTCCTTCCTGGAGCGCTCCGGTCGCTGGTGGCACATCGGGTACGCGATCGTGGTGCTCGCGGTCGCCGCGCTGTGGCTGCTCACCCCGGACGCCAGCCCCGCCGAGCGGAGTACCGGGCTGGGGTTGCTCGGGGTGATCGTGCTGGCGTACCTGCTGGTGGGGCGGCATCTCTACCACCGTGAGCCGGGCCTGCGGGCGTACACCTATGTGCTGTTGGTGTGTGCCGCGACCGTGACGCTGGTGACGCTCGACGGCTTCAACCACTTCCTGCTGTTCATCGCGTTCCCGCACATCTGGATGATGCTGCCGCTGCGGTCGGCGATCGGCTTCTCGGTCGGGCTCACCGGGGTGCTGGTGATACTGCCGTTCCTGCAGAAGGGTTGGACCCCGCAGGCGGTGGCCGGATCGGCGATCACCGGTGCGCTGTCGGTCGGGATGGGGGTGCTGTTCGGGCTCTGGGTCACCGGCATCATCCGCGAGAGCGAGCGGCGCAAGGCCCTGATCGCGCAGCTGGAACGCACCCGCGCCGAGCTGGCCGACTCCCACCACCGGGAAGGGGTGCTCGCCGAGCGGGAGCGGGTGGCGACCGAGATCCACGACACCCTGGCGCAGGGGTTCATGAGCATCCTGATGCTGGCGCAGGGCTCGCCGGACGCCGAGCGGCTGGCCCGGATCGAACGCACCGCCCGGGAGAACCTCGCCGAGGCACGCTCGCTGATCGAGGCGCTCGGCCCGGACGAGCTGCGCAGCGGCACCCTCGCCGATGCCTGCCGCCGGATCGTGGAACGGCTCACCGCCGAATCCGACGTGCAGGCCAGCTTCGAGCTGCGGGGTCGGCCGGTGACGCTCGCCGCCAACAGCGAGGTGGTGCTGCTGCGCGCCACCCAGGAGGCGCTGAACAACGTGGTCAAGCACGCCGGCGCGGGTACCGTACGGGTGCGGCTGGACTACGACGGCGCCGGCGCGGCGCTGACCGTGACCGACGACGGCTGCGGCTTCGACCCCGACACCGCCGAGGGGTACGGGCTGCGCGGCATGCACAACCGGGTGGACCAGGTCGACGGCCGACTGGAGATCCGCTCCCGGCCGGGGCACGGTACGACAGTCGAGGTGGTGGTGCCATGAGTCAGCCGGTACGGATCGTGATCGCCGACGACCACCCGGTGGTACGCGAAGGGCTGGCCGCGATGCTCGCCGCCGAGCCCGACCTGGACGTGGTGGCCGAAGCCGGCAACGGCGAGGAGGCGGTCTCGGTGGTCGCCGGCACCCGACCCGACGTGGTGCTGATGGACCTGCGGATGCCCCGGCTCGACGGCGCCGCCGCCACCGCCCGGATCACCGCCGAGACTCCCGGCACCCGGGTGCTGGTGCTCACCACGTACGAGACGGACGCGGACATCGTAAGGGCGGTGGAGGCGGGCGCCACCGGCTACCTGCTCAAGGACACCCCCCGGGCCCAGCTGTGCGATGCGGTACGCGCTGCGGCCCGCGGCGAGACCGTACTGGCCCCGCCGGTGGCGGCGAAGCTGATGGGCCGGATGCGGGGCGAGGCCAACAGACCGGCGCTGACCACCCGGGAGCTGCAGGTGCTGCGGCTGGTGGCGCGGGGCCTCACCAACGCCGACATCGGGCGGGCGCTGTTCATCGGCGAGTCCACGGTGAAGACCCACCTGCTGAAGGTGTTCGCGAAGCTGGAGGTGGACGACCGTACCCGCGCGGTCACCGTGGCGATGGAACGCGGCCTGCTGGCCTCGCCCGGCTGAGGCTGCCCACCGCACCAGGCCGCGGCCGCGGCTGCTTAGCTTCGGCGGGCCGGATCCCGGTGGGTACGCCCCTCGCCCTCGCCTTCGAGCTCCTCGAGCAGCGTGCGCAGCTCGGAGCGGATGAAGTCGCGGGTGGCGACCTCGCCGAGCGCCAGCCGCAGCGAGGCCAGCTCGCGGGCCATGAAGTCGGTGTCGGCCTTCTGCATCGAGGCGCGGCGGCGGTCCTCGTCGAACGCGATCCGGTCCCGGTCGGCCTGCCGGTTCTGCGCCAGCAGGATCAACGGGGCCGCGTACGAGGCCTGGATCGACAGCATCAGCGTCAGGAACGTGAAGGTGTACGGGTCGAACCGCATCCGGTCCGGGGCGAGCGTGTTCCAGCCGATCCAGAGGCTGATGATCACCGTCATGTAGACCAGGAAGCGTGCCGTACCCATGAACCGGGCGATCCGCTCGGCGATCTTGCCGAACAGCTCCGGATCCCAGTGGGGCAGCGAGATCCGGGCCGACTCGCGGGGCTGGTCCAGGCGCCGCCGGCCCCGGGGCTCAGTCATGGTCCCGGTCCCGCCAGTCGGTGGGCAGCAGCTGGTCCAGCACGTCGTCGACGGTCACCGCGCCGACCAGCCGGTCGTTGGTGTCGACCACCGGCATCGCGATCAGGTCGTACGTGGCCATCAGCCGGGTGGTCTCGATCAGCGGCGTCTCCGGAGGCACCGGGTCGATGTCGTTGGCGACCACGCCGCCGACCAGCTCGCTGGGGGGCTCCCGCAGCAGCCGTTGGAAGTGCACCATCCCCAGGTAGCGGCCGGTCGGGGTCAGGGTGGGCGGGCGGCACACGAAGAGCGTCGCCGCGATCGCCGGCGCCAGCTGCGGCTCCCGGATCGCCGCGAGCGCCTCGGCGACCGTGGTGTCCGGCGTGACGATCACCGGCTCGGAGGTCATCACGCTGCCGGAGGTGCCTTCCGAGTAGCGCATCAGCTGGCGTACCGGGATGGCCTCCTCGGGCTCCATCAGCCCGAACAGCTCTTCCTGCTGGGCGATCGGCAGCTCCCGCAGCAGGTCGGCGGCGTCGTCCGGGTCCATCTCCTCCAGTACGTCGGCGGCCCGTTCCTTGTCCAGCGCCGCCAGGATCTCCACCTGGTCGTCCTCGGGCAACTCCTCCAGTACGTCGGCGAGCCGGTCGTCGTCGAGCGCGGCGGCGACCTCCATCCGGCGCCGCCCGGACAGGTCCTGCAGCACGTTCGCCAGGTCCGCCGCCCGCATCTTGTCCAGGACGGCGAGCAGGTGCGCCGTACCCTGCGATTCCACCTTCCCGATCAGGCCGGAGACCTCGGTCCACTCCAGCTGCCGCAGGTTGCCGCGCCGGGTGAGCCGGCCGGTGTGCTCGCGTACCGCGATCTTGGCGAGGATCCAGTCGCCGGTGCGTTCCTGCGCCATCGCCACGTCGACCACGCTGGCGGCCTGAGGCGGGCCGTCCGGCACCGTGACGCTGACCCGCCGGTCCAGCAGATCCTCCAGCACCAGCACCTCGCCGGGCCGCTTGGAGAACCGCCGCAGGTTCAGGGTGCCGGTGGAGAGCACCACGGCGTCCGGCTCGATGGTGGTGACCCGGCCGATCGGGATGAAGATCCGGCGCCGCGCCTGGATCTCCGCGACCAGCCCGATCACCCGTGGCGGCTGGTTGCCGCGGGGCCGGGCCACCGCGTCGCGTACCCGCCCCACCTGGTCGCCGTTCGGGTCGTAGATCGCGATGTCGGCGATTCGCGCGAGGTACACCCTGGTCGCCGTGGTCACGGCTTGCAGCCTAGTCCGGAAGATTCAGGCGGGCCCCGCAACCGGCATTCCGGGCGCGCCCGGGTCGTTAGGCTCGCGGCATGAGGCTGCGGTACGAGCTCGTCGACGTGTTCACCGACCACCCGTACGCCGGCAACCCGCTCGCGGTGGTGCTCGGCGCCGAGGGGCTCGACGGCGGTCAGATGCAGTAGATCGCCCGGGAGTTCAACCTCTCGGAGACCACGTTCGTGCTGCCGCCGGAGCCGGGCGCGGACTACCGGATCCGGATCTTCACGCCGGGCAGGGAGCTGCCGTTCGCCGGCCACCCCAGCGTCGGTACGGCGGTGACGCTGGCCCGGCTCGGTCTGGTCGTGCCGGGTCCGCTGGTGCAGCAGTGCGGTGCCGGCATGCTTCCGGTGACCGTCGAGGGCAGCCGCGCCACCCTCACCGGAGCCACCCCGTCGTACGGCGCGCCGCTGGACCCGGCGCCACTGGTGGCGGCGGTCGGCCTGGCGGGCGCTGACGTCACAGGACCGGCGCCGCGGGTGGCCGGCTGCGGCATCAGCTTCTACCACCTGCCGGTGGCCGCGGACGCGGTGGTCCGCGCGGTACCGGACGCGGCGGCGCTGCGGGCGCTGGGTCAGGAGGGTGTCGTGGTCTTCGCCTGGGACCCCGGGCGCGCGGTCTCGCACGCCCGGGTGTTCTGCGACGCGGTCGGGGTGCCGGAGGACCCGGCGACCGGCTCGGCAGCACTCGGATTCGGGGTGTGGCTGGTCGCGTCCGGCCTGGCAGGGGACGGCACGACGGCGTACACCGTGAAGCAGGGCGCCGAGCTGCACCGACCCTCCACCCTGGACTGCACCGTGACCGCGGAGGCCGGCGTGGTCTCCCGTACCACCGTGGCGGGCGGCGTGGCCCCGGTCGCCGCCGGCGACCTCACCGTCCCCCCGTTCATCGGCTGACGCGCGGCGGGAGCTGAGCTACCGGCGGGCGCCGCGTACCCGGTGGAGCCGGAACGGTTTGGTGGTACGGCGAGCGGCGGGGGTCTCGGGGGGTGGGGCGGCGAGCGAGGCGTCGGGGAGGGTGTCGCCGGCCTCGACCGGGTCGGACACCGGCTCCAGCCTGGTCACCACGCAGTCGGCTGCCCAGCGGGCGGCGGTGTCCTCGTCGGCGGGCAGGTTGAGCCGTTTGCTGGCCAGGGTCGGCACCACCTGGTCCCAGCGTTCGTCCTCGGGGGTCAGCCGGACCACCCGGGCCGGCCAGCTCACGATGCGTCCACCGGTGTCGCCGCGGGAGGTCACGGTGACCTCGGTGGCCTCCGCCAGCCCCGGCGCGGCCTGCTCCCCGGGACCACTGACCACATACAGCGCGTCGTCCTGCCACAGGCACCAGACCGGGTGTGCGCGCCTGTCGCCGACGGTCAGCCAGACCACGGCGGCCTTCTTCATCGCCTCGGAGATCAGCGGGTGCATGCCGACCATCCTCGCGCACCGGCAGCCGGGCGTGCACCCGGACCGGGCGTAGCGGGCCCGACAATGACGCAGGCTCAGCCCGCGGACAGGGGGTTGCGTGGCGCCGGGTCGTGGTACTCGTAGGCCCGGTAGCGGTGGGCGGTCATGGTCCCGGGCCATTCGCCGTCGGTCCAGCCGCCCTTGCGGAGCAGCGCCGCGACGAACTCCGCGGGCTCGCTGAGCCGCTGCCACACCGCGGGCAGGAACGTCGCACGGCGGGCACCGTCGGTGAGCAGTAGCCCGTCGACCCCGGGGCGCAGGGCGCCGAGCAGCTCCGGCAGCCCCAGCACCTGGATCACCACCGGCGCGGTGAGCACCGAGACCTTGACGTCCAGCTCCGGCCAGTCGCTGCGGTCCACCGGCGGCAGCCGCGGATCCACCATGGCGCGGCGCGCGTTGCGTACCACGTCGAGGTAGAGCGGGTGGGCGGCCCGCAGGCTACCGACGCAGCCCCGCAGCCGGCTCCGGCGTTCCAGGGTGACGAAAGAGGCGCCCGGCGCCCGCAGCGGGTCCGACTTCGCGTCGTCGGGGTCCGGACCGTCCGCCGGACCTTCCGCTGGGCCTTCCGACAGCGAGCGGCCTTCCGACAGCGAGCGGCCTTCCGACAATGCACGGCCTTCCGGCAGTGACGGGCTTTCCGACAGTGACCGGCGCAGCAGCTCGTCCGCGTTGTCGGCGGCGTCGCCGAGCAGCCGGGATCGCACCGACCCCACGGCGAGCCGGACCAGCAGCGAACCCTGGTGCGCGCTGAGCGGCGCTCCGGAGGCGTCGGCGGGCACAGCCATCCCTGCATACTGCCAGGTAACGGGGGATCTGGCGGCCCATCCGCATCCGCTAACGGACGCCCACCCGTTCCGCCGCGCGCGGCAGTGGGATCCTCGGCACCGGCGGCGCCGCCACCATACTGAGCACCTCGGTCAGGGAGCGGATCACGGGTCCGTCCCATCCGGACTCGGTACGCAGCGCGGCATGGCGGGCGCTGTCCTCGGCGACCAGCCGGATCGCGGTCATACCGGCCTGCCGGGCGCCGGTCAGCTCCCGGCTCCCACCGTCCCCGACGTACAGACAACGCTCCGGGGGTACGCCGAGCCGGCGACACGCGGTGGCGTACATCTGCTGGTCCGGTTTGCACGCCCCGACCTCGATGGAGAACACCGGAGCGTCGACGTACGGGGCGAGCGGGAACATGGGCCACGCGGTCGGCACCTCGTGGGTGCAGTCGCTGACCACCGCGGTACGCACACCAAGCGACCGCAGCCCGGCGAGCACCCGTACCGCCTCTCCGCGGGGTCGCAGGTGGGCGCGTTCGGCGGCCCGGCGCAGTGCGCAGGCGTGGATCAGCTGGGACTCGGTGGGGTTGGCGCCGGTGCACCGCGCCACCCAGCGCATGGTCTGTTCCATGGTGCCGCGGCGGCCGCTGGCCCGGTCGAAGTACGAC
This sequence comes from Micromonosporaceae bacterium, assembly GCA_050701695.1. Lineage (GTDB taxonomy): Bacteria > Actinomycetota > Actinomycetes > Mycobacteriales > Micromonosporaceae > WHSM01. The sequence goes on from JBOGDE010000127.1 coordinate 13,550, forward strand.
CCCAGCAGCACCTCCAGGTACGCGTCGGGGGCGACCCCGAGCGCGTCGGCCACCCGTTGATGCGCGGTGTTGCGTTGGACGCTGGAGATGGCGGTGGTCAGCGTTCCGGCAAGGTCGAAGAGCACGGCGCGTACGCCGCGCGGGGTCCTGGCGCGGGACATCGGGACCTTCCGTGAGGGGGTGCGGTAGCTCTCGTAGGGAACCCTCAGTTGGGTAGAGAACGCACCAGCAGTGAAGATTCAGTGTCGTACAGTAGCGACTGACGGGTATCGATGGCCATGGTTCAACTCACAGTTGTTACGTGGTTTCACCACGTTGGGGGATGGGGCCTCTAGCCAGTCGGCCGGGCACGCCTCAGGAGACCGGTCGGGTACGGCTCAGTAGTCCGGTGGGTACGGCTCAGGAGTCGCACACCAGTTGGGCGTCCGCCCAGTCCGAGATGTCCCAGCTGTTGCCGTCGCCGCCGTCGGTGACCACCAGATCGACCGTGGTGGCGCCGGCCACCTCGACGCGTACCGGCTTCGGCTGGTCCTGCCAGGTGACGATGCCGCTGTCGTAGCGGAGCTGGCCGTCGGCGTGCACCTGGAACGACACCGTGCCACCGGAGGCCGCCACCGCCGAGGCGTCGATCCCCACCACCGCGGTCAGCTCCCGGCACCCGGATGGCGGATAGATCCGTACGTGGCTCGGCGCGTGCGCCCCCAGACCGCGCTCGTACGTGGTGTCACCGAGCACCAGCGGCCCGCCGTCGTCGGGACCGACGTTGCCGGTGGCCTTGTCCAGCTCCACCGGCCCCCAGCCGTTGGCCACCTGCACGAACGCCAGCTCGCTGAGATACCGGATGGTGGCGGCCGGTGACGCGGAGGCCGACGCGCTGGGCTTCGGGTCCGGGGTGGCGGCGCGGGGCCGGGTCAGGTCGCCCAGCCAGTATCCCGCCGCCAGGAACACCGCGGCCGTGGCGACCAGCGCTCCGGCGTACAGCGCCCAGCCC
>JBOGDE010000128.1:0-14524 GCA_050701695.1 Micromonosporaceae bacterium
GGTGTGCACGTGAGCGAGCAGAGCGAGCGAGCCAATCGGCTCAGCAGCACGCGCGAGCGTGCCGCCGAGCGCAGCGAGGTGTGCACGTGAGCGAGCAGAGCGAGCGAGCCAATCGGCGTGGCAGCACCCGCCCCCGTGGCCGTCGCCGCGGCGAGCAGAGCGCCGACCAGCCGGCGGCGACCGCCGTCTCGGTGGTCTCCGCGTTTCCGGATCAGGCTCACGACGACCTCACACCCCGGCAGCGCCGCATCCTCGAGGTGATCCGGGATTCCGTGGCGCACCGTGGATATCCCCCCAGCGTCCGCGAGATCGGCGAGTCGGTCGGGCTGGCATCCGCGTCGAGCGTGGCGTACCAGCTCGGGGTGCTGCAGCGTAAGGGCTACCTGCGCAAGGACAAGAACCGCTCCCGCGCGGTCGACGTCCGGTCCCCCGATCCCGCCGAGTCGGCCGTCGCCGACGAGGCGGCCACCGCCGCGCACCCCACACCCGCGTACGTGCCGGTGGTGGGCAGGATCGCCGCCGGTGGGCCGATCCTGGCCGAGGAGGCGATCGAAGAGGTGTTCCCGCTGCCCCGCGAGCTGGTCGGCGAGGGCACCCACTTCCTGCTACGGGTCAAGGGCGACTCGATGGTCGACGCCGCGATCTGCGACGGCGACTGGGTGGTGGTGCGGCAACAGCCGGTGGCCACCAACGGGGACATCGTCGCCGCCATGATCGAGGGCGAGGCGACCGTCAAGACCTACCGGCGGCGCGACAACCACGTCTGGCTGCTGCCGCACAACCCGGCGTACGAGCCGATTCCCGGCGACGAGGCGACCGTCCTCGGCCGGGTCGTGGCGGTGCTCCGCCGGATGTGACGCCCCGCCGGATGCGACGCTCCGCCGGTACCGCCCCGGTCCGCGAGACGGTAGTCGGCCAGAGACGTCCCCGGCCCGCCACTACTCGGGCCAGTAGTCTCCGCCCGGTGGATACTGAGTGGCGTGGCCGTGAGGGTCGGAGCGCCGCGCGGGGGGCGGCTCGTGCGTGGGCCGCGGGCGGGCCCGCCCCGCTGAACCCGACCGGGTCGAGCCGGAGCGTGACCGGGTCGGGCCGGGGCCGTCATGGCCGGCCGAGCGGGGGCCCGGCGCGGATGGCGGCTCGGCGTAGGGTCCCCGGCCCGCGCCGGGGGCCGGCACCGCAGCGCGACCCGTACGCCCGTCGGGATATCCACCCTGCCGGCGCTGGCGCGGACCCCTCGGTTCGTGGTCCTGGTCCGGCCGCCAGCCGCCGTCGTCACCGAAACCCGGCGCGTCGGGTCCGGACCGGGTACGGACCGTCGCCCTGCCCCGCGGCGAGCCGCGACGCTCACCGGGCGCCACGTCGTCGGGATCGCGGGGCCGGCGTGAACCACCCTCCGGTCCGCCGGGGCCGCGGGCCCGCTGGATGCCCCAGATCCCGAGGAAGACCATCACCAGTCCGAGCAGCCCGAATCCGGCGATGATGAGCTTCATGTCCTGCAGCTCGAGCCCGTCGAACCAGCCGGACTTGGCGGCGGGCTTGACCCCCTTCGGCGACGGCGGAGGCGGCTTCGCGGGCGTGTAGCTGAACATCCGCGGCGACTCGCTGGTGGTGGTCGCCTCGGTGGCGGTCACGAACGTCTTGCCGTCCTGGCTGAACGTGATCGCCTCGCCCTGTGGCTCACCGGGGAGCGGCGTGCGTACCGGCTTGCCCTTGGTCAGCGCCGCCACCACGTTGCCGCCGGTGACCTTCCACTCGTACGCGTCGGCGTACGTGCGCACCACCGCCCGGGTCCCGTCGGCGGAGAGCGCCGCTCCGGTGACCAGCCGCTGCCCCACCGCCCCGAACCGGTTGCCGCCGGTGCCGGTGTTGCTGACCTTGAACTCGCCCACCTTGGTCAGCGGTACCGCCTTGTCGGCCTGCAACGGGGTGTTCGCGATGTAGATCCCCGAGACCCCGCCGCCGTTGAGGTCCTTGGTGACGATCACCGGCTTGCCATCCGGCTGTATCAACAGCGCTTCGGCGTCGTGACGGCCGTCCGGGTAGGTGAGGCGGTGGATCGTCGCCTGGTTCCGGTCCGGCGAGATCTTCCACAGCGCGACGGTCTCGCGCTCCAGCTTGTTGTCACCGGTGTCGGCCACCCACAACGTGCCGTCCTTGGAGACCGCCAGGTCCTCCGGGTCGAACGGGTTGCGCTGGAAGCTGTGCCGCTCGGTCACCTGACACTTGGTGTCGAGATCGAAGACCTCCAGCACCTCGCTGCCGTCCGCCGATCCGTCGGCGACCGCCACGTAGCCGTTCTTGGTGCTGACCAGCCCACTGATCTCCATGAGCCGCTCGTCGTCGATGGAGCACAGCTCCTTGCCCGGGGTCGGCCGGGCTGCGGTCGCGGCGGGCGTCGCGCTCGGATCAGCCAGCGCCGGTACGGCCGCACCCGCCGCTACTGCGACGGCGAGGACGCATACCAGGCTACGGGCGAGGGTGGCGGCTAGTGTCCTGCGCCAGAGATTGGTTGATGAAGTCCGGTGTCCAGGTGGTGGCTCGCAAGGCGGAGGAGGAGCCAATCCCGGTGTTGGATCGGCGACGACGACAACGCCGCGAGCCGCCGGCTGGGCGCCGGAATTCGCAAGCGAATCTCTGGCGCAGGACACTAGAGGCACGGCGTCAGTCTGACAGAGATTCCTCGGAGCTGGCTGAGCGGCCGCCGGCCGACCGCCGGATTGCCGCGGTACAGCCGTCAGATGGCCGGGCGGCGGGGTGGCCGGGCAGCGGGGATGGCCGGGCAGCGGGGATGGCCGGGGCGCCGGTTACGGCGTCGGGGCCTGTCGGTACGGCGCCAGCTGGGCGGCCAGCGACTCGCTGACCCGGGCGTGCAGCACCGTACCGTCGCTGGTGTGCTCGGTGGCGAACACCTCGCCGGTGTCGTGCACCCGGGCCACCAGATCTCCGCGGTCGTACGGCACCCGGGCCCGTACCTCCACCGCCGGGCGCGGCAGCCGGGCCTCGATCGCCTCCCGCAGCTGCGCGAACCCCGCGCCGGTGTGGGCGGAGACGAACACCGCGTCCGGCCACAGCCGGCGTAGCCGCAGCAGCTCGTCGGGGGCCGCGGCGTCGGTCTTGTTGACCACCAGCAGCTCCGGCAGCCGTTCGGCCCCGATCTCGGCCAGCACCTCGCGGACCGCGCTCACCTGCGACTCCGGGTCGGCGTCGGAGCCGTCCACCACGTGCAGCACCAGATCGGCCTGCGCCACCTCCTCCAGGGTGGAGCGGAACGCCTCCACCAGCTGGTGCGGCAGGTGGCGTACGAACCCGACGGTGTCCGACAGGGTGTACGTCCGGCCGTCCTCCGTCGAGGCCCGGCGCGTGGTGGGGTCCAGCGTGGCGAACAACGCGTCCTCCACCAGCACCCCGGCGCCGGTGAGCCGGTTGAGCAGGCTGGACTTGCCCGCGTTGGTGTAGCCGGCGATCGCGACCCCGGGCACCCGGTTGCGCTGCCGGGTGGCGCGCTTGGTCTCGCGTACCGTCCGCATCGCCGCGATGTCCCGCTTCAACCGCGAGATCCGGGTACGGATCCGGCGCCGGTCGATCTCCAGCTTCGTCTCACCAGGGCCACGCAGGCCGACCCCGCCGCCGGTGCCGCCGGCCTGCCGGGACAGGGTCTGCCCCCAGCCGCGCAGCCGGGGCACCAGGTACTGCAGCTGCGCCAGCTCGACCTGGGCCTTGCCCTCCCGGCTCTTGGCGTGCTGGGCGAAGATGTCAAGGATCAGCGCGGTCCGGTCGACCACCTTGACCTTGGTCTGCTCCTCCAGGTTGCGCAGCTGGCTCGGGGACAGCTCGCCGTCGCAGATCACGGTGTCGGCGCCGGTGGTGACCACCACGTCGCGCAGCTCGGAGACCTTGCCGCGCCCCACGTAGGTCGCCGGGTCGGGGCGTACCCGCCGCTGCACGAGGCCCTCCAGCACCGCGGAGCCGGCAGTCTCGGCGAGCGCCGCGAGCTCGGCCAGGGAGCGGGAGGCGTGGGCGTAGTCGCCCTCGGTCCAGACCCCGACCAGCACCACCCGTTCCAACCGGAGCTGGCGGTACTCCACCTCGGTGATGTCCGCGAGCTCGGTGGAGAGCCCGGCGACGCGCCGCAGCGCCTGCCGCTCCTCGAGATCGAGCTCGCCGCGCAGCGGCGCCGCGTCACGATCGAGGTCGGCGTCAAGATCGAGGTCGGCGTGAAGATCGATGGCGGCGTGGGACTCGACGCTGTCGCGGAGCGGTGAGCCACCTCGATGACGACTGGGTTCGTTACGAATCGGTTCTGCCATGTTGCTTCGATCCTGACACGGATACCGGCCCCGCCGCACCCGCAAATCGCGCCACGTCGCACCAGGGCCTGGCGGAACTCACCCCCGTGGGAGACTGGCGCGTGGCGCAGACCCCACCTGGCCGGGTGTGGGAGCAGCCGAGCCGAGAGCGAGGAGACACCGTGACCACCCGACTGCCCAGTGCCGGGTTCTCGATCACCGTACGGGTGGCCGTACCGGCCGACGCCTCGTCGATCGGGTTGCTCACCACCGCGGTGGGCAGCGCCGGTGCGATCGTCACCGCGCTGGACGTGGTCGACTCCGACCACGTACGGGTGGTGGTCGACCTGACCTGCGACGCGGCCGACAGCACGCACGCCGAGCAGGTGGTCGAGGCGCTCAAGCAGATCGAGGGGGTGGAGGTACGGAAGGTCTCCGACCGGACGTTCCTGCTCCACCTCGGGGGCAAGATCGAGGTGGCCTCGAAGGTGAGCCTGCGTACCCGTGACGAGCTCTCCCGGGCGTACACCCCGGGCGTCGCGCGGGTGTGCCTGGCGATCGCGGAGAATCCCGACGACGCCCGGCGGCTGACCATCAAGCGGAACACGGTCGCGGTGGTCAGCGACGGCTCGGCGGTGCTGGGGCTGGGCAACCTCGGGCCGGCGGCGTCGCTGCCGGTGATGGAGGGCAAGGCGGCGCTGTTCAAGCAGTTCGGTGGGGTGGACGCGTGGCCCGTGGTGCTCGACACCCAGGACACCGAGAAGATCATCGAGACGGTACGGCTGCTCGCCCCCGGCTACGGCGGGATCAACCTGGAGGACATCGCCGCGCCCCGCTGCTTCGAGATCGAGGCCCGGCTGCGGGAGCTGCTGGACATCCCGGTCTTCCACGACGACCAGCACGGTACGGCGATCGTGGTGCTCGCCGCGCTGACCAACGCGCTGCGGGTGGTCGGCAAGAGCATCGACAAGGTACGTGCCGTGGTCTCCGGCGCCGGCGCCGCCGGTACGGCGATCATGAAGCTGCTGCTCAAGCAGGGCATCGGCGACATCATCGCCTGCGACCGGGCCGGCGCGCTGCACCGCGGCGCCGACGGGCTCTCCCCCACCTGGCAGTGGCTCGCGGAGAACACCAACAAGGACAACTACGAAGGCGACCTGAAGGGCGCGCTGCGCGGCGCGGACGTGTTCATCGGGGTGAGCGCACCGAACCTGCTGGTCGGCGACGACATCGCGGCGATGGCGAGTGACCCGATCGTGTTCGCGCTCGCCAACCCGGACCCCGAGGTCGACCCGCGCGCCGCTCGCGAGCACGCCACGATCGTCGCCACCGGTCGCTCCGACCAACCCAACCAGATCAACAACGTGCTGGCGTTCCCCGGGGTGTTCCGCGGCATGCTCGACGCGCAGGCCCGCGGGTACACCGAGGAGATGGGGCTCGCGGCGGCGCGGGCGATCGCCGACACCGTCGGCGAGGAGAAGATCAACCCGACGGTGATCGTCCCCAGCGTGTTCGACGCGCGGGTGGCGCCGGCGGTGGCGAAGGCGGTACGCGAGGTGGCCAAGGGAGCCGGTGGTCAGCCGGCTCCCGAGGCCGCCCCCGAGGTGGTCGTCAACTAGCTGTACGGGATGGTCACCACCGACTGACTGCCCTGCGTGTCGCTGGCGTCGACCCGGAGCAGGCTGGAGCCGTTGCCGATCGCGCTCCACACCTCGATCCGGACCCGGCCGCCTGCCAGGTCGCCGAGCGAGCCGGTCGCCGAGGCCAGCCCGGCGGACTGGGAGTAGAGCTCCCAGCCGGTGACCGGGTCGGTGGCGAAGTACCGGTAGGTCTCCACCCGGTCCCACGTACCGTCGCCGGTCAGGTCGTAGGAGATCCGGGCCTGCTGGCCGTTGGCGACGGTGCTGCCGGCGTCGACGTACAACCGGAATCCGGTGGTACGGGTGGAGTCGTACCGCATGGTCAGCCCGTTCGCCTGGTAGGTGAGCTGGCGGTACGGCGTGCCGTCGTGGTTGGTGCCGTCCGCGGACGGGATGGTGTCGGTGGTGGCGCCGGGCCCGGCGTTCACCGACAGCGCCGAGGTCACCCCCTGCGCGCCGCCGTCACGCAGGTAGAGGATGTCCGAGCCGGGCTCCGGGTCGGGGTCGGGATCGCCGCCGGGACCCACCCGGGAGGCGAGAGACCGCGCCGGCACCGACAGCGACGCCCCGTCGGAGAAGGTCACCGTCCGTGCCGACGCACCGGAGTTGTAGGCGACGTAGGTCCGCACCCCGTTCTTCGCGAACACCGAGTAGGTCGGGATGTTGGCGGTCACGGTGTGGTCGGGCGTACCGGTGGCGGCGAGGTTGTAGATCCAGTGGTACGTGTGCGCTTTGGTCTCCCCCCACTCCGGCTCGTAGTTGCCGCCGGAGCCGTCCCAGGCCGACTTTGCCCCCGGCGGGTCGCCCACCGCGAGGAACTCCCAGATCACGTCCCGCCACTCGGTCTCGGCGCCGCCGTTGTTGCCCCGCAGCTCGGCCACGTTGGCGCGTACGTCGGCCTGCCAGGCGCCGTGGTAGAGCGAGCCGCCGGTGACCGGCAGCATGTTGATGCCGTGGATCTCCTCGGGGTTCGCCGTCCACCAGGTGGCGTACGAGCCGCCGGCGCCCCAGAGGATGCCGAGCGTGTCGTGCCCGTAGCTGGCCGGGAAGACGGCGTTGCCGGCGTCGAACCAGTAGTCGCCGATCGCGGCGCGTTCGGTGGTGTAGAGCCAGATCCCGGCGTCACGCATCCCGGTGTTTCCGGTCGCCTCCCCGAACAGCACCATCGCCGTGGAGAACATCATCGCCTCGGACGAGGACTCCTGGTTGTTGCCGTGCGCGAAGCCGGCGTGCCCACTGGCCCAGGAATGCCCGGCGTACGGGTCGAAGTGCCGCAGGAACGGGAAGCGGGTGTCCGAACGGGACCAGTTCGCCGCGTCTTTGACCAGCAGCTCGACCATGCCGCCGTACCGCCCGGAGCTGACCCAGCCAGGGTCGTAGCGGGCCACGATCGCGGCGGCGAGTACGAAGTATCCGTAGTGGAAGTGGTGGTCGTTCAACTCGGTGTCGGCGCCGTAGCTGGCCGGGTAGCCGATCAGGGTGTCCCAGGTGGCGTCGTACTGGAAGAGCCGTTGCGCCTCCCCCGGCGAGGCGGTCAGCCAGTCGGCCAGCCGGCCCCGGATCGCGGTCAGCAGCCGGTCCCTCGCTGCGGTCTTGCCGAGCTGGTCGGCGATCGGCACCAGCAACGCCAGCCGCCCCAGCGCCTTCCCGGTCCAGTACGTGTCACTGGCCCCCTTGAACAGATCCGGCTCCGCCAGCACGGCGTCGACATAGGAACCGAGCCGGTTCTTGTCGTACCCCCCGAGGTCCGGCAGGGAGGGCAGTACGCCGTTGAACGTCTCCCGGGTGGTGAATGAGCTGCCCTCGCGCAGCCGCATCTCGCCGCGCGGCGAGGTGTACCGGTGGGCGGTCACGGGGTCGGACGACGCTCGCCACTGGTGCCGGTAGAGCGCCATCAGCGTGCCGGTCTGGGTGCCCTCCTTCGCCGTGGTGGTGGCGGTGAACGTGCTGGTCACACGCGCGCTCGCGGCGTCGTACCCGGCGCTGGCCCGGGTGCCGGTGACGAAGCTGTACGCGTACTTCGAAAACAGCGGCAGCGCACCGGTCGACGGCAGCAGCGCGACCGAGAAGTAGCCGCGACCGGCGAGGCCCGAGGTGGCGACGGTGCCGTTGACCGACCAGCCGGCGCCCGATGGCGCGAACAGCGCGTAGTGGTGCCCGCGCACGGTCACGCCGAGCACCGCGCCGGACTGGTGCCAGACCGAACCGCCGGAGAAGCTGACCCGGGCGTTGCCGCCGCTGCCGGTGAAGTAGGCGTACGGCAGGCCGTGCCCGATGGTCGCGCGCAGCGTACGGCCGCCGCCCGACCAGTACGGCGTGACCGTCCAGTCCGACCAGCCGTCGACCTTGGTGTCGGGCGAGTTCAGCCCGTCGAGCCCGACCCGCAGGTCGTCGGTGTGGACGTACTCGTAGGTACGCCCGTCCGGGGTGATGGCCGGCGCGGTCGGGTGGCCCATACCGAGGCCGTCGGCGTACGCGTGGAAGGTCAGCGGGTGGGCGTAGAGGTTCTCGGAGTACGGGTTGCCGGCGTACCGCCGCCAGACCAGCGAGGACCACCAGTCGTTGGTGGGGATCGGGCGACCGGCGACCGCGGAGGTGACCTTCGGGGTGACCGGGGCGCCGTCTGAGTTGGACGGACCGGCGGCGCCGGCGGGGCGGTCGGTGGTGTAGCTGCCCTCGCCGACCGGCACCACGTCGGCGTGCGCCGGGCTGACGGTCACCGCCACCATGCCGGCGGAGAGAAGGAGTAGAACGGGTGTGAGACGCAGCAGAGGGCGCACCGGGACCTCCCGGGCTCGGGCCGTCGCGGTGAAGGGGTCGGGCCGCGATCGGCGGGGTGAGTGTGAGAGCGCTCTCTGAGTCCCGGAAAGTAGCGATCCGTACCCCCGAGGTCAAGCCCTGCACCGGCGCGGATGCCGTGACACGCGGTAAAACGGTGAGTTTCGGGCAGGTTTCCGGTTAGGTATTGACACCGAGCGCCGACCACCACAACTCTCTGGTGAGAGCGCTCTCACACCTGACCACCCACCTCTCCCACAGACCAGAGAACCCAAGGAGGGTTCCGATGACGTCAACCCGCGGCCGCCGACTGGTGGCCCCGATCCTCGCCGCGTGCCTGCTGGCGCTCGCCGGCTGCGGCGGCGCGGGCGCGAACGACGGGAAGATCCGACTCACCGTCGGCGTCTTCGGCGACTTCGGCTTCCAGGACCTCTACAAGAAGTTCGAGAAGTCGCATCCCGGCGTCACGATCGTGCAGCGCACCGTCGAGTACGCCGACCACCACAAGAACCTCGCCGCACGCCTGGCCACCGGCGCCGGCGCGAACGACGTCGAGGCGATCGAGGAAGGCTTCATCGCCAGCTTCAAGGCGCAGCCGCAGCACTTCGTCAACCTGCTCGACCACGGCGCCGGCGACCTGTCCGGTACCTGGCTGGACTGGAAGTGGCAGCAGTCGCTGTCCGCCGACGGCAAGACCCAGATCGGGCTCGGCACCGACGTCGGCGGACTGGCCCTCTGCTACCGGCGCGACCTGTTCAAGGCCGCCGGGCTGCCCACCGAGCGCGACCAGGTCTCCGCCCTGTGGTCGAACTGGGAGGAGTACCTCGCCGTCGGCCAGCGGTTCGCGGCGAAGTCCCCGAAGACCGCCTGGTACGACTCCTCGGAGAACCTCTACAACGCCATCCTCGGCCAGGCCGAGACCGGGGTGTACGACAAGCAGGACAAGCTCGTCGTGGAATCGAACCCGGCGGTGAAGAGCGCCTGGGAGCTCGCGGTGCGCGGTATCGACGCGAAGCTGTCGGCGAAGCTGGCGGCGTTCTCCCCGGAGTGGAACACCGGCTTCCAGAAGGGCGCCTTCGCCACCATCGCCTGCCCCGCCTGGATGATGGGCTACATCCAGGACCAGGCCAAGGACGCCTCCGGCAAGTGGGACATCGCCACCGTCCCGGGCGGCAGCGGCAACTGGGGCGGCTCGTTCCTGACCGTGCCGAAGCAGAGTAAGCACCCCAAGGAGGCGTACCAGCTGATCAAGTACCTCACCGCGCCGGAGCAGCAGGCGTACATCTTCAAGCAGACCGGCAACCTGCCGTCCACCCCGGAGCTGTACGACGACCCCGAGATCAGCGGGTTCAGCAATCCCTTCTTCTCCGGCGCCCCGGTCGGGAAGATCTTCACCGACGCGGCGAAGAACCTGCAGCCGCAGTACCAGGGGCCGAAGGCCGGTGACGTACGCGGCACGATCGGCGACGGGCTGGAACGCATCGAGCAGGGCAAGCAGCAACCAGACGCGGCGTGGGCGCAGGTGCTCAAGGACGCCGCACGGCTGGCCGGCTGAGCGATGAGCCGCGCCACCACACTCGGCGAGCTCTCCGGGCGTGTCGTGCCAGGCGATGCCGGCACGCCCGGAGCCGCCCGGCCGCCCGGGTCCGGCACCGGCGCACGACCACGCCCGGGCGGCTGGCGCAACCGGCTTCACCGGTGGGACGTGAAGGGCTCCCCGTACCTGTACGTCACTCCGTTCTTCGTGCTGTTCGCCGCGTTCGGTGGCTTCCCGCTGCTGTACACCGCCTGGATGTCGCTGCACGACTGGAACCTGCTCGACCCGGCCCGCCCCTTCGTCGGTGGCGCCAACTACACCCGGCTGTTCGGCGATCCGTACTTCTGGAACGCACTGGGTAACACCGCGTCGATCTGGGTGCTGTCGACCGTGCCGCAACTGCTGCTCGCGGTGCTGCTGGCGCACCTGCTGAACGCCCGGCTGCGGGCGCGTACGTTCTTCCGGGCCGGGATGCTGCTGCCGAACGTCACCTCGGTGGTCGCGGTCGCGGTGATCTTCAGCCAGCTGTTCGGTCGCGACTACGGCGTGATCAACTGGCTGCTCGGCGGGCTCGGCGCCGGCCAGATCGACTGGCAGGCGGGCCGGGCGAGCTCCCACATCGCGATCGCGGTGATGGTGATCTGGCGCTGGACCGGCTACAACGCGCTGATCTACCTGGCCGCGATGCAGGCGATCCCCCGCGAGCTGTACGAGTCGGCCACCCTCGACGGCGCCAGCTCGATGCAACAGCTGCGGCAGATCACGATCCCGATGATCCGCCCCACCATCATCTTCACCGTCATCGTGTCGACCATCGGAGGGCTGCAGCTCTTCGCCGAGCCGCTGCTGTTCGACACCTCGCCGAGCAGCGTCAGCGGCGGCGCGTCGCGGCAGTTCCAGACCCTGACCCTCTTCCTGTACGAGCAGGGATTCCGGCTCTACGACTTCGGCTACGCCGCGGCAGCGGCCTGGGTGATGTTCCTGATCATCGTGATCGTGTGCGGCGTGAACTTCCTGCTGGTACGGCGAATCAGGAGCACATGATGCGTACTGGTGGACGGCTGACGTACTTCGCGCTGGCGGGGGTGCTGCTGGTCTCGGCGTTCCCGCTGTACTGGACCGGCGTGGTGGCCAGCCACGACAACCGGGCCTACGCCCAGATCCCGCCGCCGCTGCTGCCCGGAGCGAACTTCGGGGCCAACGCCGACCGCGTCTTCGAGCTGTCGTACTTCGGGCTGGCGCTGCTGAACTCGTTCCTGGTCGCCGGCACCATCACGTTCTCGGTGGTGCTGCTGTCCACACTCGCCGGCTTCGCCTTCGCCAAGCTGCGGTTCCGGGGCAGCAACGCGCTGCTGGTCACGGTGATCGCCACCATGATGGTGCCCACCCAGCTGGGGATCATCCCGCTCTACATGCTGATGGTGGAGCTGGGCGCCACCGACACCCTGACCGCGGTGATCGTGCCGTCGCTGGTGAGCGCGTTCGGGGTCTTCTTCATGACCCAGTACCTGCGCGAGGCGCTGCCCACCGAGCTCCTCGAAGCCGGACGGGTCGACGGCTGCGGCACGCTGCGGCTGTTCTGGCACGTGGCGCTGCCGGCGGCGCGGCCCGCCGCCGCGGTGCTCGGGATGCTCACCTTCATGACGGCCTGGAACGACTTCTTCTGGCCGCTGGTCGTACTGACCCCGGACAACCCGACGGTGCAGGTGGCGATCTCGTCGCTGGCCAGCGGGCTGATCCCGGACTACACCGTGGTGCTCACCGGCACGGTGCTCGGCACCGTACCGCTGGTGCTGGTGTTCGTTCTGCTCGGCAAATACATCGTGGGAGGAATCATGCACGGGGCGGTGAAGGGATGACTCAGACGCAGCCGGTCACGGGCCGCACGCTGGAGTTCCCACCGGACTTCCTCTGGGGTACGGCGACCGCCGCGTACCAGATCGAGGGGGCGGCGACCGCGGACGGCCGTACGCCGTCGATCTGGGACACGTTCAGCCACACCCCCGGCGCCGTCGACAACGGCGACACCGGCGACGAGGCGTGCGACCACTACCACCGGTACCCCGACGACGTGGCGCTGATGGCGGAGCTCGGCCTGCGGGCGTACCGGTTCTCGGTGTCCTGGCCCCGGGTGGTGCCGTCGGGCTCCGGCCGGGTGAACCCACGCGGACTGGACTTCTACGACCGGCTGGTCAACGCGCTCTGCGCCCGCGGCATCGCGCCGATGGCGACGCTCTACCACTGGGACCTGCCGCAGGCCCTGGAGGACGCCGGCGGCTGGACCTCGCGGGAGACCGCCGAACGCTTCGCCGAGTACGCCGCGGCCGTACACGACCGGATCGGTGACCGGGTACGGCACTGGACCACCCTCAACGAGCCGTGGTGCTCGGCCTTCCTCGGGTACGCCGCCGGCATCCACGCCCCCGGGCGTACCGACCCGGGAGCCGCGTACGCCGCCACCCACCACCTGCTGCTCGCCCACGGCCTGGGCACCCAGGCGTTGCGCGCCGCCGGCGCCACCGAGGTCTCGCTGGTGGTCAACCCCGCCCCGGTGTACGGCCCCGGCGAGCTGGTACGCCGCATCGGCGGGCTGCACAACCGGCTGTTCCTGGACCCGGTGCTGCGCGGCCGCTACCCCGCCGACGTGCTGGCGACCGCGAACCGGTTCACCGATCTGGGGTTCATCCGGGACGGCGACCTGGCCACCATCGCGCAGCCCCTCGACGCGCTCGGCGTGAACTACTACCAGCCGATCGTGCTGGCCCAGGACGACGGCGCGCCCGCCAACCCGGCGTACCCGGGTAGCGAGGGAATCCGGTTCCTGGCGCCGGACGGGCCACGAACCGCGATGGACTGGGCGATCCAGCCGTCCGGGCTCACCGCACTGTTGGAGCAGATCGCGGCCGAGTACCCGGGGGTGCCACTGCTGGTCACCGAGAACGGCGCCGCGTTCGACGACCGGCTGGACTCCGGCCGCGTCACCGACCCCGACCGGGTCCACTTCCTGGACGGGCATCTGCGCGCCGCGCACGCCGCCTTGGAGCGCGGCGTGGACCTGCGCGGCTACCTGGTCTGGTCGCTGCTGGACAACTTCGAATGGAGCTGGGGGTACGACAAACGCTTCGGCCTGGTGTACGTCGACTACCCCACCCAGCGGCGGGTGCCCAAGGACAGTGCACGCTGGTACGCAGACGTGATCCGCCGCAACGGGATCGAGGGGGCACATCCGTGACGAGCCGCAGGCGACCCACCCTGGAGGCGGTGGCGCTGCGCGCCGGGGTGTCCCGCGCCACCGTCTCCCGCGTCGTCAACGGCAACCCGAACGTCTCCGAGCCGGTGCGCGACGTGGTCAACCGTGCGGTGACGGAGCTGGGCTACGTACCGAACCCGGCGGCGCGCAGCCTGGTCACCCAGCGCACCGACTCGATGGCGTTGATCATCTCCGAGCCGCCCACCCGGATCTTCTCCGACGACCCGTTCTTCGCCGGCGTGATCCGCGGCGTCAGCCAGGAGTTGAACGCCGCGGGGCGGCAGCTGGTGCTGATGATGACCGAGGCGAACGCCGACCACAGCCGGATCGAGCGGTACGTCGCCGGTGGCCACGTCGACGGCGTCATGCTGGTCTCGCTGCACGGCGCCGACCCGCTGCCGGGAGCGCTGTCCCGCCTCCGAGTGCCCGTGGTGGGGGGCGGCCGGCCGCTGGCCCGGGTCGCCATGCCGTACGCCGACAGCGACAACACCGGCGGCGCCGAGACCGCCGTACGTCACCTGTTGGCGCGGGGGCGGCGGCGGATCGCCACCATCGCCGGCCCGCAGGACATGAACGCCGGGATCGACCGGCTCGCCGGCTACCGGGCCGCGCTCTCCGACAGCGACCGGCGTTCCCTGGTCGCGGTCGGGGACTTCACCCGGGAGTCCGGGGAGCGGGCGATGCGTCAGCTGCTCGCCGACGACCCCCGGCTGGACGCGGTGTTCGTCGCCTCCGACCCGATGGCGCTCGGCGCGCTGCGGGCGCTGCACAGCGCTGGACGCCGGGTCCCCGAGGACGTCGCGGTGGTCGGCTTCGACGACAACGACTCCGCCCGGTACGCCGACCCGCCGCTGACCACCGTGCAGCAGCCGGTCGAGGAGCTGGGTCGTGAGATGGTCCGGCTGCTGCTGCGCAGCTCGTCGGCCGAAGCGCCGACCGACCCGGTCATCCTCCCCACCGAGCTGGTGGTCCGCGACTCCACCTGACGCCGCCCGCGACTCCACCTGGCGCCGCCCGCGGCCCAGCCGACGCC
>JBOGDE010000129.1:0-14515 GCA_050701695.1 Micromonosporaceae bacterium
GGGCCGGCGTCGTCGGAGCAGCGGGGCGGCGGTCAGCCGGCGGCGGTCAGGGGTGCGCCTGAGGTGGGCCGGGGCGAGTCGGCGAACTGGGTGCGGTACAGCTCGGCGTACAGCCCGCCGGCGGTGACCAGTTCGTCGTGCCGCCCCCGCTCGACGATCTTCCCGTCGTCGAGCACCAGGATCTGATCGGCCTCCCGTACCGTCGAGAGCCGGTGCGCGATCACCAGCGCGGTACGCCCGCTCAGCGCCTCGGTGAGCGCCCGCTGCACCGCCGCCTCCGACTCCGAATCCAGGTGTGCGGTGGCCTCGTCCAGGATCACGATGCTCGGCTCCTTGAGCAGCAGCCGGGCGATCGCGATCCGCTGCTTCTCACCGCCGGAGAACCGGTACCCCCGCTCCCCCACCACGGTGTCCAGCCCCTCCGGCAGCGAGCGGATCAACGCCCCGAGCTGGGCCCGGTCCAGCGCGGTGAACAGCTCGGAATCGGTGGCTTGGGGCCGGGCGTACGCCAGGTTGGCGCGCAGCGAGTCGTGGAACAGGTGCGCGTCCTGGGTCACCACCCCGATCGCGGCGCGCAGCGACTCGGCACGCACGTCGCGTACGTCCGCGCCGTTGACCAGCACGGCGCCGTCGGTCACGTCGTAGATCCGCGGCACCAGCATCGAGGTGGTGCTCTTGCCCGCCCCGGACGGACCCACCAGCGCCACCAGCGAGCCCGGCTCCACGCTGAAGGACACCCCACGCAGCACCGGCTCGTTGGTCGAGCGTTCCAGCACCGCCACGTCCTCCAGCGACGCCAGCGACACCTCGGAGGCGGCCGGATACCGGAAGCCGACATCGCGGAACTCGATCCGCCCCGGGCCTGCGGGCAGGTCGACCGCGTCCGGTGCGTCGACCACACTCGGCTCGAGGTCCAGCACCTCGATCACCCGGTCGAAGCTGACCAGCGCGCTCATCACGTCCACCCGTACGTTGGACAGCGCGGTCAGCGGGCCGTACAGCCGGGTCAGCAGCAGCGCCAGGGTGACCACGGCGCCCGCGGACACCACCTGGTTGAGCGCCAGCCAGCCGCCCAGCCCGTACGTCAACGCCTGGGCGAGCGTGGCCACCAGGGTGAGCGCGATGAAGAACGCGCTGGAGTACATCGCTGACAGCACACCGATGTCACGCACCCGCCGGGCCCGCTCGGCGAACTCGTCGGTCTCGTCCGCCGGCCGCCCGAACAGCTTCACCAGCAGCGCGCCGCCGGCGCCGAACCGCTCGGTCATCTGGGTGTTCATCTGCGCGTCGAGCTGGTAGCTCTCCCGGGTGATCTCGGCGAGCTTCCGCCCTACCCGGCGCGCCGGGATGATGAACACCGGCAGCAGCGCCAGCGACAGCACCGTGATCTGCCAGGACAGCGCGAACATCACTCCGGCGGTCAGCAGCAACGCGATCACGTTGCTCACCACGCCCGACAGGGTGGAGGTGAACGCCCGCTGCGCGCCGATCACGTCGTTGTTGAGCCGGCTCACCAGCGCCCCGGTCTGGGTACGGGTGAAGAACTGCAGCGGCATCCGCTGCACATGGTCGAAGACCTCGCGGCGCAGGTCGAGGATCACGCCCTCCCCGATCCGGGAGGAGAACAGCCGCTGCACCAGCCCGAACCCGGCGTCGAACACCGCGAGCCCGGCGATCAGCAGCGCGATCCAGATCACCGGCTCCGCGCTGCCGCCGTCGGCGATCGCATTGATCACCTGGCCCGCCAGGACCGGGGTGGCGACCCCGGCTACCGCCGAGAGCACCACGAACACCAGGAAGATCGCGATGTCACGCCGGTACGGCCGGGCGAACCCCAGGATCCGGCGCACCGTCTCGCGGTTGACCCGCCGGTCCTTGATGGCGTCCTCGTTGCGCAACGCGCGGAGGAAGCCCCAGCCGGTGCCCATCATCCCGGCGCCCATCGGTCCCGTCATCGGCTACTCCGCCACTGGCTCATGCCCCTAGTCTGCGTCACACGTGTGACAACTCCACGGCGGCGGCGATTACTCCCCGCGGTCGGCCAGATCACGGATCCGCCGCGCCTGCGCGGCCCGTTCCGCCGATTCCTGCTCGGCGTACGTGTGCGCCGCGGCGCCGGCGAGCAGGGCCTTGATCTCCGCGACCGCGCCGCGTGGCGCTGCCAGCAGCGCGGCTACCAGGTCGTCGGCCGCACCGGAGAGCTCCTCCGGTGGCACCACCAGCGCCGCCAGGCCGATCCGAAGCGCCTCCTCCGCGTCGACCCGGCGCGCGGTCAGGCACAGCTCCAGGGCGCGGGCGTACCCCACCAGGTCGACGAGCCGCTTGGTGCCGCCGAGGTCGGGCACCAGGCCGAGCCGTACCTCCGCCATGGCGAACTGGACGTCGGTGGCGACCACCCGCAGGTCGCAGGCGAGTGCCAACTGGAATCCCGCACCGACCGCGTGGCCCTGCACCGCCGCGACCGACACCAGGTCCGGCCGGCGCAGCCAGCCGAACCCTTCCTGGTACGTCGCGATCTCCGCCTCCAGCTCCTCACCCGGCAACCTGGCCAGGTCAGGCAGCAGGCCCTCGGCGAGCGCCGTCACGTCAAGCCCGGCGGAGAAGGCACGGCCCTCGCCGCGAACCACGACCACCCGGACATCGCCGGGGAGTTCACGCCCGATGTCGCGCAGCCGGTGCCACAGCGCCGGGGTCTGCGGGTTGAGGGAGTCGGGCCGGCACAACGTCACAGTGGCGACCGGACCGCGGCGGTCCAGTCGGACCCCGGTCGATCCGGTCATCCACGCTCCTGTCGGGCGCCGGGCTCACACCACGGCGAGGCTGCTCTGCAGGGGGCTGGCGAGCGTACGTCCGCCGGCGCGGGACGGGTCAGGAGGACTTGCGCCGGCGGGCTCCGCCGCGCTGCCGCAGCTGCACCCCGGACTCGGTGAGCACCCGGTGTACGAAGCCGTACGAACGTCCGGTCGAGGAGGCCAGGGCCCGGATGCTCTCACCCTGGGTGTACCGCTTCACGAGATCGCTGGCGAGTGAGGCGCGTTCCGCGCCGACGATCCGGCGACCCTTCGGGGCGGTGGTCGTGGTGCCGGTGGCTGCCATGTTCTATCCCTCACGTCTAGGAGATGTGAGCGGTGCGACGGTCCCTTCATTAGACCGCCAAGAACGATCATGCGCCAGTCAGTCACCGGAAGACAACAGATAGCCGGATCTTGTCTACTACCCGACCCTGTCCCCCGCCGGTGGGCGGTGCCGGACCCCGCCACCGGCCGGCTCCGCTACGGTGGTGCGCCGTGGACAGCGAACAGCGGCGCGACCTGGCGGTATGGGGATCGCTGGCCGCCGCCGGGCTGCTGATCTGCGCGCTGGCCGCCACCGTCGACGCCCCGCTGGGCACCGCCGGTCCCCCCTTCCTCGGCCGGTACGCCGTCGCCGTGTCCCCGGCCACACTGCTCGCCGCCGCGGTGGCCGGAGCCGGGCTCTGGCTGTCCACCACCGGCTGGTACGACCGGCTGTCCTGGCGCCGGCTGCTGCTCGGCGGGTACGCCCTCGGGCTGGCGTGGATCCTCAGCCTGGCGCTCACCGACGGTCTCGCGGGGCTCACCAGGCCGCTGGACGACACCCACGGCGCCGCCGCCGACGTGGCCGGCGTCGGCACCGACCCGTTCGGCTGGCTGGGCCGCTTCACCTCCGACCAGACCGACCAGAGCTGGCACAGCCGGGGGCACCCGCCGGGCGCGGTGCTGCTGCTGTGGTCGCTGCAACGGGTCGGGATCACCGGCGAGCTGCCGCTCGGGCTGCTGCTGGCCGCCGGCGGGGCGCTCGTCGTACCGCTGGTGCTGTGGGCTGCCCGGGACCTCTCGGGCGAGGTGACCGCCCGCCGCTACCTGCCGCTGGTGGCGCTCGCGCCGTACGCGCTGTGGGCGGTGCACCCGGACGTGATCGCGGCGGTGCTGGGGGCCGCCATGCTGGTCGCCGGGGCGTGGGCGAGCCGGCGGCGCGGCGTACCGGCGGCGCTGGCGGGGCTGCTGTGCGGTGTGCTGCTGGGGCTTGCCGCGCTCATCACGTACGCCGCGGCCTGGCTCGGGCTCTCGGTGGTCTGCCTGTACTTCGCGCGGCGCCGGCCGCTGCTCAACGTGGTGACCGGGGCCGGTGCCCTGGTGCCGCCACTGCTGGCTCAGCTCGCCGGCTTCAGCTGGGTGGCCGGGATGCTCGCCGCGCAGCACGACTACGCCACCCGGGTGGAGCCGTACCGCTCGGGGCTGTGGTGGGCGGCGCTGAGCCTGGTGGCGCTGCTGTTGGTGGCCGGCCCGGCGCTGGTGGCCAGCCTGCGCAAGCTGCGCAACACGCCCGGCTGGCCCTACCTGGTGGGTGCCGGGGCGGCGGTGCTCTTCTCTGTGCTCGCCGGGTTCGCCCGGGGCGGCATCGAACACGCCTGGCTGGCCTTCTTCCCGTGGCTCACGATCGCCGCGGTGGCACCGGAACGGCCGGGCGGCGCGCCGGCGCCCACCCCACTGCTGCTCGCCGGTGCCGGGGCCCTCACCGCGCTGCTGCTCGCCGCGGTGGTGGAGTTCTGATGCGGCTGCGGGTGCTGACGTACAACATCCATCACGGGGTGGGCATGGACCGGCGGCTGGACCTGGAGCGGATCGCCCGGGTGATCGCCGGCTCCGGTGCCGACCTGGTCGCGCTGCAGGAGGTGGACCGGCACTTCGCGCCCCGCAGCGGCTTCGTCGACCAGGCCGGCTGGCTGGGCGATCGGTTGGGGATGCACCACGCGTACGGCGGCAGCCTCGACCTCGACCCGGACGAGCCGGACCGGCCCCGCCGCCAGTACGGCAACGCGCTGCTGTCCCGGCACCCGATCGAGGAGTGCGGCACCACGCTGCTCCCCCGCTGCGAGGTCTCCCGCAATCCGGAGGACCGTTCGCTGCTGAGCGGCCAGCTGCGCGCCGGCGAGGTCACGGTCCGGGTGTACACCACCCACCTGCACCAGAGCACGCAGCAGGGCCGGCTGAGGCAGGCGCGGCGGGTACGCGAGCTGATCGGCGCGCCGGCCGAGCCGGTGATCCTGCTGGGCGACTTCAACGCCGCACCCGGCACCGAAGAGGTCCGCGAGATCGGCCGCGGGCTGCGCGACGCGTGGCGGGAGGCCGGGCGGTGGGGTCGCGGACACACCTTCCCCGCGATCTGGCCCCGGATCCGGATCGACTACGTGATGGCCTCGGCCCGGTTCGCCGTGACCGGGGCCCGGGTGCCGCGTACCCGTGCCTCCGACCACCGCCCCGTCGTGGTCGATCTCCAGCTCGGCTAGCGCTCAGGCCAGCTCGACCAGTTCGAGCAGGTCGTCGCTCCAGGCGTCCTCGACGCCGTCAGGGAGCAGGATCGCCCGGTCCGGGCGCAGCGCGGTCACCGCACCCGGGTCGTGGGTGACCAGCACCAGCGCGCCCGGGTAGTGCGCGATCGCGTCCAGCACCTGCTCCCGGCTCACCGGGTCGAGGTTGTTGGTCGGCTCGTCGAGCAGCAACACGTTCGCCCCGGAGCAGACCAGCCCGGCCAGCGCCAGCCGGGTCTTCTCGCCGCCGGAGAGCACCCCGGCCGGCTTGTCCACGTCGTCCCCGCTGAACAGGAACGCCCCGAGAATCCGCCGCAGCTCGGTGTCGGAGTACGCCAAACCGCTCGCACTACGCATGTTCTCCAGCACCGTACGGTCGGTGTCGAGGGTCTCGTGCTCCTGCGCGTAGTAGCCGAGCCGCAGCCCGTGCCCGGCGACCACCTCGCCGGTGTCCGGGGCTTCGTTGCCGGCGAGCAGCCGCAGCAGCGTGGTCTTTCCGGCGCCGTTGAGCCCCAGGATCGCCACCCGGCTCCCCTTGTCCACCGCGACGTCGACCCCGGAGAAGACCTCCAGGGAGCCGTACGACTTGGACAGCCCGTGTGCCAGCAGCGGGGTCTTGCCGCAGCGCGCCGGGGTCGGGAAGCGTACCTTCGCCACCTTGTCGCCGGCCCGTACCGACTCCAGGCCGTCGAGCAACCTCGACGCCCGCTTGGCCATGTTCTGCGCGGCGGTCGCCTTGGTCGCCTTGGCGCGCATCTTGTCCGCCTGCGCCATCAGCGCGCCGGCCTTGCGCTCGGCGTTGGCGCGTTCCCGCCGCATCCGCCGCTCGTCGGCCTCCCGCTGCTTCAGGTACGCCTTCCAACCGACGTTGTACGCGTCGACCACCGACCGGTTGGCGTCGAGATACCAGACCTTGTTGACCACCGCGTCGAGCAGCTCGACGTCGTGGCTGATCACGATCAGTCCGCCCTTGTGGCCGGCCAGGAAGTTGCGCAGCCAGGTGATCGAGTCGGCGTCGAGGTGGTTGGTCGGCTCGTCCAGCAGCAGGGTGCCGCCGGAGCCGTCGGTGGACGCGTCGCTGAACAGGATCCGGGCCAGCTCGACGCGCCGGCGCTGGCCACCGGACAGGGTGCCGAGCGGCTGCTTGAGCACCCGGTCGGCGAGCCCGAGGTTGGCGCAGATCCGGGCCGCCTCAGCTTCGGCGGCGTACCCGCCGAGGGCGGCGAACCGGTCCTCCAGGGCGCCGTAGCGGCGTACCAACCGGTCGCGTTCGGTGGCGTCGGCGGTCTCGGCGAGCGCGGCCTGCAGCTTGTCCAGCTCGTCGAGCAGGACGTCCAGGCCGCGTGCCGAGAGCACCCGGTCCCGGGCGGTGACGTGCAGGTCGCCGGTACGCGGATCCTGCGGCAGGTAGCCGATCGGGCCCCGCCGGTCGAACCGCCCGGTGTACGGCAGGGACTCGCCGGCCAGCGCCTTCAGAGTGGTGGTCTTGCCGGCGCCGTTGCGCCCCACCAGGCCGATCCGGTCGCCGGGTTGGACGCGCAGCGTGGTTTCGGAGAGCAGCGTACGGGCACCGGCGCGCAGCTCCAGGCCGCTCGCGGTGATCATCGGGGAACGCTGCTCAGGGAAAGCACCAGACGAGTCTACGTGGGCTGGCCACCGGGTTGCCGGCTGCTGAGGCGACGGTCACGCCGACGACGCACTACCACTTTCGGGGCACCGGTCCTTGGGGAAACCACCACACCGTGCTAAACCTTCGGCGGAAAATCAGTCAATCCCGACTGCGCTCGCCCCACACCGGAGGAAACCATGCCCGACCTCAACGAAGGTGCCGAACTCGACACCAGCCAGGTGGAGGACATGCGCGGTGGCGGGGGTGGAGGCGGCGGTGGCTTCGGGCGCGGTGGTGGCTTCCCGATCCCACTCCCCGGTGGCCGCCTCGGCGGCGGGATCGCCGGCCTGGTGATCATGCTGATCCTCGGGTACCTCGGTTACAGCGGCAACCTGCCGGGGCTCAGTGACGGCGGCAGCGGCAACGCGCCCGCCGGTGACCTCGCCAAGGAGTGCGCCGTCACCAACGAGCAGCGGTTCGATCGCACCGACTGCCGCAACCTGGCCTACGTCAACTCGATCCAGGCGTACTGGAAGAGCGCGCTGCCGGAGACGCTGGGGCAGCCGTACCAGATGACCACCACCCGGTTCTTCTCCGACTCGGTGAGTACGTCGTGCGGCCAGGCCGACAGCGGCATCGGGCCGTTCTACTGCCCCGCCGACAGCCACGTCTACATCGACCTGACCTTCTACGACGAGCTGTCCACCCGGTTCGGCGCTTCCGGGCAGTTCGCGGAGGCGTACGTGATCGCCCACGAGTACGGCCACCACATCCAGAACGTGGTCGGCACCTCCGAGCAGGTGCACCGTGAGCAGCAACGCGACCCGGCAAACGCCAACCAGCTCTCGATCCGGCTGGAGCTGCAGGCCGACTGCTTCGCCGGCGCGTGGGCCACGCACGCCGCCGAGACCACCGACCTGAAGGGCAACAAGCTGTTCGAGTCGGTGACCGACAAGGACATCGCCGAGGCGCTGCAGGCGGCCGCGGCGGTGGGCGACGACGCGATCCAGAAGAAGTCGGGGCGCGGCATCGACCAGGAGAGCTGGACCCACGGCTCCAGCGAGCAGCGCCAGCGGTGGTTCACCACCGGCTTCGAGTCCGGCGACCCGCGCCGGTGCGACACCTTCTCCGGCGGCGCCTGAGCCTCAGTCCGGCGTGGTGTCGGTCAGTCTGATGTGGACCGCCCGGGCCTGCGCCACCGCCTCCACCAGTACGGTGTGCCGCGGCTCGGGCACGTCGAGGAACCAGCCGCCGATCCGTGCGGAGACGGGGGCCAGCCGCCGGTCGGCGAGCACCGTGTCGACCGCTTTCCGGTCGCCGCCGCACACCACCGCCACGACGCTGCCCACCGCCGGCAGCAGCAGCCGTACGGCGGTGTCGGCGGCCGCGTCGGCGGCTTCCCGCGCCTGCTTCTCCCGGCGCCGGGCGAACCGCTGCTGCGACCAGCCTCCGGCGGCGCTGCGCCCCTGCACCAGCCTGCGGTCCACCTTGGACTCGGTGAGCTTCCCGCCGGTGGCGAGGCCGACCGCGGCGGCGCCCCGGCGTACCAGGAGCAGGCCGATCCGGTGCTCGGCGTTCGCCTCCGCGACCAGCTCGTCGCCGGTCGCGCCATTGAATCCGTAGGGCAAGCGGCAGTCGGCGACCGTACCGTCGGCGGCCGTGACCACCAGGCCCGCGCCGGTACGCTCCGCCGTGGTCGCACCGTGCCGTTGCGCGAAGTTGTCCAGCCACCGGGCGAGCCGCGCCGGGGGCACCGTCACCCAGCGCCCGCCACCCGCCGCCGGTCGCCCGCCCGCCCGTACCGCCACGTCCGGCCCTCCGATCTGTCCCCGCCACGGTACGGCCCGCGACGGCGCGGTTGGCGTACACCCATGTCAGAGGTGCCTGAGATGCTCCGGGGGTGACGGCTCCACTCCTCTCCCGCCTCCGCCAGGTGTACGGCGCCGCCGCCGATCAGGCCGCGGCGATGGCGCGCTACATGCGGGACCAGCTTCCCGTTCCTCGGCATCGCGACGCCCCGCCGCCGTGCGCTCAGCCGCGAGGTGCTGGCGGGTACCCCGCGACCCGACCCGGCCGAGCTGACCTCGATCGCGCTCGCCTGCTGGGAGCTGCCGGAGCGGGAGTACCCGTACTTCGCCACCGACCTGCTGGTCCGGTACGCCGACCGGCTCGGCGCCGACGCACTGCCCACCGTGGCGCGGCTGATCACCGTGAAATCCTGGTGGGACACCGTCGACCTGCTCGCCACCCGGGTGGTCGGTTCGCTGGTGCGCCGGCACCCCTCGCTGCGCACCACCATGGACGCCTGGAGCCGCGCGGAAAACCTGTGGCTGGTGCGTACCGCGATCCTGTACCAATTGCACGAGCGGGAGCGGACCGACCTCGAGCGGCTGTTCGGCTACGGCCGTGCCCAGGCGGGGCACCCGGACTTCTTCGTACGCAAGGCGATCGGCTGGGCGCTGCGGCATTACGCCCGCACCGACCCGGACGCGGTACGGCGGTTCGTGGCCGTACACACCGGGGAGTTGTCACCGCTGTCGGTGCGGGAGGCGACGAAACATCTGTGAGTGAGGACTCACTCAGTGGATGAGTGAGCACTCACTCATTAGGATCGGGGCATGTCACAGACGCAGACCGCGCGGCGCCGGGCTCCGGCGATGAGCGGCGACGATCGGCGGGCCGCGATCATCGCGGCCACCCTTCCACTGCTGGCCGAGTCCGGCACCAAGGTCACCACCAGCCAGATCGCGCAGGCGGCAGGGATCGCGGAGGGCACGGTGTTCCGGGCGTTCGGCGACAAGCAGGAGCTGATCGACGCGTGCCTGCAGCACGCACTCAACCCATCCGAGGGACTGGCGGCGATCCGCGCCGTCCCCCGCGACCAGCCGCTCGACGTACGGCTCCGGGTGGTCGCCCACGGCATGGCGCACCGGATGAGCCGGATCGGCGCGCTGATGCACGCCCTGGCGGCCACCGGGTACGGGATGGAGAAGATGCACGAGCACAAGCGGCTGGCCGACCGCGACCAGTGGATCCGGGACAGCATCACCGCGCTGGTGGAGTTGCTCGACCCGGACGCCGACACGCTGCGGCTGCCGCCCGAGCGGGTCGCGCAGATCTTCCTCGGCGTGGTGTTCAGCTCGCAGTTCGCCAGCCAGGTACGCGGCTGCGCTCCCGACCCGGACACCTCCGAGGCGGCGGACACCATCAACGAACTCGTCGACGTGTTCCTACACGGCGTACGCAATGACCACCCACCTCACGGGGAGAAGCGATGACCGAATTCATGATCGACGCCGTCGGCGTCAGCAGGGCCTTCGAGGAGGTCAAGGCCCTCGACGAGGTCAGTCTGCAGGTGGCGCGCGGCACCGTGATGGGTCTGCTCGGCCACAACGGCGCCGGCAAGACCACGCTGGTCAACCTGCTCACCACGGTGCTGCCCCCGGACGCCGGAAGCGCCACCGTGGCCGGGTACGACGTGGTCAGGCAGGGCCACGACGTACGGTCCCGGATCGGGCTGACCGGCCAGTTCGCCTCCGTCGACGAGCAGCTCACCGGCCAGCACAATCTGGTGCTGATCGCCCGGCTGCTGGGCGCCAGCAATCGGCAGGCCACCCAGCGCGCGTCCGAGCTGCTGGAGCTGTTCGACCTCGCCGACGCCGCGGAACGCAAGGTGCAAACGTACTCCGGCGGCATGAAGCGCCGCCTGGACCTGGCGGCGAGCCTGGTCGGGCACCCGGACGTGGTGTTCCTCGACGAGCCGACCACCGGGCTCGACCCGACCAGCCGCCTCGGGCTCTGGGAGATCGTGGAGAAGCTGGTCGACGACGGCACCACCGTGCTGCTCACCACGCAGTACCTGGAGGAGGCCGACCGGCTCGCCGACTCGATCACCGTCCTCAACAAGGGCACCGTGGTCGCCTCCGGCACCGCCGCCGAGCTGAAGGCGAACATCGGACAACGTACGGTCGCGCTCACGCTCAGCTCGGTCGAGGACGTACCGGCGGCGCTGACCTCGCTGCGGGCGGCCGGCTTCGACCCGATCCACTCCGAGCCGCACCGCGCCATCACGATCCCGGTCGATGCCGCGAACGCGCTGACCGGTGTGGTCCGCGCGCTCGACGAGGCCAACGCCGAGGTGGACGAGCTCGGGCTGCACGAGCCGACCCTCGACGACGTCTACCTGACCCTGACCCACCACGCCGCGGCCTGACCTGCGAAGGACTTCACCAGATGACTGTTGCCACCCTCTCCAAGGAGACCGGGCCCACTCCCCCGGCCGCCTCCGCCCGTGACTGGGGCGGAAGCTCGTACCTGACCCAGATCTGGGTGCTGACCGGCCGTTCGATGCAGGCGCTGAAGGACAAGCGGCTGCTGATCATGAGCCTGCTGCAGCCGTTGATCATGCTGACGCTGTTCAGCCAGGTGTTCAAAGGCATGGCGTTCGCCCCGGGATTCCCGAAAGGCGTGGACTACATCGACTACCTGATGCCGGCGATCCTGGTGACCACCGGCAGCCAGTCGGCGATGTGGGCCGGCGCCGGGCTCGCCAACGACCTGAAGAACGGGGCGCTGGCCCGGTTCCGGTCGCTGCCGATCAGCATGTACTCACTGCTCACCGCCCGCAGCATCTTCGACGTGGTACGCAATACCATCCAGCTGTCGGTGCTGCTGGCCGGTGCCGTGCTGCTGTTCGGGTTCAGCCCGTCCGGCGGCGTTCTCGGTACGCTCGCCGCGCTGCTGCTGGCGCTGATCGTCGGCTGGGGCCTGTCCTGGCTGTTCATGGCCCTCGGCACCTGGGTGCGCAACATGGAGGTGATGCAGATGATCGGCATGGTCGCCGTGTTCCCGCTGATGTTCGCCTCCAACGCGTTCGCCCCGGTGGAGAGCATGCCCGGCTGGCTGCAGGCGATCGCGAACGTCAACCCGCTCAGCTACGCCATCCAGGGCTCCCGTGGCCTGGCGCTCGGCGACCTGGAGGCGACTCCGATCCTGTGGGCGCTGGCGATCAGCGGCATCATCGCCGCCGTCGGCGCCTTCGCCGCCGGCCGTGGCATCCGCAAACCGTAGGACAGGTCGCCACTGATTGCCCTCTTGTAGCAGTATGGAGCGCAGTCGTCACGAGCGAGGAGAAGCGCCACCATGTCTGAACTGAACCTCGGCCCGACCCCTACGGCGGGCGCCACCACGCCCTCACCAGCGGCGTCGAGTACGGATCTGGTGCTCGTGCCTCCCGCCCCGGTCGCCGTGGTCAAGGTGGAACAGGCCGCGGGCGCCCTTCCGATCGACGACGCCACCAAAACGGCGCTGCGCACCAAGGCCGACGCGTACGCCGGCGAGCTGGCTTCGCTGGACACCCGCTCACCCGAATTCAGCCAGAAGGTCTCCGCGATCACCACGATGGGCGACCAGGACATGCGCGCGTCGGCCTCCGTCTCCAACCGGATGCTGGACCGGCCCGCCGCGGCGCTCAAGGCCGGCAAGGGTGGCGGTGGCGACGACGCGCAGACCCGGGTCGCGAACACGCTCAACGAGCTACGCAACACCGTCACCGATCTGGACCCGAACCGCGCCGACCTCACCGGCGTGAAGAAGGTGCTCAAGTGGCTGCCCGGCGGTGACAAGATCCAGCGCTACTTCCAGAAGTACGAGTCGGCGCAGACCCAGCTCAACGCCATCATCAAGTCGCTGGACTCCGGTCAGGACGAGCTGCGCAAGGACAACGCGGCCATCGAGACCGAGAAGGCCAACATGTGGACCACGATGGGCAAGCTGTCCGAGTACAACGAGCTCGCCAGCGCGCTCGACGCCGCGGTCGAGCGGAAGGTCGCGGAGCTGGAGGCGGCCGGCCGTACCGATGACGCCAACACCCTCAAGTCCGACGCGCTGTTCCCGATCCGCCAGCGGCGGCAGGACATCATGACCCAGATGGCCGTGTCGGTGCAGGGCTACATGGCGCTCGACCTGGTCCGCAAGAACAACATCGAGCTGATCAAGGGTGTGGACCGGGCGCAGACCACCACGGTCGCGGCGCTGCGTACCGCGGTGATCGTCTCGCAGGCGCTGTCGCGGCAGAAGCTGGTGCTCACCCAGATCACCGCGCTCAACGCGACCACCTCCGACCTGATCCAGTCGACCTCCGAGCAGCTGCGGATGCAGGGTGCGGAGATCAACCAGCAGGCCTCGGAGAGCACCATCGAGATCGCCAAGCTGCAGGCCGCGTTCGACAACGTGTTCGCGACCATGGACGCGCTCGACACCTTCCGGGCACAGGCCGTCGACAACATGGCGCAGACCGTCGACTCGCTGCAGGGCCAGATCGAGCGGGCCAAGCCGTACCTGGAACGCACCCGGCGGGCGGAGGGCACGAGCTAGCGTGGCGTGGTTCCGCCGCAAGAACGAGCCGAAGCAGGCTCCGCCGCCGCCACCTGACACCGACAGCCCAGCGGTGCTGCGCAAGCACATGACCGACCTCGACCGGTACGTCAACCGCAACGCGGGTCGGCTGCCCGGTGAGGCGGTGGTGGCCTCGCGGCTGATCACCGACAAACTGCGCGAGGCCGTCGACACCTCGGACAACCGCCCCCTCGACGTGTACGCCCTGGTGTCGATCAAGGGCATCCTGACCGACTACCTGCCCACCACGCTGCGCCACTACCTGGCGCTCGACCCGTCGGTGGTCCACACGCCACGCCCGTCCGGCCA
The DNA here is from genome assembly GCA_050701695.1 of Micromonosporaceae bacterium. GTDB lineage: Bacteria > Actinomycetota > Actinomycetes > Mycobacteriales > Micromonosporaceae > WHSM01. The sequence continues at coordinate 13,644 of JBOGDE010000129.1, forward strand.
CACCCCGATCGACTCGCTGCGGCAGCAGCTGGACTGGCTGCGCGACTCGGCATCTGGCATTCTCGTGGCGGCCCGGGCCCATGACGCGGACGCGTTGCTCACCCAGGGCAATTTCCTGCAGACGAAGTTCTCCGGATCGGACTTGGACCTGTAGATGATGGCGATGATGCGGCGTGGCTCGAACGTCGAGCTGACCCGGGAGATCCCCGGACTTGCCGGAGTGGTGCTCGGCGTCCGCTGGAACGCCGGCGGCGAGGCTCCACTGGCGGACAACCTGGTGCTGGCGACCGTCCTCTGTGACGCGTCGCAGAAAGTGCTCTCCGACGAGCACTTCGTGTTCTTCAACCAGCTCAGCTCGCCGGATCTGTCGGTGAGCCAGCTGGAATGGGCGCTCGGCGACGACCAGGAGCAGGTCGAGGTCGACCTGAACGCCGTGCCGGCCAAGGTCGAGCGGATCGTGGTGGTCCTGTACGTCAACGAGGGCGCACCGCAGCGGCGTACGTTGGACCGCCTGAAGTCGTGCGCGATCCGGGTGCTGAACCTGTCCAACAACAGCGAGCTGGTCCGCTCGGAGGATCTGGCGTCCGGCCTCGGCGAGGCGATGGCGATGACGCTCGGCGAGCTGTACCGGTACGACGGTGGCTGGCGATTCAAGGTGCTCGGCGGCGGGTACGCCGACGGCATCAAGGGTGTGGCCGCCGACTACGGACTGACGCTGTGATCACCGACCCGTCCCGCGCCGCACCCCGTTCCGACCTGCCGTACCTGCGCAGGCGCGCCCGCCCCAAGCCCAACCCGGCGCTCGCCGACTTCATCGCCGGGCGCAGCTCTGCCCCGCCGGTGCCGGACACATCCCTCGACCTCTCCGCACG
>JBOGDE010000130.1:0-14477 GCA_050701695.1 Micromonosporaceae bacterium
TAACTATGCGTGACGGCGTATCGGTTTAGTCCGACGCGCCGTTGTTTTGTGCCGGTGAGTATCAGCAGGTCTGGGCCCTGAACTCTGCCTGTCGCTCCCGATCCTGCGGGGTGTGCCGGGCCGGCGTGCTGGAACTGTGCGAAAAATCCGTCCAGATAGCCGACGTCCGAGCACCATCGGAGCACCGAAGATCCGTGATTGCGGATTGATGTGGGCGACTCGGCAGGGTTCTGTTCAGGCCGGTGATGCCTGTCAAGGTGATCGGGTCGTTTTGACCAGTCAGGCACCTGCGGCAACGCCAACGCGGGCACGGCCGCCGCGGGACCGTCCGCCACGCAGCCCGTCGCCGGCACGGCCCCGTCAGCGCGGACGCGACCGGAACGCCGCCGTGAACCCAGTCTCGCCAGCCCTCCGGCGCCGCACCGTGCCCGGGCCCACAGTCCGGCGGGGTCAGCGTTCGATGATCCCGGAGACGGTGTGGTCGCCGGCCGCCGCGGCGGCGGTGTCGTGCGGCAGCTCGACCACGCAGCGTGCGCGCAGTTGCCGCTACGGCTGCGGTTCCCGTGTACAGAAACCCATACCTCACTCGGCGCCAGATCGCTCCAGGTCGGGGTCCTCGCGGTAGTCGCTGGGCACGTCGACCATCTCGGTCTCCGGCCGTAAGCCAGGGTAGAGCCGCACCAGGTCCCACTCGTTGATCCAGGCGCGGACGTACTGTCGCATGCGGGTGGCACCGAGCCGCTCCAACCCGGACACGTCGGGAGGTTGCCAGCCGAACGCCCGGCCATGCAGTTCACGCAGGCGGTCGTACGCCTGCTTGAGCTCCACGTCGTCCGGCGGGGTGAGCAGGTGCATCTCCCGGTCGATGATGCGCATGCCCACCTCGGCGGCGGCCGCGAGCGCGGTCGCCTCCGGCGTGTCCTTCGCGCTCAGCTTTGCGGGCACGACCTCCTGGTCGTTGCGGCTCCTGATGACCTCCGCCTCGAAGTCGTCGGTCATCGCGAGCACGGAGGCGATGGGCACACCGTGGCCGTGCTCGCCGCGCATCCACCGGGCAAGCTCCGCATAGGACTTGGCGCGCTGCAGCAGCGAGTACCGCCCTATGAGCTCGACCTCGTCGAAGAGCACCAGCCAGCCCGGGGACCCAGCGGCGGCGAGCAGCCGGGCGGCGAAGCGCGACCGTTGCCGGGCCAGGTGCACCGCGGCGACCGGGGGCAGGGTGGGGCGCTGCTCACCGATCTCCTTCAGCCGGCGCCGCAGCTCGGGTACGGCGATCGGGTCACCGGACCAGAAGCGCAGGATCGTCTCCGCGTACGCGGCGTCGCGCTCCCGTACGTGGGCGAACAGCGCGAGCGTCGCGGGGAACCGCTCGTTGAGCTCGGAGCCGCTCGACGCTGCCCAGCGCAGCAGCTCGGCGTAGGCTCGGCCGTCGAGGTCCAGCGCCATCGCCGCCTCGATGATCGCGGGTCGGGCCTGCTCGGCCCGGAGCGCCGAATCGGCCGCCGCCCGGAACACCTTGGCCGGGTCGTACAGCGGCGTCTCCTTGCTGATCACCACCCGGCTGACCGTCCATCCGCCGTCGAGTGCCAGCCGGGCGAGGTGCTCCAGCAGGTGGCTCTTCCCTGCCCCGAATCCGCCGCCGAGCAGCAGGCCGCTCGCGGTGCCACCAGCAACGCCCTCGCACAGGGCTTGGAACCTGTCTTCGATGGCGATCTGCCCGCTGCCCAGCGCGGCCACGGCGTCTCGGCTTGGCACGCCTGCCCGCAGCGCCTCGATCGCCCGGCGAGCCGTGACGGATAGATCCACGCCGGTCTCCGATGGAGTCATTCCGCCTCCTGCCCACGAGAGCCGATCCGGACCAAGGCCGCGTACGGGTTGGGCCGCCGCCGGTCACGCACCTCGTCGGCCACCCGCATCTGCAGGGCGGTGTACGCCGGCAGACCGCGCGCCTCGTCATCAACGAGGAGAGGCGGCAGTTGCACCACGACGAACAAACCCTCGGACTCGTCGGTGGCGTCGATCAACTGGCGCACCAGCTCGTACGCGTCCAGGGTCGCGGCCTTGGTGTAATAGAACCCGTCGCGCAGCCCCACCGGCGGGCGGCGGACCACGGCGAGCCGGTCGAGGCCCAGGTGCAGCACGAACCCGGACCGGCCGGCGATGCGCAACCAGCGGGTCAGTGACTGCAGCAGTGGCCTGGCGTTGTACCGGTTCACCTTGGTGCGCAGCCCAACCCTGCGGAGGTCGGGGGCCGGGAGCCGCTCGCCCCGTAGCCAGCCGATGACCGTCTCCCGCTCGGTCGCGCTCACGTCGCCACGCCCCAGGCGCTCCTGGCACAGCCGCAGCATCGCCACCCGGAACTCGTGACTCAGCTCGGTGTCCCGCAACACGATCTGCTCGATGGCCCGGCGGACGCTGCGGTACAGCTCGGCGGCATCGACGTCGTGATGGCGTGCGATGGCGGCCAGGTCGATGGCATCGTGCTCGTCCGGTACGGGGAATGCCGCCCGATCGAGGGCCGAGCGCACGACCGCCTCGGCCAGCGCGACCCAGTCGAGCTGGCCGGCGATGGCGGAGAACACCTGGTCTATCAGGTGGACGCGGGTGGTCGCGGCGTCCACCGCCGCGTGCTCGAACCGGTCACCCAGCTTGCCGAACCCGCTCAAGAGGCGCAGACGCTCCACGTCGTCTCCCACGGCCAGGACTTTGACGGCGGCACCTCCGCGTCCGATGTAGCCGGCGAGGTACTCCCGCTCGACGAATTCGAGGTACTCGTAGGCACCGATCCCCGCGACCATCAGGGCCGCTCCCCAGCTGCCGGTTCAGCGGTGAACGAAACACCCCAGTACCGTTGCTGCTGGCCGTCGCGGGCCACGGTGATCAGGGTGCCGGAGCCTTTGGTGCCGGTGCTCGCCGCCCATCTCAGCGTCTGCGGGCTACGCGCGGTGCGCGTCACGCCGCTCTGGTCGAGCAGGTACAGGTCACGGGCGAACTCCTGCCTGGAGTACTGGCTGCGCTGGCCGGGGAGCATCGTCAACGCCGACCAGATGTCGACCAGCCGGACGACCGCGTCGGCACGCTTGCCCGTGCGCGACGCGAGCAGCTCGTACGCCGAGCGAAGGCTGTCGAGGAACGCCTCCGCCTTGAACCGAGGCCCCCGCTCCTGCGCCCGTGCGAGCGCGGTGACCAGCACGGAGGGCCGGAGCCGGCGGTCCCGCACCTTGTCCACTTCGACCGCCGCGTCGCCGGGCAGGATGCGGAGCAGCGACGGGTAGCACAGCAGCCGGTCGTCGTCCTCGACGATCGACAAGCCCTGCGCCTCCGCCTCGGCCAGCAACTCCTTCACGTACTCACCGGAGGACAGGTACGCCTGCTCGTCGAAGTCGAAGCCGTCGGCGAGCACGCGGGTGTCGTCGGCCAGCACGCGAGCGGCGTCACGCGCGGCGGTCAACGACTTCCGCAGGTCGCGGACGTGGCCGCTGCGCGCCGCACCGCGCGCCCGCTTCAGCTCCCGCACGGTCGCGGCCGCACCGCGCAGCGCGGCGTCCACCTCGCGCTCGGTCGCCGCTAGCGTCGTCTCCAACGTTCCCAGAGCTTCCGTGTTCAGCTCACCCGAGTCTGCCTGTGGCACCGTAAGACTTCCCCCAATAGGCTGGTACGCCCGGTGGATACAGTTAGGACCGTGCTGGAGCGGTCCGACGATGCCACGGGGCGGTGGATTCCGCCCGGACAGCCGGCCGCGGTCGGCGCCCATGCTATCCCTGGCGGCCTCATCTACCTAGGCCGACACGTCCGCTCAGCCAGAGGTGTCGAGCCCGCGCTGGTCAACCCTGACCTACCGGTCGCGGCACCGGATGGCTGTGCGGTCGATTCCGGCACCGTACCGCGGTTGGGCTATCACCTGCTGTCGCCGACGTCCCGGTGGGTGTACTTGGACTGGCTGGCCGGTGGCCGCCGTGCGGACGTGTCACCGGCTCTGGTTTTGCTGTTCTGCTTCGGGCTGGAGCGCCGGGTGCTACTCGACGCCGACCACGATCCGGCGGTACGCCACGAGTTGCCGGCGATCACCGCCGAAGTGCACCGGCTGCGCGCCCGGTACGGCGACGGCGGCCCGACCCTGCGCGGGGCACTCGACAACCTCCTCGACCTGCTGGAACTGCTCGCCCCTGGATCCGGGACGACCGCGGCCGTGCGCAGCAGCGAGCCCGGCGCAGGCAAGATGGGGGTACGCGTCGCCCTGGCCCGGTTCGCCGCCGCGTCCGACCCGGTGCCCGCGGACCTGGCGCGCGTGTGGGTCCGGCACCACCCGTCGTTGGCGCGTCGCAGCGCGGAGGTGGACTGCCCGGCGGAGTTCGACAAGATGTTCGCGCTGCGATACCGCGATCGGCATGGCGCCGGTCTGGTGCCACCCAATGACGTGCCGGGCGTCCGCCTGCGGTACCAGCCGGCCAGCCAGGGCCTCGCCACGACCCTGGTGTGCCGGGAGGACCTGCCGGACGTACTGGCGGAGCCGCGCTGCACGCGGGCGCTCGGCAGCCTGGTCGACAGCGTCGCCGCGGCCCTCGACCCGTACCGCCGGTGGTTGGCCAGATTCCCTGAAGGGCGCGGCTCGCTCGCCGCCGCGGCGCTCTTGCCGCGCGAGCTGGTGGACGCCGACCACGGCAAGCTCGGCGCGCTGCGGGTGTGGGCGGAACGGCAGCTCGACGGGCGGCCACGGGCAGTCGTCGACGCCGCCGGCTTCTGGGCGTTCTGGTCGACGGCGGCGCCCGATCGCATGACTCGGGACGAGGCGGCGGCGTTCCTCGCCGTACTGGCGCTGCTGGCCTTCGGGGTCGAGCCGGACGTGCGCTTCGGCGCGCCGGCCCTGGCTCGAGGACCGGCCGTGATCTTCCGCCTCGGCCGGCCGGTGTCCGACCGCCCGAGCGCCCGCTTCCCCGCCGCGGCGGTGATCACCCGATGCGCCGCCGCGGTGGCTTCGGCGGCCCAGCCGATCCACCCGCAGGACCCGCCCGGCGCGGCGGTCCTCGCCACCGTCTGCGATCTGGCAGCGGCCCTACGCCTCGACCCCGGAGAGGACCTCCGGCTTGCGGCGCGGCTGGGCTGGTTGCTCACCACCCGTGTCGACGTTGACCGGCTCGCCCGGCACACCACGATTTTGACGGCCGTCGAGCGGGAGATCGCCGGCCATTACCTGGTCGCGGTGGCAGTGGCGGCGCATCCATTGGTCGGCCCGGCCGCCGTCGCCGTGCTGACCCGGGTGTACCGGCTCCTCGGGCTGGAACCCGATCTTGTCTTCCACCGGCTGCACGAGTGCAGCGTCGGCGGCGCGCCCACGCTCCCCCGCCCGCAGCCGGCCACCCGGCGAGATGATCCCCCCAGCCACGAACGGGATGGACCGGTCGTTGTGCAGGTCGCCGACGCCACCCCGAGCGGATACGCGCTGCCGTGGGCAGATGACCGAGCTTTGTCCGCAGGGGTCACACTCGACCGGGCCGCGGTCAACCACAAGATCGCCGAGAGCGGCGCCGCCGCCACACTGCTCAACGCGATCTTCGACGCTGGGGAAGACCGGGAACAGGCCACACCACCCGACGCCGGCGGCACGGACCGGATCGCGGGTCTCGATCTCGCGCACAGCGCGCTGCTGCACGCGCTCGCGCCCCGACCATCCTGGACCCGGGAGGAGTTCGCATCGCTCGCCGCGGCACACAGAGTGCTGCCAGACGGCGCGGTCGATGTGCTGAACGAGGTCGCGATCGAGCGCGTCGGCGCGCCACTCATCGAGGACAGCGATACGCTCGCGATCGACAACGACGTACTCCTGGAGTTGCTTGCATGACGCACCCCACGACGACGCTCCGCTTCGCTCCACGTTTCCGTGGGGACCCCGCATGACAGACCAGGGCGCGCCGGTCCACAGTGGGCGGATCCGGCGGCGTGAGCGGGACGCGATCGTGGCGTCGCTGCGCGCGGGCATGGTCCCGCGAGTCGGACAGCAGCACATCCAGGTTGGCCGGGCCGCCGAGGTCCAGGCGGCGGCGCACGACGTCGACCGGATCGCCGATGGCGGCGCCGGGTGCCGGTTTGTCATCGGCGAGTACGGCTCCGGGAAGACGTTCTTCCTGCATCTGGTGCGTTCCATCGCATTGGAGAAACGGCTCGTGACCGTCCACGCGGATCTGTCACCGGATCGACGGCTGCAGGCCTCGTCCGGGCAGGCCCGCAGCCTCTACGCCGAACTGCTGCACAACCTGGCCACCCGGGCACGACCCGACGGCGGGGCGCTGGCGAACGTCGTGGAACGTTTCGTGACCGGCGCCCTCGACGAGGCGAACGCGACCGGCGACGACCCGGCCGACGCAATCAAGTCCCGGCTTGCGACGCTGGCGGAGTTGACCGGCGGCTACGACTTCGCCACCGTGGTGGGCGCCTACTGGCGCGGCTACGACAGCGGCGACGAGCGGCTGCGGGCCGACGCGGTGCGCTGGCTGCGCGGGGAGTTCACCAGCCGGGTCGACGCCCGGTCCGCGCTCGGGGTTCGGACGATCATCAATGACGCGACCTTCTACGACCATCTCAAGCTGACGGCGCGTTTCGTCCGGCTGGCCGGCTTCAACGGACTGCTGGTCTGCCTGGACGAGATGGTCAACCTGTACAAGATCACCGGATCGGCGGTCCGCAACGCCAACTACGAGCAGGTGCTGCGGATCGTCAACGACAGCACGCAGGGCAGCGCCGAGCACCTCGGTTTCCTGTTCGGTGGCACACCCGAGTTCCTGATGGACCCGCGGCGCGGGCTGTTCTCGTACCCCGCGTTGGCCTCACGGCTCGCGCCGAACCGCTTCGCCTCCGCCGACCGGGTGGACAACTCCGGTCCGGTGATCCGGTTGGGCAACCTCACCCCGGAGGACGTGTACGTCCTGCTGACCAAGCTCCGTCACGTGTACGCCAGTGGCGACCCGGCGCGGTACCTCGTCCCGGACGAGGCGCTCACCGCGTACATGGCGCACTGCGCGGCGCGGCTCGGCGACGCCTACTTCCGGACCCCGCGCGAGACCATCCGCGGCTTCCTCGACCTGCTCGCGCTGCTGGAACAGCACCCCGACCTTCATTGGTCCGACCTCGCGCGGACCGTCGAACTCGCCACCCCCGCCAGCACGGAGTCGACCACGATCGACGATGACGAGCTCACCTCCTTCCGGCTCTGAACGGCCGGCCACTCCGCCGCCGGTGGAGCCGTCGCGGGCCTACGCGCTGTACCATCCGGCGGTCCAGCGATGGATCTACAACCGCGGCTGGGATCGCCTCCGCGACGCGCAGGAGCGCGCCGCCGAGCTGATCATGACTGGGGAGCGCGACGTGATCATCGCGTCGGCCACCGCAAGCGGCAAGACCGAGGCGGCGCTGCTGCCCATCTGCTCGGCACTCGCCCGCCAGCACGAGTTCGGTGCCGGCGCCGGAGTCGCGGCGCTTTACGTGAGCCCGCTCAAGGCACTGATCAACGATCAGTACGACCGCATCGTCGAACTGGCCGGGCCGCTGGACCTCCCGGTGCACCGCTGGCACGGCGACGCACCGGCGAGCGGCAAAGCCCGGGTCCTGCGCGCGCCGGCCGGGCTGTTGCTGATCACCCCGGAGTCGCTGGAGGCGCTGTTCGTCCGACACGCCGACCGGGTCCGGCGGGTATTCGGCGGGCTGCGGCACATGGTCGTCGACGAGTTGCACTCCTTCGTCGGCACCGAGCGCGGTGCACAACTCCAAGCCCTGCTGCACCGAGCCGAAACGGCCGCGCGTCGGCGGGTACCTCGGGTGGCGCTCTCCGCGACGCTCGGCGACTTCGCCGGTGCGGCCGAGTTCCTGCGGCCCCGGCACGGGGCCGACGTGGCTGTGGTCGCCTCCGCCGAGCCGGGCGGCGAGATCCAGCTCCAGATCCGGGGCTATCTCGACCCGGCCGCCCCGACACCGCCGGGGCAGGAGCCCGCCGACCGGACGGCGATAGCCGACCACCTCTTCCAGACCCTGCGCGGCACTGACAACCTCGTCTTCGCCAACTCCCGCGCGGCCGTCGAGGTGTACGCCGACATGCTCACCCAGCGGGCCACACGGGCCGGGGTGCCGGTCCGCTTCCTCGCCCACCACGGCAGCCTGTCGAAGGAGGTCCGTGAGCACGTCGAGGAGCGGCTCAAGGACCCGGCCACTCCGGTGACGGCGATCTGTACGTCCACTCTGGAGCTGGGCATCGATGTCGGCTCGGTGGACTCGGTCGCCCAGGTCGGCGCCCCACCGACCGTTGCCGTCCTGCGCCAGCGGCTGGGCCGTTCCGGCCGCCGGCCGGGTCGCCCCGCCGTCCTGCGGATCTACATCGCGGAACCCGAAACCGCCCCCGGACTCAGCCCGACAGACGCGTTGCGCGCCGAGCTGTTCCAGTCCGTGGCGATGATCGACCTGCTCGCCGCGTCCTGGTACGAGCCCCCGGACACCACCGGCCTGCACCTGTCCACCCTCATCCAGCAAGTGTTGTCGACAACCGCGCAGCACGGCGGCGCGACCGCCCGCCAGCTCTTCGACATGCTGTGCGCGAGCGGGCCGTTCCACCGCGTCGACCGGGCCACGTTCGCGGCCATCCTGCGTGACCTGGGCCGGCACGACCTGCTCCAGCAACAAGCCGACGGCGTCCTGCTGCCCGGCCGCGAAGGCGAACGGTTGCTCAGCCACTACAGCTTCTACGCCTCGTTCCGGACCTCGCTGGACTACCGCCTGGTCGCGGACGGCTACACGCTGGGCTCGCTCCCGGTGGACCGCCCGATCCTGCCCGGCACGTTCTTGATCTTCAGCGGTGCGCGCTGGCGCGTCATCTCCGTGGACACCGCGCAACGCGTGATCGAGCTGACCGCTGCCGAGGCAGGTCGACCCCCGGTCTTTCCAGGAACCGGCGGCGAGGTCGCCGACGAGGTGCGGCGGGCGATGCGCCGGCTGTACCGGTCGGGCCAGACCCCCGGGTACCTCGACGCGACCGCGCGCACGCTGCTGGCCGAGGGGCGAGCCGCATTCCACGCGTACGGCCACGCCACCCACCGGATCTTCTCCTGGGCCACGCAGACCGTCCTCTTCCCGTGGCGGGGCGATCGGATCATGAACACCCTCGCCGTCGTCCTCGCCAGGCATGGCCTGGAGGTCGGGCAGGATGGACTGGCCATCACCGTCGGCAACTGTTCGCCGGCGGGGCTCCTCGACGTGATCCGCGAGCTCGCCGCCGGACCAGCGCCGGACCCGGTGACGCTCGCCGCCACGGTCCGGGCCAAGGTTCACGACAAGTACGACCGCTACCTCAGCGAGGAACTCCTGAACCTCGCGTATGCCGCCCGCGCGCTCGACGTACCGGGCTCGTGGGCGAGCCTCGCCGAACTCGCCACCCTACCCATCCCCGCTGGCTGAAAACGCCTCTCCGGCAAGGACGGCGTCCCGGGCGTACCGGAGCGGCCGTCAGCGCATCCAGCGCCGACGTCCTCCGCACAGCGGCGGCCGTCCGGTGTGCACTCACGGTGCCTCCCCCGCGCTGATGGTAAGCAATGCGATCCTGCGCGCGGCCGGCCTGCGCTGACCCTCCGAAGCGGTACGCTGCCGCGGTGGACATGACGAGCCGGGCACAGCTCGACGCGCTGGTCGAGGAGGCAACCGTCGACAGCAACGGCGAGGACGAGCAGGTCATGGGCCTGTACACGATGATCGCCGATAACCTTGTCACGCCGTTCCAGACCACCGTCCTCGGCGTGGAGGTTGCGGTCGACGACGTTGACCTGACCGGCCGCAACATCGTAGTGGCCCACTGTTCCCGCGGGACTTTCCGGCAGGCGATCGGCATCCTGGATCTTCCCCTGCCGACGCCACCACCGGACGGCGCTGAGTGGATCGAGGCTTACCGGCACTGGGCCCGCTGACGTGGGCAAGCCGAAACCTTTCCCACCCCGGTTGCGGGCCTGGGTCGACGCACGCAAACGCAACCGGCTCTCCCACGCACACGTGCAGATGGCCCGTGAGCTCGGCCTGAACCCGGCAAAGCTCGGCAAACTCGGCAACCACCGGCAGGAGCCGTGGAAGGCACCGCTACCCCAGTTCATCGAGGACCTGTACGCCAAGCGGTTCGGCCGCGCACGCCCCGACGTCGTCAAGACCATCGAGGAGATCGCACGCACAGCCGCGCATCACCGCGCCGAGCGAGCCACGCGTCGAAAGTCACATGCGCGACCCGCATGAACTCAACCAGCTTGACGGCGACGCCACGTGGGCTCGGCATAGCGCGCGGCGAAGTGGCGCGGGGAACAGCGTCGGCGGCAGGACGCCAGCGAATTGCGCGCGGCGCTCAGCCGGTCTCGCCCGGTCGGATCTGCAGCTTGCGGCCCTTCCCTTCCCGGAACGCCTGCAGTGCCTGCGGGTACTCCTCCAACGGGAAGCTGTGGCTGATCATGGTCTCCGGGTCGATCACGCCCTTCGCCATCAGATCCACGGCCCGGCCGAAGCTGTGCAGCACCGCCATGCTCTCCACGATGGTGATCTCGTCGTTGTAGACCTGGAATGGCGAGAACGAGGCGACCGCGTCGTCGGCGGCCACCCCGAACACCTGGAACGCGCCGCCCCGGCGTACTCGGCGCAGCCCGTCCTCGATGGCCGGCAGGGCGCCGGTGCAGTCGATCACCACTTCCCAGCCGTGCGGTGCCGATCCGGTCCTCCGGATCGGCGAACGGCACAGTTGGCGGTCTTGGAACGGGCGCCGTTACGCGAGTTCCCACCGTCGCGGCCAGCCCGATCGTGCCTGTCGTATCCCAGGTGGTCGGTGATCTCACCCTCCAGCGCCGATTCCAGGACCCGCTTGGTCAGCTGCGCCAGCAGCCCACCCTCCCCGGACAGCTGCACACCGTCAGCGCGCGCCTGTGCCACCAGCCGCTCAACAAGATCACTGTTCGTCACGTCCGGCACAGCCGGCCTGTCCTCGATCTCCACCCCGGCATTATCGGCCACAGTGGACATTGCTCCAGACATCAGGTGCTCCTCCATGATCAGGAGTTACACCGATCGTTTTACAGTCCCCAATTTCCGGGTGGCTCTCGAGCATCGGGTGCGCGTCAGATTTGTAGGTAGGACGGTTTGATCTTGCTGGTGGGCGCTGGTCAGGCGGTGAGGGCGGTCGGGGTCTGGTTGTGCGGGCTGTGCCAGATGTGGTCGAAGCGGTCGCTGGCTTCGTGGCAGCGCAGGGTGAGGATGCTGGTGGCTCCGGGGATGTTCCAGCGCATGCCGGAGAGCTTCAACCGCTGGCCGATGACGGCTTTGCAGCCTGCTTCGACGGCGCCGGAGCCGACGAACATGCCGAGGTCGCGGAAGTAGGCGTAGCGCATCCGCTGGGCGTTGGTCTTGAAGCAGCCCAGGGCTTTGTCGCGTTCGGTGATGCGGTCGGGGTCGGTGAGCGGGAGCGTTTCGGCGGTGTGGACGAGGGTTTCGATGTCACCGTTGTCGAGTTCGTTGAGCCGGGCTTGCAGCCAGCTGGGCTGGTTGTCGCCGAGGGTGGGCGCGAGCTGGGTGGCGAGGTCGTGTAGGTGTTCGCGGGCGTGGTGGAGGTCCACGATCTGGGTGGCCCCGGGCAGGATGGTGGTGGCGAGGTTCCAGATCCAGGGCGCTCCGTCTCCGAGCACGATGAGTTGGCGGATGTGGTCGCTGCCGCGGCGGCGGGCCTCGGCGCGCACCAGGGTGGCGAACTCGCCGGCGGGGGCGAAGGTGCCCAGGTAGCTGTTGGAGTCGGGATCGCGCACCGGCCGACCGTTCGGGTCGAGGCGGGTTTGAGTGAACAGACAGGCGAGTTTGACCTCGCGGGTACGGGCCCGCCCGTCGGGGTACTTGCCGGGGCGGCCTCGGGTGGCGGCGGGCACCATCGGCACTGCGGTGCCGTCGACGGCGACATACAGCTTGTCCGGCAGCGTCGCTGGTGGCAGTACTGCCACGCTGCCGTCGGCGATCGCCCGTGATTCGGTGCGGATGCGCTGCTCGGCGGTGGCGCCGTCGGCCTCGGCTGAGCGCTCCACCCGCTTGGTCGACAATGGCACCCCGGCGAGTTCGGCGAGCAGCCCACTGGCTTTGGCGAACGGTTGCGTGGCGGCGGCTCGCGCGGTCATCCGGCGCAGCCCCGGCGACAAGGAAACACCGCTGGCGTCGAGTTCGTCGTCACGCGGGACGACCCCGCGCTTGCAGGTGCGGCAATGGTAGTAGGCCCGGCGCAGGGTGATGCGGCCAAGCACGGTGTCCAGGCGCTTGTCCCGGTAGGAGACGAACTCGGCGCAGTGCCCGTGCCCGCAGTCGATGCGGGGTCCGCGGTAGCCGGTATCGGCGGCAAGCAGTTTCTCCAGCAGGTCGGCACCCAGATGCAGCATCGCCGCACGCAGCGCCAACTCCACCGTCTCCAGCCCCGTGTTCGAGGCGCCCAGTGATCGGGCAGTTCGCGCAGCAAGGTGTTCTACTTCCGCCTTGACCTCCGCTCTGAGCTGGTCGAAGAGCCCCCTTATCTGTGATGGGGACCCCCGGTCAATGAGGGTCGGGTGTCTGTTTCCTGCTGTTTCTTCGCGTTCGTCATGCGCCTTACGGGGCGCGGTGGCCCGCAGCCGGGGTCAAGGTGGAGCGCCCGCAGCGCAGCGAGGACGAACGACCTTGACGTCGGCGAGGACCGCCGCATGCTTGGCGCGGTTCGACGAGCGGGAAGGGCGGGGTTCAGGTCATGGCTGTCTCCTGTGGATGATCGAGGTGGCTGGCGATGCGGGGTGCGCGCCGGCGCCCTGCCTTATCTGGGTGCGCGGAGCGGAGTCCGGTAACGTGATGGCCGATGGGGTGTTCCCGGCGATGGGCGCGGCCGTTCAGTCTTTTCAGGTCGTCCACCGATGTGCCGGTGGCGGCAGGGGGCCGGCGGGAGCTGGCCGCGGGCATCAGGTGAGTCGTGGGCAGGGCGCGCACCAGTCGCATCAGGCCGCCACCTCCTGCACGGTGGCGGGGGCGAACGCCGCGTCGCCCAGCTCGCGAAGGATGTGGTGGGCGCGGCGGGCCAGCTTGCGGGCCACCGACAGGGTTGAGCGTTTGCCGCCGAGGCGGTCGGCGACCTCGCCGTAGTAACGGTGGTCGGGCGAGGTGGCGCGGGAGGCGGACTTGGCCGCCTCGAACAGCGCCCAGCGCAACGCCGGTGAGCCCTGGCGGGCCAAATGCCCGGGCGCCCGCTTGCCGTCGGAGGATTGCACGGTGATGTCAAGCCCGGCGTAGCGCACCGCGGCGTCGGAGTTGGCGAACCGGCGGCAGTCGCCGAGCTCGGCCCAGATGATCAGCGCGGTGAGCCACCCGACGCCGTAGAGCCGTTGCAGCGCCTGGCAGCCCGGCCTTCCGCGTCTGAGATCGGTAACCAGGACCCGGTTCTAATTCTCCGCATCCTTGCTGGTTCGATCACCGGACTGGACAAGGAGATTTGATCATGACCAAGCCGAACTCTTCGGCGGCTTCTGCCGGCGGCTCGCAGGTGCGGCGTCGGCGTAAGAAGCTTGTGCCTTCGCAGAAGTATGAGGTGTTCACCGCGGTGCTGACCTCCTCTGCGACGCAGCGGGAGCTGGCCGAGCGGTACGGGGTGGACCGGACCACGATCCGTTCGATCTGCGCGACGGCGAAGCAGGGCGCGTTGGACGCGTTGGCCGCCGCGGTGCCCGGCCGGCGCGGCAAGAGCGGCGAGCAGGTCGAGCTGGAGGACGCCCGAGCGGAGATCGAGCGGCTCAAGGCCACGATCTGCGAGCAGGCAGTCACCCTTCATCTGGAGAAGGGAAAAGACGGTTGGGACTGAACGCTGGCCTGGTCCCGGCCCGGGTCGATGGGCCGGCGAAGCGGGGACTGCTGGAGTTGGTCGAGCACGCCGGGGCCCACGGGTTCTCGGGCCGGTGGGCGTGTCGGCAGCTGGGGCTCGATCACGCCCGGATGTTCGGCTGGCAGGCTCGGGCCCGCGTCGGCGACGATTTAGCCGACGCGGCCCCGGGACCACTGCCGGGCGAGGCGCTCCACGCGTTGTTGGACTGGGAGAAGACCGCCGTGGTCGAGCTGGCCAAACAGTGGGCTCGTGTCGACCTGTCCCACCGCAAGCTGGCCCACCGCGGCTCCCGGCTGGGCACGGTCTTCGTCGCCGAGTCCACCGTGTTGCGCGTCCTGGCCCTGGCACCCTGAAGTGGCCCCGGCGCAGCAAGGCGGATTCCAGCCCTTCTGGTTGATCGTTGGTGTTGACGTCTGTCGATCTGCCTGGTCGGAGGCCGGGATGGGGTCGAGGGTGGAGTTGTTCGCGGCGATTCGGCGGGATGTTCGGGTGGAGGGGTTGTCGATCCGGGCGCTCGCCGATCGGTATCGGGTTCACCGGCGTACGGTGCGGCAGGCTCTGGGGTCGGCGGTGCCGCCACGCCGGCGGTCACCGGCGCGGC
>JBOGDE010000131.1:0-14477 GCA_050701695.1 Micromonosporaceae bacterium
CCCATGTTCCGCCACTAATGTGCCCTAATCAAGGCTTCGTCATGACAGCATGAAAGGGCTCATGATCTTGGAAGCGGGGCGGGTCGGGGAGGTGGTCAGCGGTCGGGGTCGGCGAGGGTGGTGGTGACGGGTGAGGGCCGCTCGACGGTGCGGCTGACCGTACACAGCCGATCGTGGGAGAGCTGGACCGCGCGGGGCAGCTGCTCGCGGGCCGCGTCGCCCTGCTCGCCCTCGGGGAACGCCACGGAGAACACCGCCGAGATGTCCTCCAGGTGGTTGTCGCCGGCGGCGTCGCGGATCTTGTGACCGGTCACGGTGACCGCGAACTGTGTCGGTTCGGCGCGCCGACTGGTCAGCATGTCGACGTCGATGGCGCTGCAGCCACCGATCGCCGCCAGCAGCAGCTCCACCGGGGTGAAGTCGGCGTCGCCGCCGGACCCGATCGTCAGGGAGCCGCCGCGCGGGTTTCGTACCAGGTACTGCTGGGCGCCGGTACGTTCTATCGCTACGGATCGCAAGGTCTCAGCCATGCCTGGCAGCCTACGTACCGGGGTGGGATCGGCTCGCTACCCTGCCGGGCGTGGAGCTGATGGCCTCGGCGGTAAGCATGGTGGTCTGCATCGCGGTGCCCGTGATCCTGCTCGGGCTGCTGATCTGGCTCGCGGTGCACATGGTACGCAGAGCCCAGGAGCGCGAACGAGCCAAAACCCACGCGCTGTACGGCTGGGCGTGCGCGCAGGGCTGGACCTACCACAATGAGCGCCGAGAGCTGACCAGCCGGTTCAAAGGTGCCCCTTTCGGCCGGGGCACGTCGCGCCGCGCGACCCATGTGCTGAACGGCCGCCACCGGGGCCGCGAGGTGCTCGCGTTCGAATACCGGTTCACCGTCGAGAGCGGCGAGAACAACCGGAGGACGTACCGGTATCTGGTGGTGGCGACCCCGACCCCGGCGCCGAGGCCGTGGCTGCAGGTCGGGCTGGAGGGCGCCGGCAGCAGACTGCTGGAGATCTTCGGGGCGCGTGACCTGCAGCTGGAGAGCGAGGAGTTCAACCGCACGTTCCGGATCAGCACCGGCAACGACCGGTTCGCGTACGACGTGCTGCACCCCCGGATGATGGAGTGGCTGCTCGCCGACCAGCGCTCCCGGCGGGTCCCGTTCCGGTTCGAGTCCAGCGACCTGATCTGCTGGTCGCGTACCGAGTTGAACCCCGACCACGTGGTCTGGATGGCCGACTACCTGATGGACGTCGCCGACCGGGTCCCGTCGCACGTCTGGAAGTGACGCGGCTGGCTACCCTGCGGTACGTGGAGCTGCTGCCGATCTTCGTGTGCCTGGGCCTCGTCGCCGTGGTGGGGCTGGGTGTCTGGGGCGGTGTGTGGGCGTACCGCCGGGAACGGGAGCGGGCGCGTCAGAAGACCAACTCGCTGTACCACTGGGCGGTCGCCCGCGGCTGGACGTACCAGGCGGAGGATTCCGCGCTGATCTGGCGGTTCCGCGGTGAGCCGTTCGGGAACCGCAACGCGAGGGCGCTGCACGTGTTGTCGGGCCGGCACCGGGGGCGGGACGTGCTGGCGTTCGAGTTCACGTTCACCACCGGCAGCGGCGGCAACTCCACGACGTACACCTATCTGGCGACACCGACCCGGGCGCCGCGACCCTGGCTGCAGGTCGGGTTGGAGAATTCGAGCACCCGGCTGGCGGCGATGCTCGGGTTCGACGACCTGCAGCTGGAGAGCGAGGAGTTCAACCGGATCTTCTTCATCACCGCCGGGGACAAGAAATTCGCCTACGACGTGCTGCATCCGCGGATGATGCGGTGGCTGCTGGATGATGAGCGGTCGCGCCGGGTGCCGTTCCGGTTCGAGGGCAGCCACCTGCTCTGCTGGTCGCTCACCGAGAACCATCCCGGGTACGTGATCTGGATGGCCGACTACCTGATGGACGTCGCCGACCGCGTCCCGTCCTACGTGTGGCGCTGACGCGGTGACGGCTCTCGACTGGTTCTTCGTGGCGGTCGTGGCGGTGCTGCTTCTGGTCGGCCTCGGCCTGACACTCTGGCTTCTGGTGGTCGCATACCGCAGCTCGGGCAGGCAGGTCGCGGAGACGACCAGGGTGTTGTGGGAATGGGCGCGGGAGCGGGGCTGGACGTACCAGTCGCAGCTACGTGGCTCGACGCGGCGGCTTCCGGGCGAGCCGTTCGTGTCGGCACTCGGCCGCCGCTGGGAACGCCACGTGTTGACCGGAACCCACCGGGGACATCCGGCCCGCGCCTTCGAGCATCAGTTCCTCCGACGGTACGGCGTCGACCGGTACCTGGTGGTCACGATCTCCGTGCCCGGTCCCGGCGATCTGGAGGTACGTCCCGCGCGGGACCTTCTGATGTCGGCCCTGTCGCCGTCCAGATGGCGCTGCGGTGACGAGGCTTTCGATCGAGGCTTCTGGATCCGTGCCGAGCCGCGGATCGCACAGTCGCTGCTGACGCCCGAGGTCAGGCGGTGGCTGTGCGCCGATGACCGCACGGAACGGCTGCCGTTCCGGTTCGAGGGCGCCAAGCTTGTCTGTTGGGCGCTGGTGGAGATTACCCCGGAGTGGGTGATGGCAATGACGGACTTCCTTGCTGACGTCGCTGACCGGGTCCCCTCGGACGTCTGGCGCTGATCTCCCGGTGTCCAGGGCGGTGGTCCGGCTCGGATACCCTCGGCGGTCGTGAAGAATCTCGGGCTGGCGCTGCTGTGCTGTGTGCTGCCGCTGTTGCTGCCGATCGTGATCTGGCTGATCGTCAGCTACAACCGGTTCGTCCGGCAGCTCAACGGCGTACACACCGCGTGGCGCCAGGTCGACGTCGAGCTGCAGCGCCGGCACGACCTGATCCCGAACCTGGTCGAGACGGTACGCGGCGCCGCCGCCCACGAGCGGGCGACGCTGCAGCGGCTGGTGGAGGCCCGTAACGGGGCGATCCGGGCCCGGGCGGCCCACGCGGGAGCGCAGACCCAGAGCCAGCACGAGCAGCAGCTCGCCGGCGCGTTGACCGGCCTCTTCGGCCTCGCCGAGGGCTATCCGCAGCTGCGGGCCAACCGCAGTTTCCTGCAGTTGCAGCACCAGCTCGCCGAGACCGAGGACCGGCTCGCCGCGGGGCGGCGCTTCTACAACGGCAACGTCCGTGAGTACAACACCCGGATCGAGGCGTTCCCGTCCAACCTGGTGGCCAAGATGGGTGGCTTCCACCGGGCGCACTTCTTCCAGGTCGAGCAGGTGCACGTCCGCGCGGTGCCAAGCGCCTACTGAGAGGTTGTCGTGATACCTCGCGCCGGCTGCGGCGGGCCCAGACGACGCCCGGCGGCGTTGTCGGTTCACCCGGCCGGATACAACCCCGGTATCCGGGCAAACCTCCGCCTTGCCGGCGAGGGTGCCGAGTCCCGGGCGCAGGCATCGAGGGAGTCGGCACCCTCGCAGCCGCCTGGACTCCGCCTCGCTCGACCCGAGGTATCACGACAGCCTCCGAGCCGGCCGGGGCGGCTGCGGGCCAGCCGGGTCGCCGGTCAGCCGCCGGCGAACGGGGGCAGTACGTCGACCGTGGCGTCGACCGGGAGCGCGGCGTGGCGATCGTGCCAGGCGGTCTCGTCGACCAGGAACGATGCCGCCCGCAGCACTCGCGCCAGCCCGTCGCCGTGCGCGGCCGCCAGCGCCTCGACCAGCTCGTCGAGGGTGCCGGCGACGACCTTCTCCTCGGAACGCCCGGCGGCGGCGCGGGCGCCGGCGAAGTAGCGGACCAGGACCGCGGCCACGGCGTCAGCCTCCGATCGCCGACATCGGGCGTACCGGCTGCAGGAAGGTGGGGTCGTCGATGCCGTGGCCGGGTAGCTTGCCCCACATCGCGGTCCGCCAGCGCTCGGCCAGCTCCTCGTCGGAGGCGCCGGCGCGCAGCGGACCCCGCAGGTCGGACTCGGTACGGCTGAACAGACACGAGCGCACCTGGCCGTCGGCGGTGAGCCGGGTGCGGTCGCAGGCCCCGCAGAACGGCCGGGTCACCGAGCCGATGATGCCCACCTTCACCGGGCCGCCGTCGACCAGCCAGGTCTCGGCGGGTGCGCTGCCCCGGTGCTCGGGATCCGGCGTCAGCTCGTGCCGGGCCGACAGCGCCGCGTAGATCTCGTCGGCGGTGACCATCTGCTTCCGGTCCCAGCCGTGCTGGGCGTCGAGCGGCATCTGCTCGATGAACCTCAGCTCGTACCCCCGGTCGGAGGCCCAGTCCAGCAGCCGGGCGGGGTCGCCGTCGTTGACCCCGCGGATCAGTACGGCGTTCAGCTTCACCGGGGTTAGCCCGGCCGCGGCGGCCGCCTCGATCCCCTCCAGGGTGTCGGTGAGCCGGCGCCGGTGCGCCAGCTCGGCGAACTCCTCCTCGTCCAGGGTGTCGAGTGAGATGTTGACCCGGTCCAGCCCGGCCTCGGCGAGCGGCTTGGCCAGCCGGGTGAGCCCGATCGCGTTGGTGGTCAGCGACAGCCTCGGACGCGGCACGAGCTGCGCGGAGGCCTCGATGATCTTCACCAGGCCCGGCCGCAGCAGCGGCTCGCCGCCGGTGAACCGGACCTCGTCCACACCGAGCAGCCGTACGGCGACCCGTACCAGCTGGATCACCTCGTCGTCGGTGAGGATCTCCGCCGACGGCAGCCACGGCAGCCCTTCGGGGGGCATGCAGTACGTACAGCGCAGGTTGCACCGGTCGGTCAGCGATACCCGTAGATCCGTGGCACGCCGACCGTGTCGGTCGAGCAGACCGGTCTCGCCCGGTGGCCGGTTCATCCCACGACGGTAGCCCGAACCCCCGACAAGGGACTACGTCAAGTGGCCTGCCGCACTCAGCACCGCCGACCGGTACGCCCCGCCGAACAGCGCGGTGTGCACCAGGAGCAGGTGCAGCTGATGCAGCGGGACCCGCTCCCGCCAGCCCTCGGCGAGCGGCCAGATGTCCTCGTACCCTCCGATGATCTTTTCCAGGAACGGTGGCCCACCGAACAGCGCCAGCAGTGCCAGATCGGTCTCCCGGTGACCACCGTGCGCGGCCGGGTCGACCAGCCAGGCGTGGTCGGCCGTCCACAGCAGGTTGCCCGGCCAGAGGTCGCCGTGCAGCCGGCTGGGCGGCTCCTGCGGTGGCGCGAGCGCGCCGATCCGTTCGATCACTCTCGTCACGTCGGTGGCGTCGCTGAGGTCCAGGGCACCGTTGTCCACCGAGAGCCGCAGGTACGGGTGCAGCCGGTGTTCGGCGAACCAGGTCGCCCACGGGCCGTCGGACTCGGTGTTGTCCAGTGGCAAGGTGCCGATGTAGCCACGCCACGGCGCGCCGTGGCACTCGGCGCCAGAGCGGTGCAGCCGGGCCAGGTCGCGGCCGAGCCGGGTGGCGGTGGCGGGGGTGGCTTCGCCCGGTTGCAGCCACGGCAGCACCAGCATGTCGTCGCTGGCGGCGATCACCTCGGGCACCAGGTCGGGGCAGCCGTCGTGGAGCCACCTCAACCCGGCGGCCTCGGCGGCGAAGAAGCCCTCCGGGGGGTCGGCCAGGCTCTTGGCGAACACGTCGGAGCCGTCGTCGAGCGTGAGCCGCTCGGCGTCGCAGATCGAGCCGCCGGCGACCGGGGTGGTCCGTATCCGTTGGTGCTTGAGGAACGTCGGCAATTGCTCCGGGTGCGCGCGCAGGTACGCCAAGTCCACCACCGGACGTTAGCAACCGGACTCGTGAAGCCCGTGAATGCGGTATGCATAACCCATGGCTGACACCGTGCCGGGCACCGAAGTAGCCGTGACGATCCGCTCGTACCGGCCGACTGACCATGCGGCTTGCCGCGGGCTGTGGGCGGAGCTCACCGAGCAGCATCGCCGGCTCTACGACGATCCGAAGATCGGCGGTGATGATCCCGGTGCCGCGTTCGAGGAGTACCTCACGCGGCTCGACCTGTCGGGAATGTGGGTCGCCGATCACGCGGAGGACGGGGTGGTCGGCTTCGCCGGCCTGGTGCTCTCCGAGAAGGCGGGCGAAGGCGAGGTGGAGCCGGTGGTGGTCAGCGAGCGGCACCGGCACCACGGCATCGGGCGCGCGTTGCTGGGCAAGGTCGCCGAGGAGGCGAAGCGGCGCCAGCTCAGCCACCTGACGATCTCCCCGATGAGCCGCAACGAGGACGCCATCCGCTGCCTGCACAGCGTCGGCTACACCGCGCTGTCGTCGGTGACGTTGACGCTCGACGTGGCGCAGCGCGGTCACCAGTGGCGGGACGGCGTAGAGCTGCATGGTCTGCGTTTCACCTACTGACTTTCGGTGGGTACGGGTAACTGGCTGTCCGGGTTCCTAGCGATCCATCGCGGTCTGGCGTGGCCTGCTGGCTGACGTGGGCTGCGTGGGCGTGCGGGGAGCGATGACGAGCTGCCGACGCTAGACCGGCCCCGACCGCGATGTCACGCACCGGCCGATCCCCTGTGGACGAACATGTGGACAGTCCGATATGTCCTGTGGACGAAGGGTGTGTCGTCCACAGGCTGATGGCCGGGAGTGGCGATCTCACCGGCGTGCGGTCGAGTCTCGATCGCCATGGACACCTCACCGCCGCACTCCATCGCGCTGCGCTCCGTCGACGACGTCCTGGCCGCGGTGCCGTACCTGATCGGGTTCCATCCGTCGCGGAGCCTGGCCGTGGTCGGGCTCGACCGGGACGCCGCGGTGTTCGCCGCGCGGGTCGACCTGCCACCCGGCGACGCCGCGGACGCGGTACGCGAGATGGCGGGCGTGATGGCCACCATCGCCGCGCGGCAACGCACCACCGACGTCGTGATCATCGGGTACGGGCCGTCGTTTCACGTGGACCCGGCGGCGGCCGCAGCCGAGATCGTGCTCATCGAACGGGGATTCAACGTGCTCGAATCGGTACGGGTGGAAGGCGGTCGGTACTGGTCGTACCTGTGTGAAGGGCCATCGTGCTGCCCGCCCGAAGGGTGGGAGTACGACCCGGCCAGCACCGAGGTGGCCGCCGCCGCGACATACGCCGGCCGTGTCGCGCTGCCCGATCAGGAAGCGCTGTGGGAGCTGGTCGCGCCGGTGACCGGGGCGGAGGGCGAGGCGATGCGGCAAGCGCTACGGCTGGCGAACGACCGGCTGACCGCGACGCTCGGCGGAGGCGCCCGGTTCACCCGACTGCTGCGCCGGTTCGACCGTGACCTCGACGCCGCCCTCGCCCGGGTCGCCGTCGGCGAACGACTCGGCGACTACGCCGTGGCCTGGCTCGCCACGGCGCTGACGGTCGAAGCGTGTTGCCAGCGCGCCTGGCAACGCACCTCGGCCGGTGACCATTCACCACCGCGGGTCGACGGTGGGCGCTACGAGTCACTGCGGTCTGGCACGAGCTCGGCGACCTGTGGGCCGACCGGCACAGGCGCCAGGCCCTCGGAGGCTGGCGCCGGGGCCTCGGGGCCGCCGCGCCGGTACCGCACCCGGAGCGGACGCTCGGCGAGCGGTTCAGCGGCACGGCGGGGCGACCGTGGCTACCTGGAGCTGTGGTGGGAGCTGACCCGGCGGGCGGCGCCGTCGCCTGCCGCGGCGACACTGCTGGCGTACGCCGCCTGGCTGGCCGGGGAGGGCGCGTTGGCGTCAGCGGCGGTACGGCGTGCCCTCGATCCGCCCGGCTACCTGCCGGCGCACGTGATGGCCGAGGTGCTCAGCAGTGGCGTACCACCCGATGAGGTGGCGGACCGGCTGACCGCCCTGCGTCACGACCCGGACAGTGCGCCGTGAGCGCAGATCTCCAGGCCGCCGCCGCTCGCGGGTGGCCGGGCCTAGGACAGGCTCTACGGCAGCAGCGGGTGGCGTACCACGTTCTCGTCGCGGCCGGGGCCCACGCCGATCACGCTGACCTGCGCGCCGCACAGCTCCTCGATGCGGTGGACGTACGCCTGCGCGTTCTTCGGCAGCTCGTCGAAGCTGCGCGCGGCGGTGATGTCCTCCCGCCAGCCGTCGAGCCACTCGTACACCGGCTTCGCGTGGTGGAACGCGGTCTGGGTCATCGGCATGTCGTCGTACCGCTCCCCGTCGACCTCGTACCCGACGCAGACCGGCACCCGCTCCAGTCCGGAGAGGATGTCGAGCTTGGTGACGACCAGGTCGGTGATGCCGTTGACCCGTACCGCGTACCGGCCGAGCACCGCGTCGAACCAGCCGCAGCGGCGGTCCCGGCCGGTGGTGGTGCCGTACTCCCTGCCGGTCTTGCGGAGAAACTCCCCGGCCTCGCCGAACAGCTCGGTCGGGAACGGCCCCGACCCCACCCGGGTGGTGTACGCCTTCGTCACCCCGATCACCTGAGTGATCCTCGTTGGCGTGATGCCGGAGCCGACACAGGCGCCGCCGACGGTCGGATTCGACGAGGTCACGAACGGGTACGTGCCGTGGTCCATGTCCAGGAACGTCGCCTGGGCGCCCTCCAGCAGCACCGTCTCCTCGCGGTCCAGCGCGTCCCAGAGCACGGTGCGGGTTTCGGCGATGTGCGGCCGGAGTCGCTCGGCGTACCCGAGGTACTCCTCGACGATCTCGTCGACGTCCATCGCTTTGCGGTTGTAGACCTTGAACATCACCTGGTTGCGTTCCCGCAGCACGAGCTCGAGCTTCTGGCGCAGGATGCCGGGGTCGAGCAGGTCCTGCATCCGGATCCCCATCCGGGCGACCTTGTCCCCGTACGCCGGGCCGATACCGCGACCCGTGGTGCCGATCCGCGAAGACCCGAGGTAGCGCTCGACCACCCGGTCCAGCGCCCGGTGGTAGGGCATGATCAGGTGGGCGTCGGCCGAGACGATCAGCCGTGGCCGGCCGGTGTCCCGGAACGGCGCCGCGACATCGACACCTCGCTCGGTCAGCCCGTCTATCTCGGCGAGCAGCACCTTGGGATCGACCACCACACCGTTGCCGATCACGATGGCGGCGTTCGGGGACAGGGCACCGGACGGCAGCAGGTGCAGCGCGTACTTCTGGCCGTCCGGCGTGATCACCGTGTGGCCGGCGTTGTTGCCACCGGAGAAGCGCACCACGTAGTCGACTCGCTCGCCGAGCAGGTCGGTCACTTTGCCCTTGCCCTCGTCGCCCCACTGGACGCCGACGAGCGCGATCGCTGGCATAAGAGTTGTCCTTCGTTCTGTGGCGAGGCCGCTCCGCCATCGCCGGTCCCTAGTGTCCTGCGCCAGAGATTCGCTTGCGAATTCCGGCGCCCAGCCGGCGCCTCGCGGCGTTGTCGTCGTCGCCAATACAACACCGGTACTGGCTCCTCCTCCGCCTTGCGAGCCACCACCTGGACACCGGACTTCATCAACCAATCTCTGGCGCAGGACACTAGCTGGGGCCTGTTGTCGGCACCGCGCCCGTGCGGGCCGCCGGTTGCGATCCTCCGCCTGGATCCGCCGTCCGTGACCCGGTCGCGGACAGTCCGGGTCCGGGGGCCGGTGGCGGGTTAAACAGTAGCCGGCCGCTACCGTCTCACCGAAACCCGCCGTCCATCTTTCGTGGGGTACGCGACACGTGGAGATCATCCTGCTCAGCCTGGTTTCGTCGGGCAGCTGTTCCGGCGAGCGGGTGCCGGTGCTCGCCTGCCGAGACGCGCTGCGGGCCGGCGGGGCCAGCGTCACCACGCTCGCGGCCGACTCGGACGAGCAGATCGACGCGGCCCTCACCGAGGTCTTCGGCAAGGTCCTTCCGAGCGCGGTGTTCGGCGAGGTGACCGGCGATACGGAGCAGGGCGAGCGGCGGCTGGTGGTCGCGGCGGTGACCGACGGCGAGCTGCGCGCGGTGCTGCGCCGGATGGTCCGGCGGTACGCCCCGGCGCCCAGCAAGCGTCCCGACACGCTCGCCCCGGATCGCACCATCCCGGACCTGCCGGCGGTCGGCGTACTGCCGTTGGATGCGGCCGCACCGCCGGAGCTGGTGGTACGGCTGGGACTGCCACGTACCCCGGAGGAGGTGGCGGCGGCGGTGCTTGCCGGCGCCGCCCGCAGGTTGGATCTGTTCCGTACCGACAGTGGGTCGGTGACCCTGCACGGGGCCCTGGTCGGGGGCGCCGATCAGCACGGACAGGCCACCGCCTGGTACGGCCGGATCGAAGTCGACGATGCCGTGCTCGCCGACGGCACCGAGCCGCTGGTGGCGTGTGCCGTCGCCAACGCCGGCGGCTACGCCACCATCGACGACCTGCCGCTGGTAGCCGCCGAGGACGCCACGGACGGATTGAT
The DNA here is from genome assembly GCA_050701695.1 of Micromonosporaceae bacterium. GTDB lineage: Bacteria > Actinomycetota > Actinomycetes > Mycobacteriales > Micromonosporaceae > WHSM01. The sequence goes on from JBOGDE010000131.1 coordinate 10,247, forward strand.
GGACGTGGGGATCGCGGTGCCGGTGCTGCACCGTGGTCTGCTGCGCCGCAAGCTCCGGGTGGAGGTACGCCGGTCACGCGGACGAGCAGTCTCGATCACGCCTCGTGACGAGGTGCCGTACCTGGACGACGGTGTCGCGGGTAGTCTCGGCCGGAAGCGGAGCTGGTGGGTCGAGCGGTCGGCCTGGGCGGTCTACGTACGTTGAGGACCTTATCGTCCGGTTAAGGCGGCAAGCCGAATCGGCGGTGACGAGGCAGAATCTGTCCCAGGTGTCGCACGGCATCGCGTAGACACAGACAGTGGCCCGACGGTCGCGACCTGCAGCGCCATGGAACGGACAGGGGGTACGCGTGGAGCAGTCCCGCACCGACCCGCAATCGGGGGAGCGCGTGGAAGGGGCGCCGGACGGCCGGCATGCGACTCCATCCAATGGCGCTTCAGGAGAGGGGTCCGAGCACGAACCCCGACCTGGCGACGAGGTCGGGTTCGGCGACACCACCGACCGGGGCAGCCCTGGCACGCCGGAGAGTACGCCCGGGTCTGACGACCTCGGCGAGGACCCGGAAGGTGGGCGACCTGCCGTGGACACCCAGGTGGATCCACCTGGCGCCACGGAGTCCGACGACGATGAGCCGCTCTGGCCGCCGATGGAGGCGGCATCGACGTCAGACACGCCGTGGGGGCGTCCCCCGTCCTCGGGCGCTGGCGCCGGCGCACAGCCGAGTGTGATCGACTCCCCATTCCTACCGATCGCGAGCCCACACTCGCCGCCGCCGCACCCCACGCAGCCCGGCGCGATGCTGCCGAGCGCGTCGCCGCCTGGCTTCGACCCGCCGGCCCGGCCGCCGATACCCGGCTCCGCTCCGCCGGGATCGTTGCCGCACGGGCAGCCGGCGCCCGGCTCCGCGCCCCCCGAGGTCCACTCCGGGGCGGTGCCGCCGGGTGGGTTCGGGCCCGGGTCGGTACCGCCAGCGACGGGCCTGGACAGTCCTCCGGGGCCACTCGTCACCGGACCGCGTGGTCACGGGCCGGTAGACCCCGGACCTGCGGTTGAAGGCTCCGCGGGCGAGGGCTCCGAGGACCAGGGTTCCATGGGCCGGGGTTTCACGGGCCACGGGCCGGCTGGCGGGGACCACACCGATCAGGGAGCGGCAGGCCAGGCCCCCGGAGAGCACGGCACACCTACCGGATTCGAACCGCCGCCGACGTCCGGTGATGCTTCGCCGCCGGAGCCCCCGCTGGGGTCTCCGCCACCATGGCCGGCCGGCCCCGATAACCGCCCACTCGGCCCCAGTGCTGGCACGTCCTACGACGAGCCCTCCGGCGGTGCCCCGCCGGCGGGCGAGGCCGCGACAAGTGGACCCGACGAGCACGACAGCTTCTACGACCCGGTACCGGTCGAGCAGGGTCCGGTGATGGACAGCACCGGACATGCCCCGGCAGCCGGCGCCGGTGGGCCCTCGACGGAGACCGGTCCCGAGGCGATCCATCCCGGTGCGGTACCCGGTCCCGCCCCGGGAGGCCCAGGCGCCAGTCCCGCCCCGGGAGGCCCGGGCGCCAGTCCCGCCCCGGGAGGCCCGGGCGCCAGTCCCGCCCCGGGAGGCCCGGGCGCCGGTCCCGGGGTGCCGCCCGGATTCCCTCACGCGGCGGCTCCCGGGTACGAGGGTGGTCCCGGCCTACCGCCACCGCACCCTCAGCATCCGGCGGCGCCGCAGGGGCCGCCGTACCCCCAGCCGCTACCGCCGCCGCCCGGCCAGCTGCCTCCTCCCGTCCCGGGGCAGCCGATGCAGGCGCCGCCCGGAGCCCATTACGTGCCGCCGCCGCCAGGTTTCGGCGAGGCTCCGCCCGGCCACCCGGGCCACGCACCCGGTGCTTCGCACACCACCGAATTCCCGATGCCGCAGCACGGTTACCCGGAGTCCGGCCAGGCGCCGACGGCGGACGAGTTCGCCAAGCGGCGCGCGGTCAAGCCCCCGGAGCCGGTGGCGCAGATGGGCGTACGGTCGGCGCTCCGCAAGAGCACCCTCGGCCTGGTACGCATGCCACCCGGTCGCAAGGAGCAGGAGTTCATCAACTCCATCGAGGTGGTACGCCGCAACTTCGGCGGGCTGCGGCAGGTGACCGTGGTCAACCCGAAGGGTGGCGCCGGCAAGACGGTCGCGGTGCTCATGATCGCGATGACGTTCGGCCAGAAGCGCGGCGGATACGTCCTCGCATGGGACAACAACGAGACCCAGGGCACCCTGGGGATGCGTGCCCAGCAGGACTTCCATCACCGCACGGTGCGGGACATGCTGCGCGACCTGGACCACTTCCGGGGCCCTACCGGCCGGGTCGGTGACCTGTCGCAGTACGTACGGTCCCAGGGCGAGGCGATGTTCGACGTGCTCGCCTCCGACGAGTCGGCGACCGCGGGCGAGATGCTGACGGCCAACGCGTTCCGCGACATCCGCGAAGTGGTCAGCCGGTTCTACAAGTTGATCATCGTGGACACCGGCAACAACGTACGCGCGCAGAACTGGCAGGCCGCGATCGACGCGACCGACCAGCTGGTGATCACGATGTCCGCCCGCAACGACTCGGCGGAGACCGCCGCCCGGATGCTCGACCACCTGGAGCAGACCGGACGGCACCAGCTGGTACGCCGCGCCGTCAGCGTGGTGTCGATGCCGCCGTCTCGCAAGGACATCGACCTGCCCGCGATCCAGCGGCACTTCTCCGCGCGTACCCGTGCCGTGCTGCTGGCGCCGTACGAAGGATTGATCGACTCCGGCGAACCTATCCGGTACGGCCTGCTCAGCCAGGCCACCCGGGACGCCTGGCTCAAGATCGGTTCAGCGGTCGCCGAGGGCCTTTAGCCACAAGGCCACGGCTGGCCGGGGTCGACGAGCCTCAGCTGGAGAGGGCGTCGGCGGCGGCCGGGTCGCAGTCGCGCAGGAACTGTGCGCAGCGGGCCGCCTCGTCCGCCTCGCCGATCTCGTCGGCGGCGCGGGCAAGTGCGTGCAGGCTGCGCAGGAACCCCCGGTTGGGTTTGTGTGACCACGGCACCGGTCCGGCGCCACGCCAGCCGTTCTTGCGCAACAGGTCGAGCCCGCGGTGGTAGCCGGTACGGGCGTACGCGTAGCTGGTGACCGCGTCGCCGGCCTCAGCGGCCCGGTCGGCGAGCGCGGCCCACGCGGCGCTGTAAGCCGGGAACCGCCCGGCGACATCGGCGGGGTCGGTGCCCGCCTCGATGGCCGCCTGGAGGGCCTGCTCGGCCTCAGGCTCGGCGGGCAGCAGGGTTTCCGGTGTGTCGCCGAGAAGGTTCCGCGTCGGGCTCATCCCGACATTCTGCGGTATGCGGGTGTCGCGCCCCCGACCCGGGGCTACCAGTCGGTGGACGGCGTCAGCCGTGCCGATACCACGTTCTGTAGTGCTCGCGCACCGAGAGTAATAACCCGTGATATCGCGTCTCATTTACTGGGATCACGGTCAAGACATGCCGTGAAAAGCGCTGTAGATCTGCCGACAGCTGGTAACAGAGCCGCTGAGATGAGCGATACTGGAGATGTCCGGAGCCTCCCCAGGACCGGCACGGCGACGGCTCACACGCCAGGTGTGGGCCGTCGCTTCTTTTGCGCGATGCGCGGCCCCGCCTCCTGGTGCCCGCGAGCCCACCCCCGGTCCTATGTTTACGGGGTGCGCGATGCCTACGATCACAGCCCCACCGAGATCGAGACCCGGGACGAGTTGGAGTTCCAGCTGGCGCGGGGTGGGCTGGCCGGGCTCACGGTCCAGGGCCTGGCACTGGACGACAAGCCGCCAGACCTGTCCGCCGTGGACGTCACCGACGCACTCTTCGTGGGCTGCCGGTTCGCCGGTGTCGACGTGGAGGCGGAGCTGATCCGGCGGGGGGCGCATGTCGTACCGGACTTCCACGAGATGGCGTATCCGACCCATCCGTCCCGGCTCTACACCCCCGACGATCTCGCCGCCGGTCACCGGGACGGCTTCGCGGCGATGTACGACACCCGCGTCTACCGGCACTTCGTCGCTCGCGGCGGCGCATTGCCGGACATCCGGGAGGCGCTCGCCCAGCGGATGCACGACCACGCCATCGACGACGCGCTGACCGACACCATCGACGCCTGGACGTCGGCCGCCGGCGGCCCGGTGGTCGGGGTGATGGGCGGCCACGCCGAGCCGCGCGGCACCGCCGGCTACCGCAACGCCGCACGGATCGGGCAGCGGC
>JBOGDE010000132.1:0-14467 GCA_050701695.1 Micromonosporaceae bacterium
GGCCACCACGCCGCCGCGCCCGCCGCAGGTGGCGAAACCAGCGCGGCCACCGGAGACCGTGCCGAGGCAGCTGCCCTCGACGGCGGGCGGGTTCGTCGGCCGCGGCGAGGAGCTGGCGACTCTGCAACAGATGGTGGACGACCACACCAGCGGACCCGACGGCGGTACGCCACCGGTGCTGACCGTGGTGATCCACGGCGTGGGCGGCGTCGGCAAGACCGCCCTCGCCCTGCAGTGGGCGCACCTGATCTCCGACCGGTTCCCCGACGGGCAGGTCTACCTGGACCTGCGCGGGTACGGCCCCGGCGAGCCGGTGTCGGCACAGACCGCGCTCAGCGCGCTGCTGCGTGGTCTCGGGGTGCAGGAACGGGCGGTGCCGGTCGCCGCCGACGAACGGGCGGCACTGCTGCGCAGCGTGCTGGCCGACCGGCGGGTCCTGATGCTGCTGGACAACGCCCGCGACGCGGAGCAGGTCAGGCCGCTGCTGCCGGGCTCCGACTGCCTGGTGGTGGTGACCAGCCGCAGTCAGCTGCGGGGGCTGAGCGCGCGAGACGGCGCCAAGTCGCTGCCACTACGGGAACTGACCGACGCGGACGCGGGCACGCTGCTCGCCGAGACGGTCGGGCGCTGCCGGGTGGCCGAGCAGCCGGAGGCCGCCGAGGAGCTGGCCGCGCTGTGCGGACGGCTCCCGCTGGCGCTGCGGATCACCGCCGATCTGGCTTCCCGGCACCGCGACCTGTCACTGACCGAGCTGGCGGCCGACTTGCGCGGCCAGCGGCTGGACACGCTCGCCGACCACGACGACGAGGCCACCGACCCACGCGCGGTGTTCTCCTGGTCCTACCGGGCGCTGCCGCCCGCGGACGCCCGGGCGTTCCGGCTGCTCAGCCTGACACCGGGCAACGACATCGGAGCCAACGCCGCCGCGGCGCTGCTGGACGTACCCACCCGGGAGGCCCGCCGAACCCTGGACCGGCTGATGGCGGTCCACCTGCTCGAGCCCGGCCGTCCCGGCCGTTACCGGTTCCACGACCTGCTCCGGGTGTACGCCACCGAGCGCGCCACCGCCGAGGACTCCGAGACCGAGCGGCACGCCACCGTACGCCGGATGCTGCTCTGGCTGATCCGCACCGCCGAGGCGGCGGCGGACGCCCTGCGACCGGGCCTCAACCTGGGCGTCTTCGAGCCGGTAGAGGAGATCGGGCCTGCCGTGGTGTTCACCGACGGCCGGGACTCGTTGGACTGGTACGACGAGGAGCAGCAGCCCCTGGTCGCCTCCGTGCCGCTCGCCGCCGAGCTGGGCGAGCACGAGATCGCCTGGCGGCTGTCCATCACCATCCTCCACGGGTTCTTCCTGAACCGCCCGTCCTGGGACCAGTGGTTCGCGATCTGCAACGTCGGTATGGCCTCCGCGCTGCGGGACGGCAGCCCCGTGGCGCAGGCGGGCCTGCTGGTCTGCTTCGGCAACATCAGGTCGTTCCTGGGCGCCAACGAGGAGGCTCTGGAGCACTATCAGCGCGCCCTGGAGCTGTACCGCAGCTGCGGCGCCCGGTCACAGGAGGGCATGGCGCTGGCGATGACGGCATCGGTCTACCAGGCCATCGGTGACCTGCCCGAGTCGCTGCGGCACTTCGAGCAGAGCGTCGCGGTGGCTCGCGAGCTGGGTGATATCCGCCGGGAGGCGCACGCGCTCAACAACATGTCGATCACGTACCTCAGCATGGGCCGGATCGACGAGGCGATCGCCGCATCGAAGCGGACCCTGGAGATCCGCCGTGCCTCCGGCGACCGGCGCAGCGCCGCGTACACCCTGGACAACCTGGCCGACGCCTACGTCGCCCAGGGAGAGCCGGGCAAGGCGATCGAGTACTACCGCGAAGCGCTGCAGATAGCCCGTGACTACCGCGACCGGCGTAGCGCCGGCATCTACCTCGGCAACCTGGCGCGGGCGCAGCAGCTCAGCGGCGATCGAGAGCAGGCCACAGAGAACGCGAAGCAGGCCTGGGCCGACCTCGCCGGGCTGCCCGACACCGAGGCCGCACGGATCCGGGACCGGCTCCGGGAGCGGTTCCCCGACCTGCCGGATCAGTAGTTGGGTCGGCCGGCTCCGGCGTACGGCATCGCGCTGATGCTGATCTTCTCCACGTACTCGCCGGGCTGCGGCGCGTGGATCACCGTGCCGTCGCCGATGTAGATGCCGTCGTGGTGCAGGTCGCTGTAGAAGAAGACGATGTCGCCAGGCTTGAGCTCGCCGCGGCTGACCCGGGTGGTCGAGTTGTACTGCTGCCGCGACGAGTGCGGCAGGCTGACCCCGACCTGCTCGTAGGCCCGCATCACCAGGCCGGAGCAGTCCCAGGAGTCGGGGCCGGCGGCGCCGTAACTGTACGGCTCGCCGAGCTGCGCCCAGACGAAGTCGACGACCGCCTTGGCCTTGCCCTCCACGTACGGCGCGGTGCCGTAGTCCTGGTTGGGCGGGTTGAGCGGGCCGAACGCCTTCTCGTACGTGGACTTGAGCTTGGCGAGCTGGGTCTCGATCTGCTTCTTCTTGGCCGCCAGGTCCTTCTCCAGCTTGGCCTGCTGGGCCACCAGCTTGTCGATCCCGGCCTTCTGCTTGTCGAGCGCGGACTTGGCGACGTTGAGCGCCTCGATCTGCTTGTTGGCCTTGCCGGCGAGCCGGTCCAGTGTGGAGAGCTGGTCCACCATGGTGGTGACCGACCCGCTGGCGAGCACCGCGTCCACACTGCCGGTGCCGCCGCCCTTGTACGCCGCCGAGGCGAGCTTGCCGGTCTGCGCGTAGAGCGCGTCGACCTTGTCCTGCATCGGCTTGAGCTGCTTGTTGAGCTTCGCGGCCTGCTTCTTGGTGGCCTTGAGCTGCTCGCGCGCGTCGTTGTACTTCTCCGCGGCGACCGACACGCTCTTGGCCATCTTGTCGATCTGCGCCTTCAGCTCCTCCTTGGAGGGCTCGGCGGAGGCCGCGCCAGAGAACGCGAGGGTCACCGCCACCGCGGAGAGCACGGCGGCTCCGGCGACTGTGCAGCGGCGCAGGGCGCGGGTGAGGGGGGAACGATAACGTGCAGGGGCTTGTGACGTCCGTACGTCAGTCACTTGCAGCCGGCTCCTTCTTCCGGTTACCGCCTACCGAGTTAGCTGACGGGTTCGGGCGGGAAGAAGTTATTCGCCCTACCGGTGGGTCACCCCACCGGATTCACCCCAAGGGACTGGGTCCCCGGCTCGCCACATGTGCGGCGACTCGGCGGTGATTCTCCGGTGTCGTCCAGTTGGACGACCGACTCCCGGACAATCGGCTCCACAGCTTAGAGAAGCCGGTCAGGCCGAAGCAAGCCCGCCCCGCTGTTGCCCGTGGATCGGTCCGCTACCACCCAAAAGAGCGGACAAAGCCGGATAAATCCTCATCAAGTGGCGGCCTCACGGCAGGGTACCCGGCTGGCGGCACCAGTCTGGTGACACGGTGTGCGACTAGGTACACGGACGGGTGACGACCGGCCAAGAAATGGCCGATCGTCCCACGTACTGTGCAATTCACCACACGATCGGTAATGCTTTCCGAACGCGTGCCACTTTTCTCAAGAATTACTTAACAGAGCCAGCCATGACGCCCTGGACGAAGTAGCGCTGGAACGCGAAGAAGACGACCAGTGGCACGATCATCGACAGGAACACGCCGGGCGCGATGATGTCGATGTTGGCGCCGAAGGCGCGGGTCTGCTCCCGCAGCGCCACCGTGATCGGCTTGGCCTGGCCGGCGAACACCTGGGCCACCAGCAGGTCGTTCCACACCCAGAGGAACTGGAAGATCGCCAGCGACGCGATCGCCGGCCACCCCAGCGGCAGGACCACCTTGCGGAAGATGGTGAACTCCTTGCCGCCGTCCATCCGGGCCGCCTCCAGCAGGTCCTTCGGGATCCCGATGAAGAAGTTGCGCAGCAGGAAGATCCCGAACGGCAGCCCGAACGCCACATGGAACAGCACCGCGGCGCTGACCGTACCGAAGATGCCCAGTGAGCCGAAGATCTGCGCGTCCGGGATCAGCCCGACCTGGATCGGCACCACGATCAACGCCACCACCAGCAGGAACAGCCAGTCCCGGCCCGGGAACTCCATCCACGCGAACGCGTACGCCGCGCCCGCCGCCAGCAGCACGACCAGCAGAGTCGTCGGCACCGAGATCAACACTGTGTTCCAGAGCGCGCCGACGATGTCGGGGTCGGCGAGCCGGGCGGCGTAGTTGGTGAAGCCGAGCTCCGCGGGCTTGGTCCACACCGTCCACCAGCCGGAGGACGCGGTGTCCTGACTGGAGCGCAGGCTGGCGATGAACAGCCCGAACGAGGGCATCAGCCAGAACAGCGCCACCAGCACCAGGAACGCCTGCACCAGGATGCTGCCGAGACGGCTCACCACGCGGTAGACCGCGCCACGCCGCGGCGCACCCATCGCCGCGTTCGCCAGCTCCGGCGACGGCGCTTCGGTTGTGGTCACGACTGCTCCTTCCGGAACCTGCGTATGTTGAACAGCATCGCCGGGAGCACCACCAGGAACAGCAGCATGCCCAGCGCGCTGCCCAGCCCTTCGTCCTTGGCCCCGAAGGCCACCCGCCACATCTCCAGCGCGATCACGTTCGCCGAGGCCTGGGAGGATTCGGGTGGGATCACGAACACCAGGTCGAAGATCTTGAGTACGTTGATCATGAGGGTCACGAACACCACCACCAGCACCGGACTCACCAGCGGGATGGTGACCCGCCGGAACACCTGCCACTCGGTGGCGCCGTCCACCCGTGCCGCCTCCAGGGCGTCGCGCGGGATCGCCGCCAGCCCGGCCGCGATCAGCACCATCGCGAAGCCGGCCCAGATCCAGATGTAGGAGCCGATCACCGCCGGGGTGACCAGGTTCGGCCCGAGCCAGTTGATCCCGCCGTACGAGGCGGAGAAGTTCGAGGCCGCCAGCCGTACCGTGTACCCGCCGCCGGAGAGGTCCGCGAACTCGTACCGGCCCTCGGCGTCGGTGGTGGTCGTACCCACCACCTTGCCGCCCCGCAGCGCCTCGACCGTGACGCTCGGCAGCCCCTTCTCGCCAGGGTCGACCCCGCCCAGGGTGCCGGCGCCGCCCTTCTGGAAGTCCCGCCACACCACACCGTGCAGGCCGCTGCCCGACGTACTCGCGGGTGCGTCCTTCGCCGAGGACGGTATCTGCTGGTCCTTGACGCCGACCAGCGCCAGGTAGACCGGCTCGCCGGCGGCGACCTGATCCCTGGTCTGGATCCCGTCCTTGTTGCTCACCAGCGGCGCCGCGTTGCCCGTGACCTTGGTGCCGGGTGGCCGGCTACGCGCCCCCGGGTACGGTGCCGGGTCGGCGAAGGTGTCGTGCACCCCGACCGCGACGGCGTTGGCGATCCCGATGTCCGGGTCGTTGTCGTACACCATCTTGAAGGTCATGCCGGCGGCCAGGAACGAGATCGCCATCGGCATGAAGACGACCACCTTGAACGCGGTCGACCACTTCACCCGCTCGGTGAGTACGGCGAAGATCAGGCCCAGCGCGGTCACCAGGGTGGGCGCCACGATCACCCAGATCACGTTGTTCTTGATCGCGGTGAACGTGTCCTCGGAGGTGAACATCGAGATGTAGTTGTCGATGCCGATGAAGGCATCGCCGTCCGCGTTGAAGAAGCTGCGGACCAGTGTGTAGAAGATCGGATAGACCACCAGCACGCCCAGCACCAGCATCGCCGGAGCCAGGAACAGTACGGTGATCAGCCGCCCGCCGCGCAGGCCACCGTCACCTGCGTCAGGGGGTGGCGCGGCCACCGCGGCCGCGCCTCCCCCCGTGGCCGCGACCCGGGAGCGGTCGTCGCCTGGTCCCGAGGATTCCGGACCAGCGTCGCCGCTGGTGTGGTCGGCGTCGGCCGCTCCCGGGTGCGTCATCTTCCGTCCCCTAACTACTTGTACGCCTTCGCCGCCTCGGCCTCCAGCTTGGATGCCGTGGCCTCGACGGTGGTGGGGTTGGCGAGGAAGTCCTGCAGCACCTTCCACATGCCCTTGCCGACGGTGGCGCCGAAGCCGGCCGGCTGCAGGTCGGACAGGTCGAACCGGAACGAGTCGCCGGACTCGATGATCGCCTTGGCGATCTCACGGGTCGGGTCGTCGGCGTACTTGGCCAGGTCGACGTTCTTGTTGGGCGAGACGAAGCCACCCTCGGCGGCCCACACCTCGGCGGCCTCCGGGGTCGCCAGGTACTGCAGCAGCCCCTGCGCGCCCTTGCTGTCCTTCAGCGCGACCGCCACGTCACCGGCACCGACCACCGACTTGCCCGCGCCCGACTTGACCTCCGGGAACGGGAAGAACTTCGCGGTCTCGCCGACCTTGGCGCTGGACTCGGAGCTGATCACGCCACCGACGAAGTCGCCCTCGAAGACGATCGCGGCCTTCGGGTTGTCACCGAAGACGTTGGTCACCGACTGCGGGAACTTCACCGCCAGGGCGCCCTTCGGGCCACCCGCGACCACGTTCTGGCCACCCCACAGGTCGCCGAGGATCTTCAGCGTCTCCTTGACCGTCGGGTCGGTGTACGGGATCTCGTGCTTGGCCAGCTTGTCGTACATCTCGGGGCCGGCCACCTGCAGGTAGACGTTCTCGAACCAGTCGGTGAGGGTCCAGCCGTCGGCGCCCGCCACCGACAACGGGGTGAGCCCCGAGTCGGAGATCGTCGACAGGGAGGTGTTGAACTCCTCCCAGGTCTTCGGCGGCTCCACGCCCGCGTCCTCGAACGCGGTGGTGTTGTACCACATCAGCGACTTGTTGGCGGCCTTCAGCCAGACGCCGTACAGCTTGCCGTCGGCGGCGGTGCCGAGGGTCTTCCAGATCCCGGCGTAGTTCTCGCCGATCGCCTTCTCGACCTCGCTGTTGACCGGCTTGAGCGAACCCTCCTTGGCGAGGTCGTTCATCAGACCGGGCTGCGGCAGCACCGCGACGTCCGGCGGCTTGCCACCCTCGATCTGGCCACCCAGCACGGTCGCGATGTCGTCACCGGTGGAGGTGTAGTTCACCTTCGCACCGGTCTGCTTCTCGAACGCGGCCAGAACCTTCTTGAATTTCTCCTGCTCGGCGCCCGACCAGACGGCGGCGACCTCGACGGTCTCCCCCTTCAGGGAGCCCTCCTCGGGACCACCCCCTTCGTTACCACCGCAGCCAGCGGCGACGAGCGCAACGGCGGCGAGTGTCGCGCCGATGCCTCGTAGCTTCCAGACCATGCTTGTCCTCCTCATTGGTTTACACACGCGCACCGAGCCCGAGCCGGTACGCGGGTGCTACCCCGTCGCAGACGGGGAGCCTGCGGCCTCGCTGTCGCCGCCGTCGCCAGAGTCGCCGCCGCCGGAGTCGCCGTCGCCGGTGTCGCCCCAGACGGATTCGCCGGTCGCGAGGTCGAACACATGCAGCCGCTCGGTATCCACGGCGACCGTCACCGGCTCGCCCACCCGTACTCGGGAACGGGGGTTGAACCGGGCCACCGCGTTGGTCTGCGCCTCGGCCACCGGGGCGTCGTCGGCGCCGGCGTCGCGGGCCAGCTCCTTGGTGTCCTCGGTGACCACCGGCTGGGCGTCCAGCCCGAGGTGGACCAGCAGGTCGGAGCCGAGCGCCTCCACCAGGTCGGCCGTCGACCGCAGCACGGCGCCGTCGCCACCGGAGAGGGTGGCGTCCTCCATGTCCTCCGGCCGGATCCCCACCGCCACCGGGCGACCCAGGTACGAGCGCAGCGCCGGGCGCCGCTCCAGCAGCCCGGTCGAGACGGCCATCTGCTGGGAGCCGAGGTCGAGCGCGAGCCCGCCGCCGGCATCGCTGAACACCCCCTGCACCAGGTTCATCGCCGGCGAGCCGATGAAGCCCGCCACGAACAGGTTGTCCGGGTGGTCGTAGAGCACCTGCGGCGCGGCGACCTGCTGCAGCACACCCTTCTTCATCACCGCGACCCGGTCGCCGAGCGTCATCGCCTCGGTCTGGTCGTGGGTGACGTAGATCGTGGTGACCCCGAGGTCACGCTGGATCCGGGCGATCTCGGCCCGCATCTGCACCCGCAGCTTGGCGTCCAGGTTGGAAAGCGGCTCGTCCATCAGGAACGCGGCGGGCTCGCGTACGATCGCCCGGCCCATCGCCACCCGCTGCCGCTGGCCGCCGGAGAGCGCCCGCGGCTTGCGGCGCAGGAAGTCCTCCAGCCCGAGGGTGGAGGCGGCCTTCTTCACCAGCCGGTCGATGTCGGACTTCGGCAGCTTGCGTAGCCGCAGCCCGAACGCGATGTTCTCGTACACGTCGAGGTGGGGGTAGAGGGCGTAGCTCTGGAACACCATCGCCACGTCCCGGTCCCGCGACGGCACGCGGTTGACCTGGCGGGTGCCGATGCTGACCACGCCTTCGCTGATGTCCTCCAGCCCGGCGACCATCCGCAGCGCGGTGGTCTTGCCGCAGCCCGAGGGGCCTACCAGCACCAGGAACTCGCCGTCGACGATCTCCAGATTGAGGTCGTCGACGGCGCGCGTGCCATCCGCGTACACCTTGCCGACACCTTGGAGGACGACCTCAGCCATCGCGTCTCCCGATCCGTTAGTCGGTTGCCTGTGGTGGGTGGCTGGCTCGTCGGGCGTCCGCTAGCGGCTAGGTCAATCGCCGCAACGCTGGGGTGCATGCCAGCTGAGATCGGGCGACACGGCGGGCAGTGACCACTACGTCTACGATCCTCGCCCACTGTCCCCATTGGTGTCAGGTAAGACACAGACTTCGTCCGGCTCTCCGTAACCTTTTCGAGACCGTAACGGCAATCTGCTCGACACATTCGCCCGTTCCGCACGTGGTGGCGGAGCCGCGGGCGGCGGCTCCGCGGTCGCGGGCGGCGGCTCCGCGGTCGCGGCGTGAGGGCTACTCGGGCTGCGGTTGGTCGTCGTGGCTGACCTCGGGCGCGGGCGAGAGGCCGGTGCGCCGGCGGCGCCGTACGCCCCAGCCGCCGAGCAGCCGGCTGGCCATCTCGGCCGGGAGGAACGCATCCATCACCGACCCGACCAGCGTGCGCATGTGGTCGGGGTTGACACCGCGGATCACCACGTCGTCGCCGACCAGGATGTCGAAGCCGCCGTTGGTCCGTACGGCTTTCAGCGTCGCGGCGTCGCTGAGGTGGATCTGGATGTTGCGCTGATCCACCGGTCTGTCCTGGGTTTCGTCGTCGGACATTTACCCGATGGTAGCGGTACTAGACAGTGCGCTCTCCCACCGCGAGGATGTTGCCCTCGCTGTCCTTGAACCAGGCGCCCCGCTCGTTGCCCAGCTCGGCGACGCCGTCGACGGTCTTCAGGCCGGGCAAGTCGTACTCCTCGAACGTGACACCGCGGGATCGCAGGTCCGCCATCTCCGCGGCGAGGTCGGCGACCTCCCAGCTGGCCAGGGTGTGCCCGGCGACCTCCGGACTGAACGTCGGGTAGACGTACAGGCTGCTGCCGCCGCATTCGAACCGGACCCCTTCGGGGCCGTCCTCGACCACCTTCAGGCCCAGGGTCTCCCGGTAGAACCGCTTCGCGCGGTCGAAGTCCCGGGCCGGGATGGTCGCGTGTACGGGTGCGTCCGCCAACATGGCCCACCACCTCCAGCCTCGACGTTAGGCCCGGTACGCGGCGCCCGGCACCACCGAACGCCGCGTACCGGCTGGCCGATCAGACGGGTTTGCAGAGCACCTGGACGTTGCGCTGGTCACGCGCCCCTCCGGGGGTGTCGGTGATGATCACCCCGACGTTGCCGCCGGGCAGCACCGGGCCGGACGGGCGTACCAGCAGAGATTGTTGACAATCAGACGACCTGGCGTCAGCATTCGGCGCAGCGACCATGACCAGCTCGACCGCGTCCAGCTCGACCGCGTCCAAGGAGGCCGCCGGTGGAGACCACCACGCCCATCCCCTCACTCGGAGCCGCGCCGCCGCTGGCCGCGTTCACCCCCGAGGAGCACGCCGCGCGGATCGCCGCCACCCGCGCCGAGATGCGGCGACGCGACCTGGAGCTGCTGGTGGTGGTCGCGCCCGAGAACATCTACTACCTGCTCGGGCTGAATCATCAGGGGTATTTCGCGTTTACGCTGCTGCTGTTGCCGCTGCGCGGCGCGCCGGTGCTGGTGGCGCGCGCGATGGAGGGTCCCACGGTCGCCGCGCAGGCGCCGCAGTGCGCGCACGCGGCGTTCGGCGACGCGCAGGACGCCGCACAGACCGCCGCCGCCGCGATCGCCGACCTCGCCCCGACAGCCGCCCGGATCGGCGTCGAGTGCAGCGGAATGTTCTTCCCGATCGTCGCCTGGGAGCACATCCGTACCTCGCTGGCCGACCGCACCTGGATCGACGCCTCCGACCTGGTGGAGGCGATCCGGGTGATCAAATCCCCCGCCGAGATTTCTCTGGTACGCCGCGCCGCCACGATCTCCGACCGGGCCATGGCCGCCGGCGTCGCCACCGCGGGCCCCGGGGTCACCGAGACCGCCGTCGCGGCGTCCGTCTACCGGGAGCTGATCGCCAGCGGCAGCGACTACCCCGGCTTCGCGCCCTGCATCCGGGGCGCCGACATCCTGCGCCAGGAGCACGTCACCTGGCGGGACCGGCCGCTGCCGTACGGGGGCGGGCTGTTCCTGGAGCTGTCCGCCTCGGCGGGCCGCTACCACGCGCCGCTGACCCGGCTGGTCCACATCGGACGCTTCCCCACCGGGGTCGAGCGGGTCGCCGAGACCGCGCTCGCCGGACTGCGGGAGGTGGCCGACCAGCTCCGCCCCGGGACCATCGGCTCCGACGTGTACGCCGCCTGGCACAAGGTGATCTCCGACGGTCTCGGCCACCAGGACTACCAGCGGCACCACTGCGGATACCTGGTCGGGATCGGGTTCCCACCGAGCTGGGTGGGCGGCAGCCGGGTGGTCGGGATCCGACCCGACAGCGACTACCAGATCCGCGCCGGCATGGTGTTCCACGTGCTGTCGTGGATCATTGACGAGCCGCCCGCCGACTACGTCGTCTCCGACACCGTGCTGGTCACCGAGGCCGGCGGCGAGCTGCTCACCACGTACCCCCGGGTCCCTATCACCATCAGTTGAAGGAGCAGCCATGCGGATCACCGGCCTGACCGCCACGCCCGTCGCGGTCCCGTTCGCCGCACCCGAGATCTGGGCGTACGGCGAGCGCCGCGGCCTGGTCAGCGTGCTCGTCGAGGTGACCACCGACGAGGGCCTGGCCGGGATCGGCGAGGCGCCGGCATATCCCTCCGCCCCGATCGTCACGGCAGTGCTGGAGACGGTGAAACCGCTGGTCATCGGGGAAGACCCGACGCTGATCGAACGGATCATGAAGCGGGTGCACATCGTCGGCACCTGGCACCACGTGAAGGCGACCAGCCCCGCCATCGCGGCGGTGGAGATGGCCTGCTGGGACATCGTCGGCAAGCTCTGCGGCCAGCCGCTTCACGTGCTCTTCGGCGGACGCGTCCAGGATCCCGAGTACTGCTACTACGTCACCGGCCGCACCGCCGACGATGTGGCGGCCGCGGCGAAGGCGGGAGTCGACGCCGGCTACCAGACGTACTACACCAAGGTCGGGGCGGACGACCTGGACGCCGACGCCGAACGGGTGGCCACCCTCCGGGACGCGATCGGGCCGGCGGCGAAGATCCGGGTGGACGCGAACGAAGCGTGGTCGGTCGCGGCGGCGCTCACCGCGATCGAGGAGCTGCGCCGGTACGGGCTGGAGTTCGTGGAGCAGCCGGTCTCCGGGCGCAACCTGGCGGAGATGGCGTACCTGCGGTCGAAGTCGCCCGTCCCGATCCTCGCCAACGAGGCCTCCTGGACCCGGTACGACCAGCTCGACGTGATCCGGCACGGCGCCGCCGACGCGCTCTCGGTGGACAACCAGATGGACGGCGGACTGCTGAACATGAAGCGCTCCGCGGGGATCGCCGAGGCGGCGGCGCTGCCCGCTGAGCCGCAGCGCGCGTGCGATCGCGTTCAGCACCTCCGCGGACACGTTGCGCCCATTGCCCTGTTCCAGCCTGGTGTAGTACGCCACGGAGACCCCGGCGAGCTGCGCCAGCTCCTCGCGGCGCAGCCCCGGCACCCGCCGGTGCCGCCCGAAGTCCGGCAGACCGACGTCCTCGGGCTTGAGCCGGGCCCGGCGGCTGCGCAGGAACTCGCTCAACTCGGCCCGCCGGTCCAGCGACCGCTCCACGTCCATCACCCCAGTATTCCCGTCGTACGCCGATCAGCCTGATCCCGCCAGTAGTACGCACGCTGGACGTACGTTCAACGGAGGGCTGGGTGACGGGCTGCCGGTGCGGCAGGGTCGTCGGAGTAGATTCTTTTGAAGTGAGGAGCACACTGCGATGAGCGAGCCTGCGAGCGAATGGCTGGCACAGGGCACGTGCGAAGCGCCGCCCGAGCGAAGCGAGGGTGTGCGATGAGCACTGTCGCGGCATACGCGGCACCGGCCGCCAAGGCCCCGCTGGAGCGTACGACGATCGCGCGTCGCCCGGTCGGGGAGTACGACGTCGCGATCGACATCAAGTACTCCGGTATCTGTCACTCGGACATCCACCAGGCTCGCGAGGGCTGGGGCGAGGCGATCTTCCCGATGGTGCCCGGTCACGAAATCGCCGGCGTCGTCACCGAGGTCGGACCGGGCGTGACGACGTACGCCGCCGGCGACCGGGTGGGCGTCGGCTGCATGGTCGACTCGTGCCGGGAGTGCGACAACTGCAAGGCGGGGCTGGAGCAGTACTGCGTACCCGGCATGGTGCCCACGTACAACGGTCTGGGGAAGGACGGCGAGCCCACGTACGGCGGCTACTCCACCAACATCGTGGTCGACGCCCAGTACGTGGTACGCATCCCGGACTCCCTGCCCCTCGACGTGGCCGCCCCGCTGCTGTGCGCGGGAATCACCCTGTACTCCCCGCTGCGGCACTGGAACGCCGGCCCGGGCGCGAAGGTCGCCATCGTGGGCCTCGGCGGCCTCGGCCACATGGGCGTGAAGATCGCGCATGCGCTCGGCGCCGAGGTGACGGTGCTGTCCCAGTCGTTGCGCAAGCAGGAGGACGGGCTGCGGCTGGGCGCGGACCACTACTACGCCACCAGCGACCGGGCGACCTTCAAACAGCTGAAGGGTACGTTCGACCTGATCGTCTCGACGGTGTCCGCGCCGCTGGACTTCGGCAGGTACCTGTCCCTGTTGAAGACCGACGGGGCACTGGTGAACGTGGGCGCGCCCGAGGACGCCATCTCGCTGAACCTGTTCTCGCTGATTGCCGGCCGCAAGACCCTCGCCGGGTCCGGCATCGGCGGGATCGCCGAGACCCAGGAGATGCTCGGCTTCTGCGCCGAGCACGGTTTCGGCGCCGAGATCGAAACGATCCGCGCCGAGCAGATCAACGAGGCGTACGAGCGGGTGCTCTCCAGCGACGTGCGCTACCGCTTCGTGATCGACACCGCCACGATCTGACGGCCCCACCGGTCCAGCTACCGCTCGGAGCATTGGACGTTTGCTGAGGAATTCCGAGACTGATTTCGTAAGCAAACGTCCAACGCTTCGGCCCTACCAGATGGCGCGGAGGTGGGTGGCTATCGCGCCGGCCTGGCGGTGTCCGGCGGTGGCGGAGGGGCCACGGGTGGCGGGATCCATCTTGCTGGGGCGCATCGCCGCCCGCGAAACCGGATCGGGGGTCACGTACCGCACCCGGCTGGTCCCGAGCTGGCGTAGCTCGGCGGCGATGGGCGTGGGGTAGACGCTGTTGCTGTCCTCGGCGATACCGCTGAGCACCACGATCCGGTCGTACCCGGCGGCGAGATCGGCGTTGGTGACCGACCGGACCCCACCGTCGACGTACCGGCGCCCGTCGATGGTCACCGGCGGCCACACCGTCGGCACAGCGCAGCTCGCCGCGACCGCCGCCACCAGCGGTACGCCGTCCGAGCGCCCGAACACCGCCAGCTCGCCGCTGGCAGCGTCCACCGCGGTGAGCCGTACCTCGCGCCGCGGCCACCGCGTGTCCGGCAGCCGGGCCGAGATCAACTCCAGCCGGTACGCCTCGTCGCCGGTGGCGGCGGCCAGCGCGGCGGCGCCCACCCGGGCGCGTACCGCCGGATCGTCGTGTCCGGCTCGCCAGGCGCCGGTGTCGAACCCGTCCGGCAGCCGCATCGGCGGCGGCGCCGGCTCCGCGGTGCCGGCCTGTTGCGCCGCGTACAACCGGGCCAGGGGTACGTCGCTGGCCAGCTGTACGGCGGTGGTGGCGCCGCCGGAGGTGCCGATCAGCAGGTCGGCGTCACGCAGGTCGACGCCCCGCTCGGCGAGCCCCGCGACCAGCCCCAGCTGCCACGCCGCCCCGGCCAGCCCACCGCCACCCAGCACCAGCGCCCGGGCTGTGGCGCCGTTCCGCACCGACCGCGCTGGGCC
>JBOGDE010000133.1:0-14464 GCA_050701695.1 Micromonosporaceae bacterium
GCTCAGGGGCGGTCGCGGAGCCGGCGCAGCAGGTCGCGCCCCTTCGCGGTGACCTGCTCGCCCTTCTCCCGCAACTCCTTGCCACGGGGGGACTCCAGGGCGCGCTGCGCCTGCTCCTGCGCCCGCTTCACCTGCTCGTGGGCCGCCGCGGCGCGGGCCGCCTCCGCGAGTCGCTGCCCGCCCTCAGCCAGGCGCTCGCGGCCCTCGGAGGCCAGTTCGCGGCCGTACGCGAGGCCCTGGCTGGCGTACTCACCGCTGCGGCCGGCGTGATCGAGGACCGCCTGGTAGACGCCGCCCGTCACCACCTCGGTGCCGGCCACGCGGTCGGCGAGGGTACGCCGGGAGGCCCCCAGGATCGGCAGCACCTGCACCCAGAACACGACCACGGCGGCCACCCAGCACAGCACCGCCGCCAGCCACCAGCCGCGCAGCAGCAGGATGCACGCCACCGCGAACACCCCGACGTCGGCGACAGCGGTGATCGCGGCCCGGCGCATGGCGCGCCCGGTGCCGATGCCGCGCTCCCGGCCGGGCGCGGAGACTCGCAGGTCGGTGAGCAGCTTGCCGACCGTACGGCCGGTCCAGGCCAGCGCGACGGTCTGGTAGAGGAACGCCACCACCACCAGCGCCGCGAAACCCTGGATCACCTTGTTCACCGCGGAACGCCACAGCGCGGTGCCCGCCTCGGCGGCCACACCGCCGATGTCACCACCGGAGAAGAGCAGGTCCCACACGTCGGAGCCAGCGAGCGCCACGCTGCCGGAGATCAGACCGGTGATCCGCTGGTACGTCACGCCTCCCAACAGCGTGGCGACCAGCACCAGCACCCCGAAGTCGGCCCCCCAGGCGAGCAGCCGGCGCAGCCTCGGCACGCCCGGCGGTGCGGCCTCGACCCGGGAGCTGTAGCCGGGCCCGTACGAGGCCATCAGCCGACCAGAGAGCGCACCGAACCACCCGATTCGTCGAGCCGGGTGCCGAGGCCCTGCAGGGCTTCGCCGACCGTACCGAGGATGTCGGAGAGTTCCCGCAGGCTGCCGGAGAGCGAGTCCATGTCACCGGCCACACCGGTCACCGTCTTCGCGCCCTCGCTGAGCCGCTTCGCCGGGCCTTCCAGCGGCTTGCTGCTGCCGACGTCCACACCGGACACCACGCTGAGCCCGGCCACCTTGGTGAACGTCGGCTCCACCGTCGGGACCGCGATCGCGGTGAAGTCCGACGCCACCCCGGACAGCAGCTCCGCGGCCTTGGTGAGCTGGTCCTTGGCGGCGGTCAGCGTGGTGGCGCCGTTGGCCAGCGCCTGCTTCGCGCCGCCCTTGCCGTCGTCGCCCACCAGCGCGCCGGCCGCCTTGCCGGCCTGCTCACCGGCCTGCGCCAACCCGTCACCGAGTTTCTTGAGTACGCCAGGAAGCTCACCGAGCAGCCCCAGCGCCTCGTCGGGCAGCCCTTTGGCGAGCCGCAGCAGCTTCTTCGCGTCGTCGGCGTCAAGTCCGCCGAAGAGATCACCGAGGTCCACGCGCGGAAGTGTATGGGGTCGCCGCCGGGCCGCGTACCCCCGAATCTGGTGACACGGCGACGCGGCGACCCCCGTAGGCTTGCGGGGTGTTCCGCAACGGCGACCTGCACGCCATCGTCACGAGCCGCGGCTTCCGCAAACTGCTGTGGGTACGACTGACCAGCCAGGGCGCCGACGGGTTCTTCCAGGCTGGGCTCGCCGGCAGCCTGCTGTTCAATCCGGACCGGCACACCGGCGGCCTGGCGATCGCGATCGGGTTCGCGGTGCTGTTGCTGCCGTACTCGGTGATGGGCCCGTACGTCGGGGTGTTCCTGGACCGGTGGAGCCGGCGGAACATCCTGTTCAAGGCCGATCTGCTGCGCGCCGGCCTGGTGGTGCCCGCCGCCATCCTGGTCTGGTTCGGCCAGGAGGACTGGATCTTCGTACTGCTGGCGCTGCTGGTGATCGCGGTGAACCGGTTCGTGCTCGCGTGCCTGTCCGCGGCGCTGCCGCACGTGGTGGAGGAGGGCCGGCTGGTCACCGCGAACGCGGTGTCGACCACGTTCGGCACGGTGTGCTTCTCGCTCGGGCTGGGTGCCTCGGCGCTGGTGCAGCAATGGTGGGGCGCCAGCTACCACAGCTACGGCGGCATCGCGTCGGTCGCCGTGGTCGGATACGTCGCCGCCGCGGTGATCGCCCGCTACTCGTTCTCCGTGGACCAGCTCGGGCCGGACCATGCGCCGCGGCACCGGGGCGTCGTCGGCGAGATGGTCGACGTGGCGCACGGCATGGTCTCCGGGTTCGTACACCTGACACAGCGGGGCGGGGCGGCCTACCCGTTGGTGGCGCAGGCCATCCACCGCGGGCTGTACGGGGTGCTCGCGATCGGGGTGCTGCTGCTCTACCGCAACTACTTCACCACCGACAACGACTTCTCCTCCTCGATCGCCGGGCTGGGTCAGGTGGTGATCGCCGGTGCCGCGGGCTCGCTGCTGGCCGCGGTGATCACGCCACTGGTCACCGGCCGGATCGGCGGGCGGGCGTGGATCACGATCGTGCTCGGCGCGGTGGGCGGCTCGGTGCTGGTGCTGGGGCTGCCATACCGGCCGCTGCTGCTGGTGGCCGCGGTGTTCATCATCAACATCGCCTCGCAGGGTACGAAGATCGTGGTCGACACCGCGATCCAGCAGGAGTGCGACGACGACCACCGCGGCTGGGTGTTCAGCGTCAACGACACCACGTTCAACCTGTGCTTCGTGATCGGGCTGTTCAGCGGGGCGCTGCTGCTGCCCGAGGACGGTCACTCGCCCGCGGTGCTGGTCGGGGTCTGTGCCGGGTACGGCCTGCTGGTCGCCTGGTTCTGGTGGGCGTCCGGGCGCTGGGCCCGCCGGGCGGACCATGACATCGCGCTCGCGGGGCGGCAGAAGGTGCGTACCACCGCTACTTGATCAACAGGACCGAGGTGCCGGGCAGCGCGGCTCGGGCGAGTCGCGCGTCGCAGGTCAGCAGCGGACAGCCGAAGAACTCGCCGCACGCGACGTAGAACGCGTCGGCGATCCGCACCCTGTCCCGCAGCTGCCACGCCCGCACGGCGAGTGCCGCGTGGCTGACCCGCGTCACCGGCATCTGGCGGAGAGCCGCCACCATCCGGGCGGCGTCAACGTCGGTCAGCGCGCCGTTGCGGACCAGTCGCGCGGTCGCGGACAGCACTTCCACGTCGAGCAGCTCGGGTGCACCGGTGTCCTGCCCGCCCAACGCCCCGGCGACCCTGGTGCCCTTCGGGGTCCGCAGCAGCACCTCCACCAGGGCAGAGGCGTCAATGACGATCAAGGTCGACCCGCACCTCGTCCATCACCCTGACCACATCGACGTCCGGATGGGCCGGCAGTCTTTCCACACTGTCGAGCCACTCGGCCATGGAGGGGCGGGCCAGCTCGCGGCGGATGAGCCGCACCACCAGCTCGCTCAGCGTCGTGCCCTCCTGCTCAGCCCGCTTCCGCAGCGCCCGGTGCAGCTCCTCGTCGAGATTCTTTACCTGCAGCGTCGCCATGGCATGACACTAGCATGCTCCTGTCATGCCAGTAGCACTATAGACAGAGATCGATACGGTACGGCAGGGTGTCCGCATGCGCCTTCTCACCGTCGCGATGGCCCTGTCCGTACCGCTGCTGCTGCCCGTGGGGGCACAGGCCGCACCGCCCGGCACGCCTGGTTGGGAACCGGTGCCGGTGGCGACCACCCAGGGCTTTCGGGGGCTCGCGGCGGTGGACCGCGACACCGCGTGGGTCAGCGGCAGCGGAGGCGGGGTGTGGCGTACCAGCGACGGCGGGGCGAGCTGGCAGGACGTCAGCCCGGCCGGCGCCGAGGGCGCGGCGTTCCGTGACATCGAGGTGCAGCCCGGCGGCGAGCGCGCCAGCGTACTGGCGATCGGCGAGGGCGAGGACTCGCGGATCTACACCACCGAGGACGGCGGCGCGTCCTGGTCGTTGGCGTACGTCAACGACGAGCCGCACGCGTTCTACGACTGCATGGACTTCTGGCCCGACGGCCACCGCGGCCTGGTGATGAGCGACCCGGTGGACGGCAGGTTCCGGATCCTCGCCACGTACGACGGCGGCCGCTCGTGGACCGTACTGCCAGATGCCGGGATGCCGGACGCGGTGCCGGGCGAGTTCGGCTTCGCCGCCAGCGGCACCTGCCTGGTGACCGCCGGTGCGCGCGACGTGTGGTTCGCCTCCGGCGGCGCCGCGTCCCGGATCTTCCACTCTGCCGACGCCGGCCTGACCTGGGAGGTTACCGACGCGCCGCTGCCCGCTGGCGACACCTCGGGCGTCTACTCGCTGGCGTTCCGCAACCCGCGGCAGGGGATCGCGGTGGGCGGTGACTTCCTGGCCCCGGCCGCCGGGGTGGTGGCGGGCATCAGCCGCGACGGCTCGTCCTGGCAGGCCGGCGGCGCCCCCGCGGGCTACCGTTCCGGCGTGGCCTGGTGGCGTCACCACCTGATCGCGGTCGGCCCCACCGGTAGCGACCTGTCCACCGACGGCGGTACGACCTGGACCGGCTTCGACACCACCCGGTACGACGCGGTCGAGTGCACCCCGGACGGCGGCTGCTGGGCCTCCGGCCCCGCCGGCTCGGTCGCCCGCCTCAACTCCTGACCCGCCACCCAGTCACTCGGTGACGTGGACGCGCCACCAGGTCAGGTGACGCGGGCCCGCCACCCAGTCACTCGGTGATGCGGATCCGGCCTACCTCGTCGGAGGGGACGATCTCGTGCCCCAGTGGGGTCAGTGAGACCGGCAGCAGCTTCAGGTTCGCCAGGGCGAGCGGGATGCCGATGATCGTGATGAACTGGGCGATCGCGGCCGTCAGGTGACCCAACGCCAGCCACCAGCCGGCGACGATGATCCAGATGACGTTGCCGAGCGTCGAGCCGGCGCCGGCGGACGGCTTGCGGATCAACTCCTTCCCGAACGGCCACAGCGTGAACCGCGCCATTCGGAACGACGCCACCCCGAACGGGATGGTGACGATCAGCAGGTAGCAGATCACGCCGGCCAGGGCGTACCCGAGGGCCATGAAGAAGCCGCCGAAGAGGAACCAGATCACGTTCAGCAGGAAGCGCACCCGACCAATCTGCCATACCGTCCGTAAGGCGCCACCTCAGTAGCCGATGTTGCGCAGCGCCTGGTCGCCGAGCCGCTCCCGCAGCTGCGTCAGGTAGAGGCTCCACGGTGTGACCGGGCCGCCGTACGCGTCAAACTCGGCGGGGAAGTCACCGTCGGTTTCGGTCCGCAGCGCCGAGCACCCGATCGACCAGTTGTGGGCGTACGGCGGGCTGGCCATCTTGTGGGTGTCGCCGACGCAGTTGTAGAAGACCTGGTACGCCCCGCTCCAGCCGTGCCCGCTGCCGCGACCTCCGGCGTTGTGGACGCCGATCACCTGATCGCCGCTGACGCTGTTGTGGGTGACGTTGTCGTACAGCGTGCCGGTGGCCCAGCGATGGTGCGGGCCGAGCTCGCTGTATGACGCGACCGCCCGGTTGTCGAGGAACACGTTGGGCCCAGGCGTGTTGTTGTGCGTGGAGAAGTCGTGCCGTGCGGTGGAGGAGTAGTTGCGCATCACCAACATGTGGGAGGCCTCGCGGATGCTGAACGCGTACCGCCGCCTGCCGATGTCGTAGCGCGACTTGTGGTCCGTCGAGGCGCTGTCCTGCACGGTGACGTAGCGGGTGCCGTAGCGGGCCACGAAGGTGCCCTGCACGTAGTACTTCGAGGTCACGTCACGTACCCACGAATGCTCCACGCCGGCCATGTCGATCATCCAGCTCGCATGGGCCTCGTCGGTCCCGGAGGTGTACCGGGACTCGGCGCGGATGCCTTCCACGCCGACGTGGCTGATCCGGCCGGGGTAGGAGTAGCGATACACCTTGCCGAGGCCGAACTGACTCTGGAACGCCTCCACCATCGGGGCATCGACGGTGAGCCGGTTGCCGTCGATCGCGACGATCGTCCGCTCGTACTCCATGGTGCGCTCGGCGGCCGTCCACGGTTTGTCGTCGTCGACCTGATCGTTGGTGTCGATGCAGGACACGTTGACCGTGTCTTTCGTGTCGTACGGGCCGCCGGTGGTGTCGCAGTCGTCCATGCCGATGGCGTCGATCCAGTCAGCGTTCGGCTCCCGCTTCACGATCACCGGGTCGCCCACCGCGAACCCGGAGGCGTCGGTGACGGTGAGACTGCGACTGCCGACCGGGACGTACTCGTCGGTGATCGTGGTCTCTGTCGCCGTCACCGGATCGCGCGTCCCACTGCCGGCGATGGTGAGCAGGACCCGCTGGGTGGTGGCGTTGTCCTTGATCACGGTGCCGGTGGCGTGGTCACCCATGCCGCGCAGCACCACGCCGCTGGTGGTGATCCGCAGGGCGCCGGCCACCTCGTACGTGCCGGCCTGCAGCTGCACCACGCCGCGGAACCCGTCCGCCTGCAGGGGCCAGGCGCTCACGGTGTCGATCGCCGCCTGAAGTTTCGCTGTGTCGTCACCGTTGATCTCGGAGACGGTGTACACCCGGGCGGGGTCGGTGAGTGTGGGGATCGCGACGCCGCCGCCGCCGTATCCGGCGTACGAGAAGTCGGGGATCCGGTCGCCGTTGGAGTACGTGGGGTAGACCAGCCGGCCGTCGCTGCCGGGGTAGATCCGCCTGCCGGCGTACGAGGCGACGTACACGGCGATGTCGGTGATGCTGTTCCAGTTGCTGCCGGCGGAGTTGCCGTAGCCGGTGAACCGGACATACCGGGTGTTGATCCGGTCACCGAAGTTGAACCGCTCCGGTGCGGTGGTGGTGCCGCTGCTCTCGCCGTCGAACACGGTGAGCCAGCTCGTGGCGTCGGCGGAGGTCTCCAGCGTGAACCTGGCCCGCCGGGCGTCGCCGTACAGGAAGGCGATCTCGACGTGCCCGACCAGCTGCGGGGAGCCGAGATCGAGCCGCAGGGTCTCGCCGTTGCCGAGTGCCGCCCAGTGGGTCGCGAGGTTGCTGTCGACCGCCATCCGCGGCGCGTGGTACGCGTCCTGGGAGCTGCTCGCGCTGGCGTACTTCACCGGCGCCTCGACGTACTCGCGGGGGAGGATCTCGACCCTGGTCAGGGTGTTCCAGGCGTTCGCGCTGTTGCCGTGGCCCAGGTAGCGGACGAACCGCGCCGTGACACCGAGTGGGAAGGTTTCCAGCACCGTGCTGGTGCCGCCGCTCTGACCGCTGAACACCGTGGTCCAGGTCCTGGCGTCGTTCGACACCTGGAGGTCGAACCGGTACCGCCGCTGATCGCCCAGGTAGAACGCGATCGCCACCTGGCTGACCAGGCGGGGCGCGTTCAGGTCGTACCGGATCCACTGGCCTTCCCCGTACGCCGCCCAGCGGGTCGACGTACTGCCGTCGAGCGTGTTCTCCGGAGCGCCGTCGTCAGTCTGGCTCGCGACCACGGTGGCCACCGGGGCGCGCACCGCCGCCTGGGCCGGCACCCCCGGAAGCAGCGTGACGCCGAGCGCCAGTGTCACCAGGATCACCGATCGCCGCGGCAGCGTACGCATGTCGCCCTCCAGGGGTCAGTAGCCGATGTTGCGCAGGGCCTGGTCGCCGAGCCGGTCCCGCAGCTGCGCCAGGTACAGGCTCCACGGCGCGACCGGCCCGCCGTACGCGTCGAACTCACCGCCGCCCTCGCGCCTGACGCTCGCGCAGCCCAGAGACCAGTTCCGGGCGTACGGCGGGCTGGCGACCTTGTGGGTGTCGCCGACGCAGTTGTAGAAGACCTGGTACGCCCCCGACCAGCCGTGCCCCGAGCCGTAGTTACCACGGTTGTACGCCCCGATGATCTCGTCGCCCGAGACGCTGTTGTGGACGATGTTGTCGAACAACGAACCGGTGGCCCAGCGATGGTGCGGCCCCAGCTCGCTGTACGAGGCGACACCGCGGCTGTCCAGGAACACGTTCGGCCCGGGGGTGTTGCTGCCGGTGACGAAATCGTGCCGGGCGGCGGTCGCGACGTTCCGCATGATCAGCATGTGCGAGGCGTCGTCCAGGCTGAACGGGTACCGCCGGCTCCCGGCGAGCTGCGACTTGTGGTCCAGCGACGCGCTGTCCTGCACGGTGACGTAGCGGGTGCCGTACCGGGCGAAGAAGGTGCCCTGGACGTAGAACCGCGAGGTGACGTCGCGGACCCAGCCGTGCTCCACGCCAGACATCCTGATCATGTGGCTGCCGTGGTTCTCGTCGGTGGCCGAGCTGTACCGCGACTCGGCACGGATCCGCTCCACGCCGACCCGGCTGATCCGCCCCGGGTACGTGTACCTGTAGACCCGCCCGCCGCCGAACTCCGACTGGAATGCCTCCACCATCGGCGAGTCGAACGTGAGCCGGTTGCCGTCGACCGCGGTCACGGTCCGCTCGTACTCGATGTAGCGGTCGGTGGGCTGCCACGGGTTGTGCTCAGCGTCGTCGGGGATGCAGGTGCTGCCACTGACGTCACTGGTGTCGTACGAGGTGCCGGCCCTGCCGTCGCACTTGTCGGTGCCGATCGCGTCGATCCACTGCTGGTTGGGCGTACGCTGCACCACCACCGCGTCGCCCACCGCGAAGCCGGACGCGTCCGCCACGGTCAGGGTGTGGCTGCCGACCGGGACGTAGGCGTCGGCGATGCGGATCTGCGCGCCCACCACCTGGCGCGTCCCGGCACCGGTGACCGTGATCAGGGCGCGCTGCGTGGTCGCGTTGTCCTTGATGACGGTGCCGGTGGTGTGGTCGCCCTCCCCGCGCAGCACCACGCCGCTGGTGTCGATCCGCAGCGCGCCCGCCACCTCCCACGTGCCGGCCCGCAACCGCACCACGCCCCGGAACCCGTCCGGCCCCAGCGGCCACCCGCTCACGGTGTCGATAGCCGCCTGGATCGTCGCCGTGTCGTCGCCGTTGATCTCGGAGACGGTGTGCACCCGGGCCGGGTCGGTGAGCTCGGGGATGGCGACCCCACCACCGCCGTACCCGGCGCGGGAGAAGTCGGGGATCCGGTCCCCGTTGCTGTACGCCGGGCGGACCAACCGTCCGTCGGCGCTTTCGTACACCCGCCGGCTGGCGTACGAGGCGACGTACACCGCGATATCGGTGATGCTGTTCCAGCTGCTGGTGGTGTTGCCGTGGCCGACGAACCGGACGTAGCGGGTATTGAAGCGGTCGGTGAAGTCGAACCGCTCCGGTGCGGTGGTGGTGCCGCTGCTCTGGCCGCTGAACACCGTGTTCCAGGAGCTGCCGTCGCCAGAGGTCTGCAGGTCGAACCGGGCCTGCCGGGTGTCCCCGGCGAGGAAGGCGATCTCCACGTACCCGACGAGTTGCCGGGAGCCGAGATCGAGCCGCAGCCACTCGCCGTCCCCGACCGCGGACCAGCGGCTGGCCAGGTTGCTGTCGACCGCCATCCGTGGGCTGAAGTCGCCGCTCTGGTAGCTGCTCGCGGACACGCCCTTGACCGCCGACTCCACGTACACCCGGGGCAGGATCTCGAACCGGGTCAGGCTGTTCCACAGGTTGGCGCTGTTGCCGTGGCCGACGTACCGGATGAACCGGGCGGTCACGTCCGGGAAGTCGAAGGTCTCCAGACCGGCGCTGGTGCCGCTGCTCTGCACGCCCGCGAGCAGCGTGGTCCAGGTGCTGCCGTTGTCGGAGACCTGCAGGTCGAACCGCGCGCGCCGCTGGTCGCCCAGGTAGAACGCGATGTAGAGGTGGGTGATCCGGCGGGGAGCGTTGAGGTCGTACCGGATCCACTCACCGTCGCCGTTGGCCGACCAGCGGGTGGACAGACTGCCGTCGAGCGTGTTCGACGGGACGTTGCCGTCGTGGCTGCTCGCGGTGACCGCGGCCACGGGTGCCCGTACCACCGCATGGGCGGGCAGTCCCGGAAGCAGCGTGATCGCTACCGCCAGGCTCACCACGATCGCCGATCGCCGCAGCAGCGTACGCATGGCACCTCCCCAAGGGCCGGTCTCGTCGGCCCAGGGTGGCAGCGCGTGGGTGCTGACGGAATCCTTTGCAGGATCTTCGAACTGGCGCCCCGCCTACCCGGTGAACGGGTTGAGCAGCCGTACGCCGGTCGCCTCGAAGTCCTTCACGTTCCGGGTCACCAGAGTCAGGCCGTGCACCTTCGCCGTCGCCGCGATCAGCGCGTCGGCCACAGGCACCGGTCGTGCCGGATGCTGTGCGGCCCACTCCTGCGCGACGTCGGTGGTGACGGGGACGACCCGGTGACCGAACTTCTCGACCGTCTTGTCGAGCCACGCTCTCAGAAACGTTGCCTGTGGAACGTCGCCACGATGGGTCAGCTGGGTGATTCCGCGTGCGATCTCACCCACCGTCATCACAGAGATATGGAGCTGGCTCAGCGGCGTCTCCGCAAGCCAGCGGGCAACAGCCGGATGGGGCCGAGGCTTCTTCGTCTCGGAGAGCACGTTGGTGTCGAGCAGGTGGCTCACGTGTCGATTCCCAGGTCGATCTCGCGCGGGAACTCCCGCTTCCGCTCGGCCTCGACCTCTTCCAGGACCGCGACGATCTTGTCATCGAAGTAGGGTCCTCCCAGGAGGGCATCCCCGAACTGCTGCGGCTCCGCTTGTCCGCGGTACTCCTCGATGCTGATGACCACCGCTACCTCTTCCCCGTGCCGAGTGATGATCTGTGGTCCGTCCCTCTCGACTGCGCGCAGCACCTCACTGAAGCGCTGCTTCGCCTCCTGGACCTGCCAGTGCGCCGCGTCCGGCATACCGACCCCCTGGTATGGACTGTCTAGACAGACCAAGCCTAGATCAAGGCTAGATGCTCAGGATGGGTTAGCGCACGCGCTCATGTTCGGCCTGTGGATAACTAACTACTACAGGCCCTGGTCGGCGGCCCAGCGGCGCAGCTCCTCTTCGGCTTCCTCGCGGGTCAGGGGACCGCGGTCCAACCGCAGCTCCTTGAGATACCGCCACGCCTTGCCGACCAGCGGTCCCGGCGGTACGCCGAGCAACTCCATGATCGCGTTGCCGTCGAGGTCGGGGCGTACCCGAGCCAGGTCCTCTTCGGCCTGGATCCGGACGATCCGCTCTTCGAGCGCGTCGTAGTCGGCGGCGAGCGCGGCGGCCTTCTTCTTGTTACGCGTGGTGCAGTCGGACCTGACCAGCTTGTGCAGTTTCGGGAGCAGGTCGCCGGCGTCGGTGACGTACCGGCGCACCGCCGAATCGGTCCACTCGCCGCGGCCGTACCCGTGGAACCGCAGATGCAGGAAGACCAGGTGGGTAACCGCCTCGGTGACGTCCTTCGGGAAGCGCAGCGCCTTCATCCGGGCCTTGGTCATCCGGGCGCCGACCACCTCGTGGTGGTGGAAACTGACCCGCCCGTCGCGTTCGATCCGCTTGGTGGCCGGCTTGCCGACGTCGTGTATCAACGCCGCCATTCTGAGTACGAAATCAGGGCCGTCGGCTTCCAGGCGGATCGCGTTGCGTACCACGGTGAGGGTGTGTTCGTAGACGTCCTTGTGCTGGGCGTGTTCGTCGATCGCCATCCGCATCCCGGGCAGCTCCGGGAGGAACTGTTCGGCCAGTCCGGTGTCGACCAGCAGCCGGAGCCCGGCGATCGGGTCTGCGCCGGAGAGCAGCTTGGTGAGCTCGTCCCGGATCCGCTCGGCGGTGATCCGCGCCAGGTCACCGGCCATCGCGGTCATCGCTGCGACCACGTCGGGCGCGACGTCGAACCGCAGCTGCGCGGCGAACCGGGCCGCCCGCAGCATCCGCAACGGGTCGTCGGCGAAGGAATCCTCCGGCCTTCCGGGGGTACGCATCCGCCGCGCCGCCAGATCCTCCAGCCCACCGTACGGGTCGCTGAACCGGTGCCCTGGTACGGAGACCGCCATCGCGTTGACGCTGAAGTCGCGGCGCCGCAGGTCGTCGGTGAGGTTGGTGCCGTACCGGACGATCGGGTTGCGGCTGACCCGGTCGTACGCCTCCGCGCGGAACGTGGTGATCTCCACCCGCAGCCCGTGCTTGGAGGCGCCGATGGTGCCGAACTCGGCGCCGGTGGTCCAGATCGCCTCCGCCCAGCTCTTCAGCAGCTTCTCGGTCTGCTCCGGGTGGGCGCTGGTGGCGAAGTCGAGGTCGTCGCCGAGCCGGCCGAGCAGCGCGTCGCGTACCGAGCCGCCCACCAGGTGCAGCTCGTGGCCCGCCTCGGCGAACCGGCGGCCCAGCTCGTCGGCGACCGGGGAGATCTTGAGCAGCTCGGCGACCGCGCGGCGCTGGGCAGCGGACAGGGCGCGGGATTCAGGGGATTCGGAGGGTTCGGACATCAGCCGGTCAGCGTAGCTCGTGCCGCAGCGGGCGACGCAGCGGGTGTCCTTCACCACGCCGTCCGATATCCGCGCGACTCTGTCGTACCCCTGAGGCAGAGTGTCAGGGGTGACCACCGCATCCGCCCCTGACAACCGCGGCCTCGCCTCGTGGCTGCCCGGGTACCTCGCGCTGACGCTGATCTGGGGCGCCAGCTTCCTGTTCATCAAGGTCGGGATCAGCGAGCTGCACCCGACGTACGTCACCCTCGGGCGCGCCGCCACCGGTGCCCTAACCGTGCTGGTGTTCCTGCTGCTCAGCAAGAACCGACTGCCCCGCGACCTGAAGACCTGGGGGCACCTCGCCGTGGTCGGCACCACCGGCGTGGTCATCCCGTTCACCCTTTTCGGGTACGGCGAGCAGCGAATCTCCTCCGTACTGGCCGGCATCTGGAACGCCACCACGCCGCTGTGGGTGTTGCCGATGGCGGCGCTGGTGTTCCGTACCGAGCGGTTCACCGTGCGCAAGACCATCGGGCTGGGGCTCGGGTTCGCCGGGGTGCTGGTGGTGCTCGGGGTATGGCAGGGCGTCGGCGGGGCCGCGTTGTCCGGCCAGCTGATGATCATGGCTGCCGCGCTCTGCTACGGGTTCACGATCCCGTACCTGCGGCGGTTCCTCGCCGACGTACCGGACGGGGGTACGGCGGTACCGGCCGGGATGCTGCTGATGGCCTCGCTGGAGCTGGCGATCGCGGCGCCGCTGATCGCCGGCCCGCCACCGCTGGACGTGTCCTGGCCGGTGATCGGCAGCGTGGCCGCGCTCGGCGCGCTCGGCACCGGGCTGGCGTTCATCCTCAACATGCGGGTGATCCAGTTCGCCGGTGCCACCACGTCGGCGTCGGTCACGTACCTGATTCCGATCGTGGCGACCGTGGTCGGCCTGGTCGCCCTGGGCGAGCAGGTGAGCTGGTACCAGCCGATCGGCGCGGGGATCGTCCTGCTCGGCGTAGCCGCCTCCCAGGGACTGCTGCGCTGGCCGGCGCGCCGGGTCGCCGTAGCCACCCGGCCACGCGAGCCGGCGGTAGCCGCGGACGCCGCTTCCTGACCATGACCGGCGGGTTAGGGTCGGGGCATGAAGGGGTTGGCTGGCGACGACTCTGAGCCCGCGCGGCAGCAGCGCGCCGGGCGGCGGACCGGTCGTGGCGCACGCGGCGGTCGCCGATCCCGGAGCACCGCCGGCACCGCACGGCTGCGCCGGGTCGAGGAGGTCTCCGCCGGCGGTCTGCTGGTACGCGAGGACGGGCAGACCGCCGGCGTACTGATCGCCAAGCACGACCGGCGGGGGCGACTGGTCTGGTCCCTGCCCAAGGGACATGTCGAGGACGGCGAGACCCTGGAGCAGACCGCGGTCCGGGAGGTACGCGAAGAGACCGGAGTCACCGGCGAGGTGGTCGGCCCTTTGGGGGAGGTCGACTACTGGTTCGTGTTCGGTGGGCAGAAGATCCACAAGACGGTGCACCACTTCCTGCTCCGCCGGGTCTCGGGTGAGCTGTCCGACCACGACGTAGAGGTGGTCGAGGTGGCCTGGGTGCCGCTGTCGGAGATCCCGGCGCGGCTGGCGTACCCGGACGAGCGGCGCCTGATCGGGCAGGTACGCGAGCTGCTGGCACAGAGCGCATGACTCAGTCGATGGGCGGCGCCGCATGACCGACTACCGAGGGCGGCGGCGGGCTCCGGACGACCCGGAGGAGTCCTGGATCGACCAGGGTCCGCTCGCGCACGAGGAGCCGGAGGAGTATCCGCCGCCGCAGCGATACTCCACCGAGGACACCCACTACCGGCGCGACCCCCACCGGGACCCGACGGCCGGTGGTTACCCCCCGCCAGGCAGCCGCGCCCCCGATCCGTACGCCGCGCCCGATCCCTATGCCACGCCCGATCCGTACGCCGGGCCTGGCGGCCAGGGCGGGTACGACCAGGGCGGCCCCGATTACGACGACGGCCACGGTCGCACCGGCCAGTACGACGACCAGACCGCGTCGTGGGCGCCACGCCGCCGCCAGGCTCCGCCCGACACCCCGCCGGCCGCGACGTACCCGCCGGCTGCCTCAACGACGTGATCAACGACTACCTGATCGACCTGGAG
>JBOGDE010000134.1:0-14413 GCA_050701695.1 Micromonosporaceae bacterium
GGCCCGTTCGGCGTCGGAGGGGCCCAGGGCGGGCAGCGCCGACACCAGGCCGTCGACGGCCCACGGGTCGGCGGCGCGCAGGGCGGCGAGCAGGGCGGCGCGGACCTCGGCAGTTCGGCGCCGGAGGGGTCCAAAGCGGTCAGCGCCTCCACCACGCCGCCGACGGCGCTCATGGAAGCGGTGGACAGGGCGGCGAGCAAGGCGGTGCGGGCCTCGTGAGTGTGCCAGCCTGAAGTGGCCCCATTTGGAGCCGTAGTGCTGGGGTGGATTCCAGTCATTCTCACCTCGGCCCGTTCGGCGTCGGAGGGGTCCATAGCGGTCAGCGCCTCCACGAGGTCCCCCGGGTCGGTGGTGGGCAGGGCGGCGAGCAGGGCGGGTGCGGGCCGCGGCCCGTTCGGCGTCGGTGGACACCAGGGCCGGCAGCGCCGCCACCAGGCCGCCGACAGCGCTTATGGAGGCGGTGGGCAGGGCGGTGCGGGCCTCGGCCCGTTCGGCGTCGGAGGGGCCCAGGGCGGGCAGCGCCGACACCAGGCCGTCGACGGCCCACGGGTCGGCCGTGCGCAGGGCGGCGAGCAGGGCGGCGCGGGCGCTGTTGTTGGAACCCGTCCAGTGCGCGGTTCTCGCCACCGCCACGGGCTCACTTGTCCCGTTCCTTTCTCGGCACTTGTGGAACACGCCCTGAAGCTCTGGCGTCCAATCGTCGGGTTCGGATTCCTCTGCGATCGCCAGGAGAAGCCTGTCGAACTCGCGGCTCGCCGCTTGTCGGGCCGGATCTGTCGCAGGGTAGGCGGCCTGCTTCGGGAGTTGCTGAAAGAGGTCTCCCCGTTGGCGGTGGTTGTGGGCGGCAATCGCCGCAGGGGCGGTTACCTTCCAGTCCGGGTCGAACCAGAGGTGGGGCAAAGGAATGCGGGCCGCTTCGTTGGGGTCCAGGGTGGCGATGTGCTCGGCGACGAAGTGCTCCAGAACGGGTACGGTGCAAGCGCCGGGTGATCTGCCCCTCATGGTGCGGTTGTGCACTGCGTGCCAAGCCCATTGCGTGAGCAGGGCTTCGCAGTAGGCCATATCAGGCGCAGTATCAGGCCCCGGGGCATTGGTCGCCCACATGCTACGGAGTAGTCGCCGGACTAGGCGCCGGTAGAGGTCCTGGCGGCGAGCCGGCAGCGGCCGGGCTGCGTCGGCCGGCGCCTCGCTCAACAGGCAGTAGAACGTGAGCATCTGCGGGATGACCCCGACCCGGGCAAGGTCGTCACGCGCCCGGATCTGCTTGATCAGCGCGTCGCCACGGCTGGGATCCGCGGCGAACCATGCTTGTGCGAAGGCCACCACATCGCCGGGGTATTCGAGGTCCTGCAACGCCACAACCCGGGGCCCATCCGCCCGGTCGGGTTCGCCGCGGTAGGTGGCATCCCAGGCTGCCGGACGACTGGTCACCACGAATCGCCATCCGTGCAGCGAGGTCAGCTCATGCAACCGGCTGGCTTGGCCGGCGAGGTCGGCTGCTTCGTCGAGGGAGTCGACGACCAGCAGCACCTTCCTGCCCGGCTGAGTGAAGGTCCGCTGGAGGCGGTCGATGGTGTCGCCGGGTCGGGGTCGCTATGCCCCAGGCCGGACGCGAACGATGCAGCTACCAGAGCCTGGCGCGGGCCGCCGGGGGTCTTGGTCCATTGGTCCCAGGTGGTGAACAGCGGCAGTTCCACTTGGTCGACGTCGGCTCCGTCCTCCAAGCTCAAGAGCGCCGCGTGGGCTGCTTCCCGCGCGTAGCGGCGGGCCAGCCACGTCTTGCCCGACCCGGGACCGCCCAGCACCACGAGCATCCGCTGACCGGCCAACGCCTCGTCGGCGGACAGCGCGCGATCGCCGGGCGACGGTTCACGACCGATGGTGCGCACTCGCAGCCGTCTCTCCAAGGCCGCCTGTTCCTGTTGGCCGGGGTGCCAGACCGACACATCCCAATCCGCGATCCGGGCATGCAAGTAGGCCATCACCTCAGCGACGGTCCCCGCCGCGACCAGGGCCGCCACATGATCGCCAAGCGCGGTCTGGGTGCTCCTACCCAAGGATTCGACCCTGGCCGCATACTCGTCGATGCTGCCGCGCAGGACCTGGATCGCCGGAAGCAGGATCTTCTCGCTGTCCCGGAACTGGTGGATCAGAACGCGATAGGTCTCGGCGATACCGCGCGCCGCGACCTCGTAGTGGTCCTCCTTGCCCCAGTACTTGTCGCCGGCGTTCGCCGCCTCTAGAACCTTCCTCGACGCCCGTTGAGGGTCGAAGTTCAGGGCCGCGATCTCGTCATAGTCAAGCCCGAACCGCGCCACCGTTTCGGTCGCCAACGCCAACCCGAGCCTGACTTCCTCCACGCCGAGCTTTTCACCCTCGGCCCACTGCCTAATATCGGCGGTGCCTGCGCAGATTCCGCGTTGGGGCAGCCGCCTCGTACCGTGCCTGCGCGAGCTTGACCACCTGGGCCAGGGCAGCCCCAGCCGCTGATAGCGGTCCACCAAGAGACGCGATCGCCACCGTTGCCAACGACCCGGCCAGCTCCGAGTAAGCGCCGGACTTAACCACGCGGAGCCCCCTCCACCATGGCGCCATCATGGTCCACTCATCGAGCAGGGTCGACGTGCGGCAGTGGATCGCGGCTCTTCACGGACACGGAATGTGTCGAGACCACGCTAAGAGAGAGCGTCCGACTCTCGGCAGTTGAGGATGCATCCGACCGCGTGCCAGGTGCGTTTAAGTCCGCTCAGGCCATGGGGACCATCACTGCCGCCGCCACGATGGCGCCCACCGCGGATCCGGCCACTACCTGCAGCGGCGTGTGATCGCGGAGAGTGACACGGGCCCAACAAATAGCCGCGACCACGGGTACCCAGAGCAGCATAATCCCGCCGAAGACAACCACAAGGATCGCGATAGCGCCCGCGGCGCAGGCGGCGTGGATGGAGAGCTTCCAGAAGGACGAGATCGCCAGTGCCACGCCAACGCCGGCCACCATCGCCGCCAACAGAGCAAAGAGCTCTCGGGGTGCATCCAGCCGTGCCATCACCAGCAGGCCGACCGATACGGACACGAGGCCGATGATCATCATCGCTGGTCGCTGCTCGCGCAGGCTCAGATGCCGGTCCGACAGGCGACCTCGGCGGATGCCGAAGATCATGATCGCATACGGCAATCCAGCGGCGAAGAAGGCCGCGACGGCACCCAAGAGCAGACCTTGCCCGATGCTCGATGTGCTGTGAATCCCGACGACGAGGAGCAGTGTGAAGACAAGAACCGGTGGCGCGAAGACCTCGGTGAGGATCTTCGCGACTCTGGTTCGCCGGACCGTCCCGGCATCCGTGGCCGTCATGCCGGTCCTACTTCCAGTCGTCCAGGCGGAGCGGTCGACGAGCCAAGCGCGTACGGGTCTGCTGGTAGTGGCACACCGGCAACCCGCAAGAACCACTCCACTTCGGCCATGAAGTCATCCCCGCCATTGCCTGACGCTGGCAGAGCCTCGGCAGGTCTGCGGTGCCGGCGTGCGTTCTCGACTCCGGCCGTCAGCACGCTCGCTTCAACGGCCGCCTCTACATCGCGGTCATCCAAGCCACATTTGAGTACACGGTCACGAGCTCGCCGGGCAACATCGGCGTCGAGGAACGGCCGCAGTGCCATACGCCCGTCACGGATCTCGATGACCCGTCGGTACAGGCGGAAGTCGAGGTCACGAACGCGCAGCCGATCGCGGAACTCTGAGGCGGCCGGGTCGAGCGCGATCTCGGGTGCGATTTCGTGCAGGGCCGACCACAGCGGGTAGAGCTTGCGGTGCGCCCAGTACGTCTCAACCCAGCGAGCGGCTCTCCGCCACCTCGGGTAGACCGCCGGCGTCAGCGAACCAGCCAGGACGAACAACCCGCCCATCACCGCGAGCGTGCGCGCGACGGCGGACTCGATCTCTGGGCTGGGGGATCCGCCGAGAAGCACCGCGATCAGGAACCCGAGCTTCCCGGCGACATAGAGCAGACCAAACACGCATCCGATCGCGATCAGGCGCAGCGCTAGGGACACCGGCATCCCGGCCTTGGGCGCGTACCGGAGGCCGCCTCGGAGAACATCGACCAACGCGATCCCGAGGTAGCCCGAGAAAACAAGCAGATAGCCGGTGACCCAAGGCGAGTTGCCGAAGTCGCTCGTCAGCCGGAGTGTCCCCGTCTCGTGGACGGGCGCGATCATGAAAAGCACAACCAGGAGGACCATGGCAGCGCTCATCGCCACAGCACGTTGTCTGCTCATCCTTGTCGCGGTAGCCGGCTCCTGGGTCAGGTGCAATAACAGCGACTGCGCGCCGAGGGAGGCAAGAAGCACGGCACACCTGGCGATCAGATCCGCCACGTTCGATAGACCCGTGACGTCTTGCGTCGCCACGTACACCGACGGCACAAAGAACGTCGCCGCGAGCGCTAAGGCCACGAAGGTCAACAGCAGTGCGCGACGTGCGCGGTTGTCCCGCTGCCTGGTCAGACTGACAGCCTCGTAGATCACCGCCAGCCAGAGCAGGGCGGCGGCCACGAGAACAGCACGGTCAACCATGTTGCTGTCCCGCGCTGCCCAGCGTGGACTCGAGGCGGCCAATCACAGCGGCGACCTGCGAGTTCGACGCGACATCTCTCGGCGCGGCACGGAGCTCCACTCGGTCCAACACCAGGGAGGCGATCATCTCCGCCTCCTGCTCCTCGACGGCGTTGTAGCTGGTGCGTCCTATCACCCGTCTGACGACGTCAACGTCGAGATTCGGCAGGAGCAGTCGCAGGGCACGGTCGTCGATGACCTCTGTCGGAGCGTGATCCCTGAGCAGATGCCCGAGCTCGTGCAGGATGATGTGCTCGCGGTGTAGGGGACTCGTCGCGTTCTCGAAGAACACGTAGTCCGCGCTCGGCATCGCAAGCCAGACACCGCACAGGCCGACGGGCGTCGACTTCGGCAGCAGGTGGATGGGGCGCCCACGCCGCAGGCTGACGGTCGTGGTGAACACGCGGACGTCGAAGGGGCTCGGCAAGGAAATATCGCGGAGGGTTGACTCGCACCTGCGGCGCACAGCACGAAGATCCATCCGACGCCTCCCGCCGGTCTAGTCCCCCCTAGCCGACTCCGCCGGATCGTCCGGCAGCCCCTCTAGTTTGCGCACACGCTCAATCATCTCGGCAATCGTCTCGAGACTCTCTGTGGATAACCCCGACGCCCTCAGCGCGACCTGGCGCACCGAGGCGTCGCGGATCGCGCTGACGAGCGCAAGCTCAGCGTCGATTCGCGCGGCGGCCTCGTCATCGAAGAAGTAGGCCGGCGGCACGCCGAAGAACGACGAGAGCGCCTCGACGTGCTTCTTGGTCGGGTTGTCTCGCAGGCCCTTGCGCAGTTGCCAGATGTAGGTCGCGGACACTGTCGGTCCGCCGGCCTCGCGGATCGCCGTGGCGACCTCTTCGTGCGTGTACTCACCCTTGGGTGGATGCACCGCCGCAAACAGCCGGTCGATCTTCTCGGCGAGCGTGCGCGGCTTCGGCGTACGCTCCTCCGGCATCGGTCCTCGCCTTCACCAGCCGACCCGCCCGGGTGCGGCGCCCGTCCAATGTGTGCTGCACCGTATCGAAGAATGATCAGACCTGCCGGGCCGTCAGCGACGGTCGTTGTCCGCCGCTTGACATCCAGTGACATGAGCCTATGGTTGGTTCATCACCATGAACTGAGGTGAATGGAGGGCGATCTCATGCCACCTAGAACTGCCGCGACGCGTGCTGTCCGGATCGTCCTCCTCGGCTTGTCGAGCTTCAGTCTCACGATCCTGCCAGCAAGGACCCCGCGCAAGAATGCAGGTCCGGCCCTCGCCGTCACATCACGCTGCGAGCGTGGGGGTTGGGAGTGATGACGTGAGCGAGCAGCGCATCCTGACCGAGCATGAGCAACTGGTCCGGGATCTTGTCGTAGAACGCTTCCGCCTCGCTCCGGACCGGCGGAAGCGAACCAACGCGAACGCCACGGGTGTTGAAGACACAGGGGAGCGTGCCCCGCGAGAAGACCAGCCGCGATCGGCTTCACAGCCCAACGTCGGAAGGAGCCGGCGATGATTCCGGCGACACTCCAGATGACCGAGGCTGACGTGCGCTCGCTGCCGCCCGTCGTTGACGTGCCTACGGCCGCCGCTGTGCTCGGCATCGGGCGGACTGCGGCCTACGAGCTCATCCGCATTGGCAAATGGCCCACCCCCGTGCTTCGGCTTGGCAAGCTCATCCGGGTCCCGTCGGCGCCGTTGCTCGACCTGGTGAAGGTGTCGCGTTGAAGCACGGCTCCGTCTACCAGCGCCATTCGCGCAACTGTCCGCGCGATGACGCCGGGAGGTTGCTCCCTCATCGCTGCCGGGGCACAT
Organism: Micromonosporaceae bacterium; assembly: GCA_050701695.1. Taxonomy (GTDB): domain Bacteria; phylum Actinomycetota; class Actinomycetes; order Mycobacteriales; family Micromonosporaceae; genus WHSM01. The sequence continues at coordinate 6,401 of JBOGDE010000134.1, forward strand.
GGACCTACCAGATCGATCACGTCCGGGACAGCAGCGGCATGCGCAAGCAGATCACGAAGGGCGGGTTCCCTACCAAGGCCGCCGCCAAGGCTGCCCTGCAGGATCTCGCGACGATCCTGATGTCGGATGTTGACGCGCACAGCGTCACGGTGGGGCAGTACCTCGACGATTGGCTGGCAGGCAAGCACGCACTCAAGCCCAAGACGGTCGCCCTTTACCGAGATGCTCTGGACCACTACCTCATTCCGCATCTTGGCTCGATCGGGCTGCTGGAGCTCCGTGCGCACCACCTGGACCGTTTCTACGTCAACATCGCCGTCGGTAGGCGGGGTAAGCCGTTGAGCCCGAGTTCCATCAGGCGTATCCACGCTGCGCTGAGATCCGCCCTCAACACGGCGGTGAAGAGACGGCTCATCCCGTACAACCCGGCACTCCACATCGAGCTCGCCGCGGAGAACCCGAAGCGACCCAGGCCATGGAGCGCTGAGCAGTCACAGACCTTCCTCCGCAAGACAGCGGACGACCGGCTCGCGACGCTCTACCGGCTCATGCTCGTTACAGGGCTGCGTCGCGGTGAGACGGTCGGCCTCCGATGGGAAGATGTCGATCTCGACGGCCGGTGCCTGTTCGTTGTCCAGCAGATCACCGAGGTTCGAGGCAGGGCCGTGGTCGGCACGCCTAAGACCAAGCGGGGAACTCGCATCGTCCCCCTCGACGCCGGGACGGTGAACCACGTGCGGGACCACCGCGAGGCTCAGCAGCTCGAGAAGTCCGCGTGGGGTCCGGCCTGGAACGACCAAGGACTCGTCTTCACCCGAGAGGACGGGCGGAACCTCAGGCCTGAGTCCGTGACGCGACACTTCCAGAAGCTTGCGAACGGCGCAGGCCTGCCCGTGATCCGGTTGCACGACCTCCGGCACACCAACGCCAGCCTCGCTCTCGCCGCGGGAGTAGACCTCAAGGTCGTCTCTGAACGGCTCGGCCACTCGACAACAGCCATCACCGCGGACCTCTATACCCACGTCCACCGAGGAGTAGGACGGGCCGCAGCAGACAAGATCGCATCCGTCCTCGAACTGCAAGTCGAGAACGTAACTGGAACAGATGCCAGCGCAATGCCAACGCACGAGGCCCCCGGCGGGCCGGAGAGGAGGGGCGATGACACATCGCTGCAGGTAGATGGAGCGCGCCCGAAGGGATTCGAACCCCCAACCTTCTGATCCGTAGTCAGATGCTCTATCCGTTGAGCTACGGGCGCAGGATCGTAGTGACCGGGTCAGAAGTGTACCGGTCCCGCCGCACGGCACCGAATCACGAAGCTGGCCATGCAACGCGTTACAGACATGCGCCGTCGGCAGCCCAGGCGGCGATCCGTCTGATCGAGCCAGAAGTGTCGTGAGCGCCCACCACCGGCTCGGTCATTGTGGCGGATCCCACCATAGGCGGACTCTGGACGTGTCCTTACCGTTTCGGCCATGGCGGACAACAGTTCGGGTGGCGTTGCCTTGCGCACCCGCGGTCTGCGCCGCGACTTCCGCGGCTTCCGCGCGGTGGACGGCGTCGACCTCGACGTCGCCCCGGGCAGCCTGCACGCCCTGGTCGGCCCGAACGGTGCGGGCAAGACAACTCTGTTCAACCTGCTGACCGGCTTCCTGCGGCCCAGCTCAGGCACCATCCACCTGGTCGAGGGCGACCAGGAGACCGACATCGCCGGCTCGCCACCGGATCGCATCGCCGCGTTGGGCGTTGCCCGATCGTTCCAGATCACCAGTCTCTTCGAGCAGCTCACCGCGCGCGAGCACGTCGAGCTCGCGCTGGCCAGCCGAACGTCGCTCGGCCGCAAGTTCTGGGTCAGTGAGCGGGTGCTGAGCCGCTTCCGCGACCGGGCCGGCGAGTCCCTCGATCACGTGGGCCTCGCCAGGCTCGCCGAGCGGCCCGCGGGTTCGTTGGCGTACGGCCAGAAACGTGCGCTGGAGCTCGCCCTGGCGCTGGCGCTCGACCCGAAGGTCATGCTTCTCGACGAGCCGACGGCGGGCATGGGTCTGGAGGACGTCGAGCGCACCGTGGAGCTGATCCGCCGGGTGCGGGCCGGACGCACGGTCGTCCTGGTGGAGCACAACATGTCCGTCGTGGGCAGCCTCGCCGAGCGTGTGACCGTGATGCAGCGGGGCCAGGTACTCGTCGAAGGACCCTACGAGCAGGTTCGCCGCGACGAGCGGGTCGTGACCGCCTACCTGGGAGACCCCAGTGCTCATCGTTGAGCGGCTGACCGCCCGGTACGGCGAAGCCACCGCGCTGCGGGAGGTGACCTTCGAGGTGCCCTCGGGCCAGGTGGTCACGCTGGTCGGGCGCAACGGGGCTGGGAAGACCACGTTGCTGCGCTCGGTCATGGGCCTGCACCACCAGGTCGAGGGCCGGATCAGCCTGGACGGTGAGTCGCTGGAACGGCTGCCCGCGCACCGGCGGGCGCGGTGCGGGCTGGGATGGGTACCTGACGACCGTGGCGCCTATGCCGGGCTCACCGTCGCCGAACACCTGGCCCTGCCGCCGGAGGTCGGACCAGACCCCTGGCCGCTGGAGCGGGTGTACGACACGTTCCCGGTGCTTGCCGACCGGCGCCGCTCCCTGGGCACGCAGCTGTCCGGTGGCGAGCAGCAGATGCTCGCCATGGCCCGCGTGCTGCGCATGGGCGCCCGCCTGTTGCTCTGCGACGAGCCGACCGAGGGCCTGGCCCCGCGGCTCGTGCAGCAGATCGGCGAGATCATCCGCACGGTCAAGGCAGCCGGTGTCACGGTGCTGCTGGTCGAACAGAACGTCCACTTCGCCATGACCGTCGCCGACACCCACCACCTGCTCGCCGAGGGACGGCTGGTGCAGTCCATCACGAACGACGACGCTCGCGCCCGCGAGGACGAACTCCTGCAGTACCTCGGCATCTGAACCCCCTCCGAACAGCCTCATCGAGAAGGAGAACCCATGCGTCTCACCCGCAGTGCCACCGCGAGCGCCGCGGTTGCCGTCAGCCTGACCGTCGCCGCCTGCGGCGGCGGCGCCGGAGGTCCGCAGAGCGGCGGTAGCGAGCTCACCGACGACAAGATCACGCTCGGTGTCATCACCGATCTGTCCGGCGTCTACTCGGACCTGGCGGGCGAGAACGCCGTCGAGGCCGTCCGGATGGCGGTCGACGACTTCAAGGCGGAGCACGGAGACGATGCCGTCACCACCGATATCGACGTGGTCTCCGCCGACCATCAGAACAAGCCGGAGATCGCCAACACGCAGGCGGCGGAGTTCTACGACCGGCAGGGCGTCGACGCCATCTTCGACGTGCCGACCTCGTCGGCGGCACTCGCCGTCGCCAACGTGGCCAAGACCAAGCAGAAGCTGTTCGTCGCCGTCGGCCCGGCGACGACCGAGCTGACCGGCGCGCAGTGCAACACGTACACGTTCCACTGGGCCTACGACACCTACATGCTGGCCAACGGCACCGGGACCGCAGTCACCGAGGGCGGCGCGACCGACTGGTACATCGTCTACCCCGACTACGCGTTCGGGCAGGACATGGAACAGTCGTTCACCACGGCCATCGAGGCGGCCGGCGGCACCATCGTGGAGAGCGACCCGACCCCGTTCCCCAACGACAACTTCGCCACCTTCCTCACCAAGGCTCCGTCGCTGGACCCCAAGCCGGATGTGGTGGGGACGATGCAGGCCGGTGGTGATCTGGTGAACTTCGTCAAGCAGTACAACGAGTTCGGCCTCAAGGACCAGGGCATCGGGTTGGCCCTCGGACTGGTCTTCGACACCGACATCGCCGCGATCGGGCCGGACGAGCTGGCCGGCTCGCAGTTCACCGCGCCGTGGTTCTGGACGCTCGACGAGGAGGCCGAGACGTGGGCCGACGCGTTCATGGAGCGCACCGGCACCCGCCCGACGTTCGACCACGCGGGCAACTACTCCGCAGCCAGGCAGTACCTCGAGGCCGTCCAGGAAACCGGTACCGACGACGCCGACACCGTTGTCGGCGAGCTCGAGGGCAAGAAGGTCGAGGACATCTTCCTGCGCAACGGCGAGATCCGCGCAGCCGACCACCGGGTCATCCATGACGCCTACCTGGTCGAGGTGAAGCCGACCTCGGAGGCGCGAGAGGAGGCCGACTACACCACGCTGGTCGACACGATCCCGGCCGCAGACGCCTTCCGTCCTGCGGAGGACAGCGGCTGCCAGATGGGCGGGTGAGTGACGGCGTGACGGCGTTCCTCCAGCAGGCGTTCAACGGGCTGGTCGGCGGCAGCTTCCTCGCGCTGCTGGCCCTCGGCCTGGCAGTGATCTTCGGGATGCTGCGGGTGGTGAACTTCGCCCACGGCGCGGTCTACATGCTCGGCGCCTTCGGCGCGGTGGTGGCCCGCAACGAGCTGAGCATCGGCTTCTGGCCGGCGCTGGTCGTGGTTCCATTGGTCGCGTTCGTGCTCGGCATGACCGTCGAGCGCCTGCTGGTGCGACGCCTCACGCCCCTGGACCCGCTGTACAACTTCCTGCTCACGTTCGGGTTGGCGCTGATCCTGCAGGACCTGGTCCGGCGCAGGTACGGAGTCTCCGCCCAGCCCTACGATCGCCCGGAACTGCTCGATGGCTCGCTCGACCTCGGCCTGTTCGACTACCCGACCTACCAGGTCTTCGTGCTCGGGGTGTCTGTGTTGACATGCCTGCTGGTGGCGGTGCTCCTCACCCGCACCCGGGTCGGCATGATCGTCAGAGCGTCCACCGAGAGGCCGGAGCTGACCAGAGCACTGGGAGTGGACGTGGGACGCTGGGTCACGCCCGTCTTCGGCTTCGGCGTGGCGCTCGCCGCGCTCGCCGGCGTGCTCGCGGCGCCGATGCGGGCGGTCACCTCCACGATGGGCGCAGACCTCATCATCATCGTGTTCGCGGTCGTCGTCATCGGCGGTCTCGGCTCGGTGTTCGGCTCGGTCGCCGCCGGGTTCGCGGTCGGTCTGGTGCAGGCGCTGGGCAACCTCTACGTGCCGGCGCTGTCGCAGACGTTGGTGTTCATCCTGATGGCAGTGATCCTGCTGGTCCGCCCGGCCGGACTGTTCGGTCGTGAGGAGGCCCACGCGTGATCATCCGCCGGATCGTCGCGGAGTTGGACGGGCGCCACCGCGTCCGCACCGTTTTCCTGCTCGTGATCGGGCTGCTCGCGGTGCTCGCCCTGCCCTGGCTGATCTACCCGCCGATCGCCACCGACATCGTCTGCTGGGCGTTGTTCGCCGTCGCCCTCGACCTGCTGCTCGGCTACACGGGTCTGCTGTCCTTCGGGCATGCCGCGTTCTGGGGCACCTCGGCGTACACGGCCGGCATCGTGGCGATCGAGGCCGGCGTGCCGTTCCCGGTCGCGGTCCTCGCCGGAGCCGTGGCCGCGGCGCTGCTCGCGCTGCCCGTGGGACTGCTGTCCGTGCGCCGTACGGGCATCTACTTCGCCATGGTCACGCTGGCTTTCGCGCAGATGGTCTTCTTCGTCGCGAACCAGTGGCGCGATGTGACCGGTGGTGAGAACGGGCTCCAAGGCATCCCGAAGGAGCTGTTCGGACTCGACCTGTCCGACCCGTTCTACTTCTACTACGCCGGGCTGCCCATCGTGCTCGCCGGAATCTGGGTGGCGTGGCGCGCGGTGCACTCCCCGTTCGGGCGGGTGCTCGTCGCGATCCGGGACAACCCCGCCCGGGCAATGGCCTTGGGCTACGCCGTGCAGCGGTACAAGGTGATGGTTTTCGTGTTGTCGGCCTTCCTGTCCGGACTTGGCGGAGGCCTCTACGCGATCAGCCACGGCTTCGCGTCGCTGCAGGAGGTGTACTGGACGACGTCGGGGAAGGTCGTCGTGATGACCATCCTCGGTGGGATCGGCACCCTGTGGGGGCCGGTGCTCGGGGCCGCCATCATCGTGCAGCTCGAGGACTACCTGGCCACCGCGGGCATCGACGCGATCGGCATCGTCACCGGTTCGATCTTCGTGCTGGTCGTCCTCGTGTTCCGCCGCGGCATCTGGGGAACGGCGGCTCATCTGCTGCGCACCCGCTCGGCCCGGCGTGACGACGACGCAGACGCCGCGGCCGCGCCGGACCCCGAACCGCACCTGTCCGGCGACGCCGCCACCACGGTGGAGACCAGCCGGACCTGACCACCTGTCGCCCAGTCGCTTCGGGAGGACCAGCCATGCACACGAGCCGAGCCGTCACCCTCGTCACACCCATGCTCACCACCGTCCTGGTCGGCGGCCTCCTGGCCGCCGGGCCGTCTCAGGCCACCGGGAGGAACAACACCGGACCGTGCGCCGGCGCGGACGACGTCGCTGTTCCGGGGGCTGAGCAGCAGCTGGTCTCGTGCCTGACCGACCTCACCACGGCGGGGACCGCGGTCAGCGGGCACACCATCCCGGCCGACTGGGCCGGCCTGCACGCGCCCGGCACCACCAACCCGACCGGGATCGCCGGGATCCAGGTCGAGGGTTACTTCCCGGACACCTCGACGACGAACACCTGGCGCGGATGGAACCACGACGCCCAGTTCGTGATCCGGCTGCCGGACGAGTGGAACGGCAAGCTCGTCGTCACCGGCGCACCCGGGGTGCGTCGCCAGTTCTCCAGCGACTACGTCATCAGCGACTGGGTGCTCGCCAAGGGCTACGCCTACGCGTCGACGGACAAGGGCAACAACGGCGCGGCCTTCTACCAGGACGGCGAGTCACCGGGCGACGCGGTCGCAGAATGGCACGAGCGGGTCGAGGAGCTCACGGTCGCCGCCAAGCGGGTGGCGCGTCAGGTCTACGGGACGTGGCCGAAGCGGACCTACATGACCGGCATCTCCAACGGCGGCTACCTGACCAGGTGGCAGCTGGAGAACAACGCCCGGCTCTTCGACGGTGGCGTGGACTGGGAGGGCACGCTCTTCACCGCCGAGGGGCCGAACCTGTTCACCTACCTGCCCACCGCGCTGCGCGAGTACCCCAGCTACGCGGCCGGTGACCCTGGTGCGGCCCAGCGGATGTACCACGCGGGGTTCGAGCCCGGCTCCGAGTTCCTCTGGGACCTGCACAACCAGATCTACTGGGATCTCACCCAGCGGATCTACCGGGAGGAGTTCGACCCGACCTACGACGGCGCGCTGGAAGCAGGAATCCCGTTCTGCGCCAGTGGCACCCCGGCCTGCGACGCGGACTACGACTACGCCTCCCGGCCTGATGAGGTCCACGAGGCGGTGGAACGGGTCTCGCTGACGGGCAAGATCAAGCGACCTCTTCTCACCCTGCACGGCACGCTGGACACGCTGCTGCCGATCGGCACCGACTCCGACGTGTACACCCAGATGATCTCCCACTCACCCGGTCGGGCCCGGCTGCACCGCTACTACCGGATCGAGGACGGCAACCACGTCGACGGCTTCTACCCGCTGTTCCCGGACCAGCTGCGGCCGATGCTCCCGTGCTACCGGACGGCGTTCGAGGCGCTGGAGGCATGGGTGGAGGACCGGGACAAGCCGCCCGCCAGCACGACTGTCGCCCGTCCCGCCTCGGGTGACCTGCTCAACACCTGCACGCTCAACTGAGCCGCTGCAGCCGCAGCGCGAGCTGGATCTCCAGTGCCCGCTCGGGCGACTGCCAGCCCTCCCCGAGCAGCTTGCCGACGCGCTCCAGCCGCTGCGTCACGGTGTTGACGTGGACGTGCAGCCTGTCCTTCGTGCGGGCCAGGCTGCTGCCCGCCGCGAAGTAGACCTCGAGGGTGGTCACGAGGTCGGTACCCCGACGGCGGTCGTAGTCCACGAGCGGGCCGATGCACCTCTGCACGAAGCCGTCCACGTCGCGACCGCCGCCGAGCAGCAGGCCGACGAACCCCAGCTCACCGCCCGCCGCGCCCTCGCCGACCCGGTTCAGCGCGACCATGGCACCCAGGCATCGCCCGGCCTCCGCGGCGGCCTCCTTGATCGCCGCCAGGCCGCTCGCGGGTCCGGCGGCGCCGGCGG
>JBOGDE010000135.1:0-14385 GCA_050701695.1 Micromonosporaceae bacterium
CCTCACTACCCGGCCGCGCAGCACGATCCGGCTGGGGGCGCGTACCACCGCGAGGTCGCGGCGCGGGTCCTCCGGGTAGACCACCAGGTCGGCGAGCCCACCCTCGACCAGGCCGGGAAAGCCGAGCCAGTCCCGGGCCGCCCACGACCCGGCCGCCAGCGCGTCAACCGCCGACAGCCCGGCCGCCCGCAGCGCCAGCATCTCCTCGGCGACCAGACCGTGCGCGATGGTGCCGCCCCCGTCGGTGCCGACCCGGATCGGCACCCCGGCCTCGTACGCGGCGCGCACCACCGAGGGGAAGCGGCGGTGCAGGTCGCGCATGTGCTCGGCGTACCCGGGGAACTTCGACTCCGCCTGGCTGGCGATGCCCTGGAACGTCTCAATGTTGATCATGGTGGGGACCAGCGCGGTGCCGCGCCGGGCCATCTCGTCGATCAGGTCGAGCGAGAGCCCGGTGCCGTGTTCGACGGAGTCCACGCCGGCGCGTACCAGGAATCCCACCGCCTCCTCGGAGAAGGTGTGGGCGGCGACCCGGGCGCCGTGTGCGTGGGCGGTGTCGATCACGGCGCGGGTGGTCGCCTCGTCGTAGCAGGGCGCGAGGTCCTCAGCTCCCCGGTCCAGCCAGTCGGCGACCAGCTTGATCCAGCCGTTGCCGGCCTTCGCCTGCTCGGCCGCAGCGGCGACCACCTCGTTGGCGGTCACCTCGAGCGGGATCCCGCGCAGGTGCTTCTTCGGCGGGGCGAGGTGGCGCCCAGCGCGCGCCAACCGTGGCATGGAAGGGTCGTCGTCGAGCGACGGGTACGGGTACGGCGATCCCGCGTCCCGCAGCGCCAGCACCCCGGTGTCCCGGTCGATCAGCGCCGCCGCCCGCGCCTGCTCCACCGAGGTGACCGGGGCACCGCCCTGGCCGATCCCGATGTGGCAGTGCGCGTCGACCAGCCCCGGCACCACGAAGCCCTCGGCGACGACGGTCTCGGCACCGGCGACCGGCTCGAACGAAACCCGGTCCCCCACCAGGTAGAGGTCGCGTACCTCGTCGTCGGGCAGCACCACGCCCCGTACGTGCAGCGCCATCGCCGCTCCTCCGCCTCTCCCGAATCCGTCTCGCTCGAATGCCCTCATCGTGCCCGACTCCGATCCGCAGTCTTGCCGTCACACGCGGTCAGAAAGAGGGTCCGAAACTATTCTTCATAGATGGTTGTCTATGCGACGATCACCTTCCCTGCCGGGCCCGCTCGGGGGCGCGGCCAAGGAGAGGAGACGCCGTGAGCACCACATCACGACGATGGCGCACCGCGCTGGCGATCACCGTCGCCAGCGTGGCGCTGCCGCTGGCGGCCGTACCGACCGCCGCGTCGGCGAACCCGTACGCCGGCGAGACCACCACCAAGATCGACCGGTCGGTACGTGACCAGGTCACCGCCAAGGGGTACGCCCAGTTCTGGGTGGTACTCGACTCCGAGGCCGACCTGTCCGGGGCCACCAGACTCAAGGACAAGACCGACAAGGCGCGCCACGTGCGTACCACCAAGATGAACCACGCCGCCCGCACCCAGGCCGCACTGCGCCGCGACCTCGACCGGGCAGGCGCGGACTACACCTCCTACTGGATCGACAACTCACTGCTGGTCACCGGTGACGCCGCGGTGCTCAAGCGGCTCGCCAGCCGTGGCGAGGTCGCCGCGATCGAGGCCGACGAACCGGTCACCGTCCCCGAGCCCCTGGACGGAAAAGCCGAGCCCACCGTCGACGGCATCGAGTGGAACGTCGACCGGATCAACGCCCCCCGGGTCTGGAACGAGCTCGGGGTACGCGGCGAGGGCATCGTGGTCGCCAACATCGACACCGGCGTCAAGCACGACCACCCCGCGGTGGCCGGCACCTACCGCGGCAGGGCCGCCGACGGCACCGTCGACCACAACTACCACTGGTTCGACCCGGCGGGCGTCTGCGCCGGCGGCACGCCGTGCGACAACAACGGCCACGGCACCCACACCATGGGCACCATGGTCGGCGACGACGGCGGCACCAACCAGATCGGCGTCGCCCCCGGCGCGTCGTGGATCGCCGCCAAGGGCTGCGAATCCAACTCCTGCTCCCGCGCCTCGCTGCTCGCCTCCGGGCAGTGGATGGTCGCCCCCACCGACCTCTCCGGCGCCAACCCGCGCCCGGACCTCGCACCCGACGTGGTGAACAACTCCTGGGGCTCCAGCGTGTACGACCCCTGGTACACCGAGACCGTCCAGTCCTGGATCGCCGCCGGGATCTTCCCCGCGTTCTCCAACGGCAACTCCGGGCCGGGCTGCAACACCTCCGGCACGCCGGGCGAGTACCAGATCAGCTACAGCTCCGGCGCCTTCGACATCAACAACACCATCGCCAGCTTCTCCAGCCGCGGCGCCGGCGAGAACGGGGAGATCAAACCCAACCTCGCCGCTCCCGGCGTCAACGTCCGGTCCAGCACCCCGAGCGGTTACTCCTCCTTCAGTGGTACGTCGATGGCCTCGCCCCACACCGCCGCGGTGGTGGCGCTGATGTGGTCGGCCTCGCCCGCGATCGCCGGGGACATCACCGCCACCCGCCAACTGCTCGACGACACCGCGATCGACGTGGACAACACCACCTGCGGCGGCACCGCCGACGACAACAACGTCTTCGGTGAGGGCCGGCTCGACGCGTACGCCGCGGTCAACGCCACCCCGCGCGGTGCGCTGGGCGGGCTGTCCGGCACCGTCACCGCCGACGGCGCGGCGCTCGCCGGCGCCACCGTCACCGTCGACGGCCCGATGAGCCGTAGCGTCAGCACCGGCGCCGACGGCAGCTACACCTTCAGCCGGATGATGGTCGGCGACTACACCGTCACCGTCGCGAAGTTCGGCTACCTCACCGACACCGGCTCCGCGACCGTCGTGGAGGGCCAGACCGCCACCCACGACGTCACCCTGCAGGCGGCGCCGTCCGCGACCCTGTCCGGCACGGTGCGGCTCTCCTCCGGGGACCTCGCCGCCGGCGCCACCGTCGACGTGCTCGGCACCCCGGTCAGCACCACCGCCGGCGCCGACGGGCGTTACCAGGTGACCCTGCCGCACGGCGACTACCAGCTGAAGGTCGCCCACACCAACCGGTGCGCCGACGCGGTCACCGAACCCGTCTCGGTCGCCGGCGACACCACCCACGACGTCACCCTGCCGCAGCGCCGCGACGGCTTCGGGTACGCCTGCGCCGACGCCGCCGGCGCTTACGTGGCCGGCACCGACCTGGTGCCGCTCACCGGCGACGACCGGGTCGCCTCCGTAGAGCTGCCGTTCCGGGTCCCGCTGTACGGCAAGGGGTACCGCACCGCGTACCTGTCCACCAACGGCTGGCTGGCGTTCGCCAGCACCACCGCGTCGTCCCCCGGCAACCGGGCGATCCCCGGCACCGGCAGCCCGAACGCCGCGCTGATGCCGTTCTGGGACGACCTGTACGTCGAGGCCGACTCCGGCATCTACACCTCCGTCACCGGGGAACGGCCGAACCGTACGTTCCTGGTGGAGTGGCGCAACGTCAGCTTCTACTCCGCACGCACCCTGCGGATCTCGTTCACCGCCGCGATCAGCGAGAAGGGCGAGATCACCTACCGGTACGCCGACATCGACGGCACCGGCCGGGAAGCCGGCGAGTTCGCCAGCATCGGGCTGGAGAACGCGGCTGGCACGGTCGGCTTCGAGTACGCGTTCAACTCCCCGGGGGTGGCCAGCGGCGACGGCCTGCGGTTCGCCACCGACGCGGGGGTGGCGCTCGGTACGGTCACCGACGCCAACGACGGCGAGCCTCTCGCCGATGCCGAGGTCACCGTACGCAGCGGCGGCGCGGTGCTCGACACCGCTGTCACCGGCCCGGACGGTGACTACCTGCTGCAGGTGCCGCCGGGGCCGTACCAGGTGACGGTGGCCAAGGAGCACTACGAATCGGCGAGTACGGAGCTGGTGGTCACCACCGCGACGGTGATCGAGCACAGCTCGGCGCTGCGTACCGCCCGGGTCGGCGCGGCGGTCTCGCAGTTGCCGATCGTCACCCCGGCCGGCGAGACCCGCACCCGTACCGTCGGCCTGACGAACACCGGTGGCCTCGGCACCGACTACACCGTGGCCGAGGCCGACGAGTCCGGCGTCGAGGGCGACGTGGCGTGGCTGTCACTCGGGGGTGGCTCCGGAGCCCTGGCACCCGGCGAGGCCGCGGTGTTCACGGTGACGGTGGACGCCTCGGCGCTGGCGGCGCACACGTACCAGAAGGCGACCGTGCTAGTGCGCTCGGCGAGCGGCCGGCAGCCGACTGTCGCGATCCCGGTGACCATCGTGGCGCCCGGCTTCCAGGTGGCGTTGGACTCCGGCGGCAAGGGCCACGGGCCGGACTCCGACGGTGACCGGTGGTCGGCCGACCAGCCCTACACCGAAGGCTCCTGTGGGTACGTCGGCCAGTCCCACCCGGTGTCCACCAGGAAGGGCATCTCCGGTACGGACGACGACGCCCGCTACCAGAGCCTGCGGGAAGGGATGACCGAGTACCGCTGCGACGGGCTGGCCGACGGCGTTTACACCGTGGAGCTGGAGTTCGCCGAGCTGCGTACCCAGTCGGCCGGCTCGCGGCTGTTCGACGTACACCTGGAAGGCACCGAGGTGGCACGGCGGCTCGACGTCGCCGGCGAGGCCGGGGCGTTCGGCGCGCTGCGGCGTACGTACACCGTGACCGTCACCGACGGACAGCTCAACATCCGGTTCTTCACCTACCGCGGCTTCGGCCTGCCGATCGTGAACGGAGTCCGCATCACCGACCGCCCCGACCTGGCGGCCTGACCCGACGCGACGGCGCCCGTCCCTGGCGCGGGGCGGGCGCCGTCGCGCTACAGCTCGAACTCCCCATCACCGACCCCGCCCACGAAGGCCCGCCATTCCGGGTACGTGAAGCTCAACCGCGGCCCATCCGGATCCTTGCTGTCCCGCACCAGAACGTGATCCGGCAGCACCGCGACCTCGACGCATGTGCCGCCGTCCGACCCGGACCGGCTGGACTTGCGCCACACGATCTGGTCATTCATCAACGTTCATACCTCTCCCGATAGTCGTTGATCAGCGCTCTGGACTCGGGCGGTGACAACGCGACCTCCAGCACCGCATTCCAGATCAACTCGTAAGCATCTATCTCCTCTGGCTCGCTGAGGAAGACACCACCGGTCAGATTCTCCGCGTGCACCACCGGTGGCTCCCCCAAGCCACGGCGGTCCGTGGGGAACGTCATCATATGGAACCGTGCCCCACAGACCAGGCCGCCATGCAACAGGTTCATCGGCAGTACCCGGATCGTCAGGTCCGGCCGCCGCGACAGCGCGTCGAGGTGGGCCAACTGTTCGGCCATGATGTCGTCGCCGGGCGACCTGAGCAGCGCCACCTCACCGACGACCACATCGAGCCGGGGTGCGGTGCGCCGATCGAGGATGCGTTGCCGCCTCATCCGCACATCGATCCGTCGCCGCACCTCGTCCTCGCTGGGCACCGGGATCGCGGTCCGGAACAGTGCCTCGGCGTAACGGGGAGTCTGCAGCAAGCCGTGGACGACGTCCATCTCGTAGGACCTGATGTGTTCGGCCGCCCCTTCAAGGGATACGTAGGTGTCGACCCCTCGCGGGATCACGCCCATGTAGGAGCGCCACCAGCCGGGTGAGTTCGCCTCCTTCGCGAGACCGACCAGGCCGTCAATGAGGTCGGCGTCGGTGCCGTACATGGCGCAGAGGGCTTTGACGTCGGGTGGGCGGGGCACCGAGGTACCCGCCTCGAAGCGGTAGAGCGTCGCGTCGGACACGCCGATCTCCCGTACCGCCGCGTCGACGCCCACTCCGGCCTCCTTGCGCAGCTCCCGCAGGTGCCTCCCAAGTTGCCGCGCCTGGATGGTCTTGCCAACCCCTTTTCGCATACTGCCCCGTCCCGTTCTCTCATGATGCGAGCGAACTGTCCCTTACACAGCGGGTCCGCGTGCTCGCAGGCTGTGGTGCGCGAACCGCCGCGTGATTCTGTCAACTCGCGGCGCGCGAGACAAGACTGGTGTCCACAGACGACGGCGAACGACGTACCCGAGGAGTGGACGGTGTGGGCACAGGCGTTGGCGCTGGGCGCGGTGGCGGTGCTGGGGTTTCTGTGCGGGCTGGTGACGTTCCGGCGCAGCCTGCGGTGGTGCCGCGAGTGCGGCGAGACGCTGCGCTGCCCGCACTGCGTACCGGCCCGGACCGGGCGTTGCGCGTGAGTGAGGCGTTTCCGCGCCGGCCGGCGCCACGTCACAGCGCGCCGACACCCGAGGAGGTCGCGTGGGCGCGGGAGGAGTTCGCGCTGCACATCCCGTCGCTGTTCACCCAGCAGTGCCTCGCCGACGGCTGCGACACCTGGCCCTGCCCACCCTGGCGCCGCGCCGTCCCGATCCTCGACCGCGCCGGCCTGCTCGACATCGACGGCCAGCTCCGCCCCTGACCCGTGGCCCCGCGCCATTCACCGCACCGAGCATTGGACGCTGCCTAAGAAAGTCTCAGCGCCGCTTCCACAGATACTGTCCAATGCCCCGGCGACCCAACCCCCGCGACCCAATGCCCCGCGCCCCTCCGTGCAAGATCGCTGTATGGGGAACGGGACGTGCGCTCAGTGCGCAGATCCGTTCCCGAAATCGCGATCTTGCCGGCGGTCACCGCGACATCCCGTAGTCGCCTCCGGGGGCGGGTGTTACGGCTTCTTCTTGCCGAGCTGGTTGAAGTCGATCTGGGGCATCTGGAAACCCTCGGGCAGGTCCGCGCCCTCGGCGGCCTGGTCGGCGGCGGCCGGCGCGCCCGGGAGGCCACCGGGAAGGCCCGCCGGCATACCTGGCGGCATGCCCGGCATGCCACCACCGGGGCCGCGGCGGCGTACCTGCTTGACCTTGCCCTTCTTGCCCTTGCGCTTGATCTTCGGGGACTTGGTGGCCTTGCGACCGCCGCCACCGAACATTCCGCCCAGCTGCTTGAGCTGCTTCTGCGCCTCGTTGAACCGGGTCACCAGCTGGTTCACATCGGTGACCTGGGTGCCGGAACCGGTGGCGATGCGTACCCGCCGAGAGCCGTTGAGCAGTTTCGGGTTGGCCCGCTCGGCCGGCGTCATCGAGCGGATGATCGCGGTCACCTGGCCGATGTGCTTGTCGTCGATGTCGTCGATCTGGCCCTTGAGCTGGTTCATCCCCGGCATCATCGCCAGCACGTTCTGGATCGGCCCCATCCGCTGGACCGCGACCAGCTGCTCCAGGAAGTCGTCGAAGGTGAAATCCTGCTGGCCGACCAGCTTGGCGGCCATCCGTTCCTTCTGATCGTCCTCGAAGACCTTCTCGGCCTGCTCGATCAGGGTCAGGACGTCACCCATGCCGAGGATCCGGGACGCCATCCGCTCCGGGTGGAACACGTCGAAGTCTTTGAGGCTCTCGCCGGTGGAGGCGAACAGGATCGGGGAGCCGGTGACCTGGCGTACCGACAGCGCCGCACCGCCGCGGGCGTCACCGTCGAGTTTGGACAGCACCACGCCGGTGATGCCGACGCCGTCGCGGAACGCCTCGGCCGTGGTCACCGCGTCCTGACCGATCATCGCGTCGACCACGAACAGCACCTCGTCCGGGTCGGTGACGTCACGGATCGCGGCGGCCTGCGCCATCATCTCCGCGTCCACACCGAGCCGGCCCGCGGTGTCGATGATCACCACGTCGCGGTGCTGCCGCCGGGCGTGGTCCAGCGACTCGGACGAGACCCGGACCGGATCGCCGACGCCGTTGCCGGGCTGCGGCGCGTACACCTCGACACCGGCCCGTTCCCCCAGCACCTGCAGCTGCTGTACGGCGTTGGGCCGCTGCAGGTCCGCGGCGACCAGCAGCGGCTGGTGCCCCTGCTCCCGCAGCCAGGTCGCCAGCTTGCCGGCGAGCGTGGTCTTACCGGAGCCCTGCAGACCCGCCAGCATGATCACCGTGGGGGGCTGCTTGCCGTACCGCAACCGGCGCGCCTGCCCACCCAGGATCGCCACCAGCTCCTCGTGGACGATCTTGATGACCTGCTGCGCCGGGTTCAGCGCCTTGGACACCTCGACGCCGCGGGCGCGTTCCTTGAGCTGGAAGATGAAGTGCTTGACCACCGGCAGCGCGACGTCGGCCTCCAGCAGCGCGAGCCGGATCTCCCGGGCGGTGTCGTTGAGGTCGGTCTCCGAGAGCCGGCCCTTGCCGCGCAGCTTCTCGAAGATTCCGGACAACCGGTCGCTCAGGGTGTCGAACACGTCGTGTCAGTCCTCGCTCGCTTGGGAAGGCGGGCAGATCACGGCCCGCTGCACAAAAGGGTAACGGGCGCTCGCGGGTTATCCCTGTCGGCCGGGCAGTGCCGGAAAGGTCCATTGACAGTGTGAACGCGATCACCAATGCTCACGGCACACCACTGGCTCGAACCAGGGAGACACCCCTATGCGACGCCTTTACGTGGCGGCGGCATCCGCCACCGTCCTCGTGGTGGGCCTACTCGCGGGCCCACCCGCACTGTCAGCACAGACCCCCGCAGGCTCCGGCCTCGAGGTGTACGTCGGCGAGCTCACCCCTGAGCAGCTCGCGGCGCTCCCCCGGGTCGCCGGCGTGGACATGCACGACACCGCCCACATGAAGGGCTCCGACGGCCGTACCAAGGTCGAGGTGGCGCTCAGCGGCATGCAGGCCGCGAAGGCCGCCAGCGAAGGCATCAAGCTGTCGGTGAAGAAGGTCAACGGCAAGCCCGCCTCCGCCTCGCTGGACGCCCGGCCGTTCGCCGCCGGCCAGGTCTACCGCTCCTACAGCGAGGCCGGCGGCATCCGCGACGAGCTGCTCAAGGCCGCGGCCGACTACCCGCAGATCTCCAAGCTGCAGTCGATCGGCAAGTCCGTCGAGGGCCAGGACATCTACGCGCTGAAGGTCACCAAGAACGCCCGCGCGCTGCCCGACGGCACCCGCCCCGCGGTGCTCTACCTGGCCGCGCAGCACGCCCGGGAGTGGATCACCCCGGAGATGGTGCGCCGGCTGATGCACGGCACCCTCAGCGGGTACGGCACCGACGCGGAGATCACCGAGCTGGTGAAGACCACCGAGCTGTGGTTCATCCCGGTCGCCAACCCCGACGGGTACGACTTCACGTTCACCGAGGGCAACCGGCTGTGGCGCAAGAACACCCGCGACGTGAACGGCGACGGCCAGATCAAGCCTGGTGACGGCGTCGACCCTAACCGCAACTTCCCCACCAAGTGGGGCTACGACAACGAGGGCTCCTCCCCCGAGTCGGCGAGTGAGACCTACCGGGGCGCCGGGCCGGCCTCCGAGCCGGAGACCCGGGCCCTGGACGGCCTGGCCAAGCGGATCCGCTTCGAGTACGTGATCAACTACCACTCCGCCGCCGAGCTGATCCTCTACGGCACCGGCTGGCAGCAGAGCACCCCGCAGCCCGACGACATCGTGTACGAGGCGCTCGCCGGCGACGACGACCACCCGGCCGTACCGGGGTACGACCCGGATCTGTCCGCGGAGCTGTACATCACCAACGGCGAGACCACCGAGCACCTGCACCACGCGTACGGCACGCTCGCCTTCACCCCGGAGATGTCCACCTGCCAGACCGCCAGCCGGGTCGACCCGGACGACGAGTGGGTCCCCGAGGACTGCGCCTCGGTCTTCAACTTCCCCGAGGACGAGGACCTGATCCAGGCCGAGTACGTCAAGAACATCCAGTTCGCGCGCAACGTCGCCAAGGCGACCCACCACCCGGACAGCCCGGAGGGCGTCGGCGGCACCACGCCGGACTTCGTGATCGACGCGTTCGACGTCTCGCACAGCGGCACCGCCGCGCAGCCGGTGGCGGTCAACGCCCGCCGCGCGCTGGAGAAGAAGCAGCTGAACTACAAGATCAACGGTGGCGCCACCAAGACCGCAGGGACCAAGGAGTTTGCTGGCGGCGAGAAGTACGGCGACCACAACGACGTGTACTTCGCCGAGTACCGGGGCGCGGTCAAGGGCGCCAAGGCCGGCGACAGCGTCGAGGTCTGGTTCTCGGCACTCAAGCCCGGCGTCGGGCCGGTGAGCAGCGAGCACTTCACGTACACCGTGGCCGGCGACACCGGCGGTGACGTGCTGATCCTCGCCGCGGAGGACGTCACCGGCGCCACCCCGACCCAGACCGGCGGCCAGGCCAAGTACGTGTCGTACTACGCCGACGCAATCACCGCGGCCGGCTACAGCTCCGACGTGTACGACATGGACCTGAACAACCGCACCGTGCCGCACCACCTCGGGGTGCTCTCGCACTACGACGCGGTGGTCTGGGAGACCGGCGACGACATCGTCCCGCGCAACATCGGCCAGCCCGGTGGCACCGCGGCGAAGTCGGCGCTGGATCTGGAGCTCACCGTCCGCGACTACCTCAACGAGGGCGGCAAGCTGCTCGCGGCCGGTCAGTTCAACGGCTTCGCGCAGGGCGCCGACGGCGTCTACTACTACAACCCGAACGAGCCGCCGTCGTGCACGGTGCGCGCGTACCCGTGCCTGCCGCTGTTCAACGACTTCCAGACGTACTACCTGGGGGCGTACACCTACGTCTCCGACGGCGGTACGGACGGCGACGGCAACCCGTACCCGGTCAACGGCTCGGGCGGCGCCTTCGACGGATTCTCCGGCGGGCTCAACGGCGGCGACTCGGCGAACAACCAGGGACACACCGCGTCGTTCCTGTCCACGTCGAGCTTCCTGCCGCCGTCGCAGTTCCCACAGTTCGGCAGCTCGGCGCCGGTCGGGTGGGACCGGCCGGGCGGCGCGCCGTACGACCCGCGTACCGGCTCCTACTACGCCAACAGCCAGTCGGCGGACAAGGGCTACAAGCGGCTGTCCCGCACCGTCGACCTGACCGGGGCGAGCAGCGGCACGCTGGAGTTCTGGAGCTCCTACGACCTGGAGACCGACTGGGACTACATGTTCGTCGAGGCACGGACCGTGGGTCAGGACGACTGGACCACGCTGCCGGACGCCAACGGCCACACCGGCCAGGGCACCGGTGACAGCTGCGCCTCGGGCTGGGTGGACGCCATCCACCCGCACCTGGGCCACTACATGAACGCCGACTGCGCGCCGACCGGCACCACCGGCGCCTGGCACGCCGCCACCGGCAGCTCCGGCGGCTGGGGACAGTGGTCGATCGACCTGTCGGCGTACGCCGGCAAGCAGGTCGAGATCTCCATCTCGTACGCCACCGACTGGGGCACCCTGAAGCTGGGCACCTTCGTCGACGACACCACGGTGACCGTCGACGGCGTGGCGACGTCGACCTCGTTCGAGACCGACCTGGGTGGCTGGACCGTCTCCGGTCCCCCGGCCGGCTCGCCGGGCAACGGCAACGACTGGGTCCGCTCCACCGCGGCGTTCGAAGAGGGCGCCGTGGTGGTCACCGATGACACCGTCTACGTCGGCTTCGGCATCGAGGGCCTGTCCACCGCGGAGCAGCGCAACAGCTTCATGAAGCGGTCGCTGAAGCACCTGCTCGGCTAGTCACCTACCGTGAGCGGCCCTTCCCGTCTACCGGCGGGAAGGGCCGCTTCACGTGGTACGCCCGTCGCTTCGCGTGGGTACGCCCGTCGCTTCGCGTGGTGCGTACGGCTTTACCAGGGATAATGACCGGGTGCGCCAGGAAGATCGGATTCCGTACGAGCGCTACTTCGAGGTCGCGATGGTCCCCGAGGCGGGGATGTCGCTGCACTCGTACGAGTACCTGCAACGGCTCACCGACGACGTCTTCGAGACCTGCCCGGTGTGGGACGCGCACGCCCACATCGGCAAGGACGTCGACGGCCACGAGCTGAGTCTCGACCAGCTGCTCACCGAGCTGGACCGCTACCACATCCAGG
This sequence comes from Micromonosporaceae bacterium, assembly GCA_050701695.1. Classification (GTDB taxonomy): domain Bacteria; phylum Actinomycetota; class Actinomycetes; order Mycobacteriales; family Micromonosporaceae; genus WHSM01. Next base: position 11,931 of record JBOGDE010000135.1, read on the forward strand.
GCGCGGTGATCTTCCCGTTCGACGACCCCGACGCCGGGGACGACTTCCGGGTCCCGAACGACCGGATCTGGACGGCGTACCAGAAGGCGCCGGACCGGCTGATCCCGTTCCTGCGGCTGAACCCGAACGGGCCGTGGGAAGCCGAGTACGAGCGCTGCCGGGCGCGCGGGCACCGCGGCATCAAGCTGCACCCCCGGGCACAGCAGTTCGAGCTGGCGTCGTCGGTGGCGCGCCCGCTGTTCGCCCGGGCCGCCGCCGACGGGCTACCGGTGCTGGTGCACACCGGCTTCGGGATGAACGCGATCACCGACGAGCTGGCGGGGCTGGCCGCCGAGTTCGGCGAGCTGAGGCTGATCCTGGGGCACTCCTCGTTCATCGACATGCCCGACGCGCTGCGGGTACTGGCGCCGTACTCCAACGTGTACTTCGAGACCTCGGTGGTACGCCTCTACGACCTGTTCACGCTGCTGGCCAGCGTGGACCCGCGCCGGGTGCTGTACGGCTCGGACCTGCCGTACGCCAGCAGCTACACCGCCCTGCAGACGCTGGTCACGATCGCCCACTTCGCGGAACTGGGCTCCGAGGTGCTGCCCGACCTGCTCGGCGGCAACCTGCTGCGGCTGCTCCCCCAAGCAAAGGAGGGTTGATGCGGCACCGGGTGCTGCTCGCCGGACGCGATCCCCTGACCATCTGTCAGGAGGTGGTGGCGCGGGGCCTGCACCCGGAGGATGTCGACGTCAACACCGGGCTGCGGATCCTGCCGCTGGTGCTCGACGACCGCAACCACTTCACGCTCTGGATCCGGCTCTATTCGCATATCCTCGCCGCCCGCAACCTGTACCTGTCGGACAACCCGGAGCGGGCGCTGTGGGAGATCGGCGGGGCTCTGATCGCCGCCGACGACCCGCCGTGTTTCCTGGATTCGCTCTATCTCGACGAGCTGCGGCTGGTGTTGCGGGCTGCCGAACGCGAGATGCTCGCCGGCACGAACAGCGTCGACCACCACGGCCCGTACGTCGCCCTGCTGGTCGCCGAGAACTGGTGCCTGATGCGGCTGTTCCGCCGCCAGATCGAGACCAACACTCCCGAGGACTCCACCCCCGGCGGGTGACCGGGCTTGCCCGGGGCCTGGCGCGGGCGGGTCAGGTGCGGGCGGGTGGGGCGGTGCAGGCGGCCAGGACGGCGGACTCCACCGCCGCACGGGCGGCGGGGTCGGCGTACTCGCCGGTGAGGTAGAAGCTGTCCACCACGTCCGCGCCGAGGGTGCAGATCCGGGCGGCGCGGACCGCGGCGCCGGTCTCCTCCAGCGCGTGCGCCACCCGGTACAGCAGCCCCGGCGAGTCCGCGGCGCGCAGCTCCAGCACGGTGCCGTGGCTGGCCGCCTCGTGCAGCCACACCACCCGCGGCGCCGCCACGGCACTGCCACGGTGCGCCCGCTCCCGGGCCCCGACCCGCTCGGCGAGCGGGAACTGGCCGGCCACGGCCCGGCGCAGCTCGGTGGTGAGCAGCTCCGGGTCGGGCGGCGTGCCGTACTGCGGGCGGACCGCGCACTCCAGCACGGCGGTATCACCGATGGTGAGGGTGTTGGCGGAGTAGACGTCCAGCCGGTGCACCGCGAGCACCCCGGCCACGGCGGCGAGCAGCCCCCGCCGGTCATCGGCCACCACCGCGACGGTGTCGGCGGAGCCGCCCGGTCCCGGAGGCGTCGCATCGCGCGCGGCTCCGAACCTGACCCGTACCGCGGGGAGTGGGCCTGCGGCAAGGTCTACCAGGGCGTGCTCGGGAGGCTCCGGTGGCGGCACCTCGCCGGTGTCGAGCAGCCGGTGGGTGCGCCGTACCAGCTCGGTGACCAGCCTGCCCTTCCAGTCAGTCCACGCCAGCGGACCGGCACCCGCGGCGTCGGCCCGGGTCAGGGCGTACAGCAGGTCCAGGGTGGCCGAATCCTCCACCACGCCGGCGACCAGCTCGATCGTGGCCGGGTCGGCCAGGTCGCGCCGGGTCGCGGTGTCGGCGAGCAGCAGGTGGTGGCGTACCAGCCGGCACACCAGCTCGGTGTCGGAGGTGGTCAGCCCGAGCCGGCGGCACACCTGCTGGGCGATCGGCGCGCCGGCCTGGCTGTGGTCGCCGGGCAGCCCCTTGCCGATGTCGTGCAGCAGCGTGCCGAGCAGCAGCAGATCGGGGCGGGCCACCTCCCGGGTCAGCTCCGCGGCCTTGCTCGCCGCCTGCACCAGGTGCCGGTCCACGGTGTAGAGGTGTACGGGATTGCGCTGCGGCAGGCTGCGTACCCGCTGCCACTCCGGCAGCCAGCGCTGCACCAGGCCGTACCGGTCGCAGGCTTCCCAGGCGGCGACCAGCCCGGAGCCGGCGCCGAGCAGCCCGAGCAGCGCGTGCAGCGCCCGCGGCGGCCACGGGTTCGGCAGCGGCGGCGCCACCTCGGCCATCCGGCGCAGCGTGG
>JBOGDE010000136.1:0-14257 GCA_050701695.1 Micromonosporaceae bacterium
GCGCCGCCCGGGCCTGCTTGGCCGTGCCGGCCACGTCGTCCAGGTCCACCGCGTCCAGCGCCTGCCCCAGCGCCCGCAGGATCTCCCAGGCCCGCGGCTGGTCCGCCGGCAGCTCGCGGGCAAGCTGGTCGAGCACCTCCAGATCCTGGACCAGCTCCCACACCTCCGCCTCCAGGATGGTGACGTCGGCGCGGGCCAGCCGGTACAGCGCCGCGTCCCCCGCGGTCGCCTTCTCGCCCAGTGCGGTCGGGGCAAACAACCCGTGCAGGACCAAGGGGTTCGCGGCCGCCTCGACGTACAGGTCGAGCCGCTCGCCGCCGGCCGCGGGTGCGGCCACCGGCACCCAGTCGTTGCGCGGGTTGAGTCCCTTCACGACCGTCCCATCCGGACGGTAGACCAGACCCTCCGCCTGGAAACCCGGCAGGCCGTCCCGCCACCCAAGGTCCACCAGCAGCTCCACCGCTGAGCCGGACGCCACCTGCGGCACCACGCCGGTGAGATGAAACCAGGTCGTCCCCCACGCCGGCCCCCACCGGCCCCCGACCGGGAACGAGTCGTACCCGGCGGCCAGCGCCGTGGCGGGCGGCACCGGCTCGCCGCCGCCGCCCGCCACGTGGTACGCGGTCACCTCGAGGCCAGCCACCACCCGATGAGTCGCCGGCCGGATGCGCTCGCGCATCACCCTGGCCAGCCGATCCTGGGTCAGCAAACGGTCGTCATGCACGGCCCGTCGCCTCCTCGCGGTGCGCGACCAAGCTGGCGTAGTCGATCTGCGCGGAGACGCTACACGCGCCGAGGGGTGGCGTCGACGCCGAGGCCACCCAGCCCCTTGGTGAACAGCACGGGGTTCAGCGGTCCGTCCGGAACGCTGCCGACCGGAATGTCGCCGAGCCACGCCGACAGGTCCGCGCGCTGGTTCTGGTTGACCGGTTTGGCGACCGTAATGTTGGCGTCCATGTAGATGATCGTCATCACCCGCCGCGGTAGCCGCGAGTTGTTCGGTCCGGCCCGGTGGAAGGTCCAGCCACGGTGGTAGCTGACCTCACCGAGCTGGAACGGGGCCTCGACGACCGGGAACTGCCGTTCGGCCAGCGCCTGCTGGAGCCGACGCTCGGAGTCGTCGCTGATCGGGAGTTCGCGACCGAACTCGAACCGGTGGCTCCCCGACGCGAACGCCACGGGTCCCATCTCCGCGGGGGTCTCCTGAAGCGGAACCCACACCGTGACCGCACGATCCGAACCGAGCGGCCAGTAGTACTGGTCGGCGTGCCAGGGGGTGATACCACCGCCGGGTTCCTTGTATAGCGCCTGGTCGTGGTATAGCCGCACCCCGTCGACCCCGAGCAACTCGGCCGCGATCCGGGCCAGCCGCCGGGAGAAGACAAACTCCCGGACCAGCTCGCTGTGCCGCCACAGGTTGGTGACCTGCAGGAAGGCCTTGCCGTAGGTGTCGCGATCGGCTAGCGGCAGGTGCTCGGTGTTCAGCTCGATCACCCTCGCGGTGATCTCGGGCTCGAACGCCTCGATGGTGCCGGCGTCGAGCACCCTCGGGAGCCGGACGAACCCGTTGGCGGCGAAGGCCGCGACAGCGGTCGAATCGAGTCGGTACCGGTCATCGAGCTCAGTGGTTGTCATACCGCACAGCGTCACCCCGCAGGGCCGGTCGGGCCACACCGGTGATGACCAGTTCTGATACTTTGCTGCCCTGGAGGTGAGCCTTGCGCGCCCGGTTCGAACACATCGAGGCAACAGCGCACCTGTCCTGGACGCTGTTCGTCCGCCGGGCCGACCGGTTCGGCTTCGCCTGGCACTACCACCGCGAGTTCGAGCTGACCCTGATCACCCGCGGCGCCGGCACCCGTTTCCTGGGCGACTCCGTCGAGGACTACCAGCCCGGCGACCTGACCCTGATCGGACCGGAGCTGCCGCACACGTACGCGTCCGTCGGCACCGGGCAGGAGGCCGTCGTCGCCCAGTTTCACCGCGACTCCTTCGGCCCCGGGTTCTTCGACCGTCCCGAGTTCGCAGCGGTCGACGTCCTGCTCGCCCGGGCCACGCGCGGCCTGCACCTGCCGCCCGGCAGCGCGATGCCGGACGACCTCATCGGGCTGCCGCCGGCCGAGCAGACCCTGGGGCTGCTCGCCACTCTGGTCCAGCTCGCGCGCCGCGACGACGTACGGCCGTTGGCGAGCCTGCCGCACGGCGCGCCGCTGAACCACACCGCGCGAGACCGGATGGGCGCCGTGTTGCAGCTGCTGCACACTGAATACTCCCGGCCACTCAGCCTGGCCAGAATCGCGGCGGCCGCCCACCTGACACCGACCGCCACCAGCCGCTTCTTCCGCCGCACCACCGGCTCGACGATCACCTCGTACCTCAACGCACTGCGGGTCGGTGCGGCGTGCCGGCTGCTGCTAGAGACCGACCGGCCGATCGCCGACATCGCCGCGGACTGCGGCTACCCGAACCTGTCCCATTTCAACCGCCAGTTCCGGGACCTGAAGCGCCAGAGTCCGCGGGACTTCCGGGCGCGGGCGTACCTCGGACGTGGCCCGCGTTGAGCCGCGGGTCGCCTGGCGCGTCGACCTCTGCGGTCACCCCGGGCGGGAGCGAACACGTCAGGTCGATGCCGCCGTCCCTTCTCCGGCGCCACGCTGACTCGATCCGCCCGCTCACGGTGTCCAGCGCGACCCGCGTGAAGCCGAGCTGCGCTGGCGGACAGGGCGCGATCCGCACCTTCGCATAACCCGGTTCGAGTGGCGAGACGCCCGCGAGATCTTCGACGAACCAGCGGTCGACATGTCCGAAGAAATGGTGGTTCCTCGACCGGGACTTCGCGTCCCACATCTCGTACAGCGCGGTGGCGCCGAGTTCGAGCCAATGCCCATAGCCCGGATATGTGCGCTGCAACGCCACCTTGTACGCCAGGTCGACATGTCCGTTCCTGGTCAACAACGGGAACAGGAACTTCGTGCCGATGACACCGGTGTTCAGGTGATCGTCGCGCTCGTGAATGTCCGCGACCAGCCGGTCGAGCACGGCGGCCCGCTGCTGCGTCGGCACCAGACCGAACGACAATGCGACCACGTTGGGAGATTGCCGGTATTCGGCCGGGTTCTCGCCGTGATACGTCACGGTTGTCGCATCGAAGAACGTTCGGTTGAAGCCGTCGAAGACCTTCGCCGCAAGTTCATCGTACGCGCTGAGATCACTTTCGCGACCGAGCACGACAGCGATCGAGCGCAACAGTCCGAGTATCCGGTGGGTGTACGCGGTCTCGTAGACGCCCGGCCCCTCTGGCGGAATCCCGTCGTGCACTCCTGGGGGGAGATAGTCGCCGAGTCCGACCAGGACGACGCCCTCTTCGCCCGGCTCGAGGAAACCGCTCACCAGGTAGTCGAGGTAGCGACGCTGCCCGTCATAGTGCCGTTCGAGGACGCGCCGATCCCCATAATAGCGGTACATCACCCACGGAATCTCGAAGTACGCAACGTCCCACGCGGGGATCGGCCCGATGACTCCTGCCGGGTTACCCCGGTAACCCCAACCGGGCGTGGGCACGATGGGCGGCACTTCGCCGCTTGGCAGCTGCGCGTCTGCCCAGTCTTGCAGCCACTTCGTCCAGAACGAAGCCATCTCGAAGTTGTACGCGGCCATCTCCGCGGTGAGGTGCGCGTCGCCGGTCCAGCCGTTCTTCTCGAACACCGGGGTGTCGGTCGGAATGCCGTGCAGGTTGTTCAGCAGCGCTTTGCGGGCACCGACGTGCAGCCGGTTGACGTCCTCGGAGTCGCACTCGAACTCCGCCGTCGATCGTACCGCCGTGTGCACGACAATGCCGAGCAGATCGGAAAGGGCGGGACGACCCGGGAGTCCGGCGACCTCGACGTACTGGAATCCCTTGTAGGAGAACCGCGGCTCGTAGACCTCTGGACCGTCGTTTCCGATGATGTAGGTGTCGGACTGCATGTCGGCCTGGATGTATGGCTGCGCGATGTCGACCTCGCCGCTGTCGAGGAGCCGCTCGCCATAACGGATCCGGACGGCTGTCCCCGGCGGACCGGACAACGACATCCGCGCCCAACCGGCGAGCTGCTCACCGAGGTCGTAGACGTATACCCCCGCCGTGGGTTCGGCGAGGCCCACCGGCGCGACCGACCGGATCGGCTCGATCGGTGGAAGCTGCTGCGAGCGCAGGCGCCCACGTGGCGGGCTCGGAAACTCGGCGGGCGACCAGCCGGCGGCGTCGTACCCGGCGGACGTCCAACCCGGACGTGCCAGTCGCGCGTCGTAGATCTCGCCGGCATAGAGCGAATCCGACCGGATCGGGCCCGAAGCGACCTGCCAGCCACCGTCGGTGACAACGCGCTGGGTCGCGCCGTCGGCGTACCAGATCATCAACTGGGCGAGGAGTTTCGGCCGGTCCCGCCACGGTGCCCGCTCCCAGTGCCACGCGTTCACGGTCGGTTCGTCGTAGCGTCCACCGCCGAGCATCGCTCCGAGCACGTGCACAGCGTCTGGGTCGGCGTCGGCGCTAGGCCCCAACCGCTCGGTCACGTCGTACGTCGTGAAGAGCACGGTCTTGTCATAGTTGGTGGGCGCCGGATCGAGCACTCTCGAGCCAACCCGTGCACCGTCGAGATGCGGTTCGCCGAAGCCGAGCCCGCAGAAATACAGGCGGGCGCGGACAACTCTGTCGCCGGACAGCCGGAACTCCTTACGCAGCAGGGAACCGCCGCCGATCCACGCCGCGCCACCCCAGTCGTCAACGTCGAGCGGGCCGGTCTCGAAGGTCGCGACCGCTGACCATGGCGAACCGGTGCCATCCTCGGTCCAGACTCGCACCGACCAGAAAACCCGCGTTAGCGGCGTCAGCCGCGGGCCGCCGTACTCCACCTGAGATGTCCTCGCCGAATCGACCTTGCCGGAGTCCCACACCTCTCCGCGTAACTCAGATGTCGCCGACACGACAATTCGATAGGCCACCTGCCGTATGCCCGGACCCCGATCGGCCGCGGGAAGCAACCAGGAGAGCCGGGGCGTGCCCTCGTCGATTCCTAGCGGATCGCTGCTGTACTCCGTACGCAGTCCGTACGGATTCTGGTTCTCTTCCACAATGCCCTCCCGGTGATCAACGGTGAACGCTGGCCAACCTGCTCAACCCGGAAGTAGATCGGCGAACAGCTCATGCTCCTCGATAGGTCGCTGGGCATCATAGCCACAGGTCAGAATCGTACCAGGATCCGGACGGGATCGGCCTAGCCGTCGACCGTCGTGCGGCGCGAGGCTAGGGCCATGACCATAGAGTGGATCACCGACGTCGACAACCAGGGGCGGCTCCCGCAAGGGCTGATCGATGACTACCGGCGAGACGGTTTCGTCCGAGTCCGCGGCATCCTCGAACCACCGGAGGTTGAGTGCTTCCAACGGGCCGAGGCGGCGTTCCTGGAGGCTCACCGGGCGCGGAGCCTCGACCAGGAGGGGACGTTCACCCAACTCGTCAACGTCTGGCGGCTTGACGACACCGCACGAGAGCTGACCTTGCACAAACGGATCGCGAGGGTCGCCGAACAACTTGCTGGAGTTTCCTTGCGGATCTGGCACGACCACATGCTCGTCAAGGAACCGCACAACGAGAAGGCGACGCACTTCCACCAGGACCGACCGTTCTGGCCACACGCGAATGACCGGCACTCGCTGTCCGCCTGGATCGCCCTGGTGGATGTCCCTGCCGAGCGCGGCTGCATGTCGTTCCTGCCGGGCACACAGACCCGCACCGGGCTGCGACCGCAGAAACTGCACGACGAAGAGGACCTGTTCGGGCTCGACCCATCGCTGCGTTGGCTGCCGCGGGTGACGATTCCCTTGCGGGCCGGCGACTGCACGTTCCACTCAGGTTTCACTGGGCACATGGCGACGCCCAACTACACTGATCTCCCACGGATGGCGCACGTCAACATCTACATGGATGCCGAGACAGTGTACAACGGTGGAAGGCATGTGGTCACCGACCCGCTTGGCCTCTCCGAGGGAGTACCGCTAGACGGCGAACTCTTCCCACGCGTGGGCTAGCCGCACCCTTTCATGGTGATCTTGGTGACCGCTCGTGTCGGCTGCGATGACCTTCGCCATCGGGCGAATGCGGGGCATCTCCGGTGCGCCAGGCACCGTCATCTTGCCGACGCATCTGACCCATCTGGGCGGGCGCGCGCCGGCCAACGAGCGCGTAGCCCAGGGGAGAGGCATGCGAATGACCAGGCCCCAGCTCCTGCCAGCCAACCAGTTCGAGCACGTCTACCTCGGTGGGGATCGCATCGCGGCCCTGCGCGGCGGTCCCGGAGGTCCCAACCGGCCGGAGGAATGGCTCGGATCGACGACCGTGCGATTCGGCCAGCAGGAGCAGGGCCTGTCCCGGCTGGCCGACGGGACTTTGCTGCGCGACGCTGTCGCCGGGGAACCGGCGGCGTGGCTGGGCCCAGTCCATCTCGAGGCGTTCGGGGTGTCCACCGAGGTGCTGGTCAAGCTGCTCGATCCCGACCAGCGGCTGCCCGTTCATGTGCATCCCAGCCGCGCCTTCGCCCGCCGGCACCTGGGACTGCCCCACGGCAAGACCGAGGCGTGGATCGTCATGGAGACGACCCCTGGTGCCCGGGTTCGCCTGGGCTTTCGCGAGACGATGTCCCGAGGTGACGTTCGCGACCTGGTCGACGCCGAGGACTCGGCCGGGCTGGTGGACCTCCTCCGCCCGCACGCGGTACACGCGGGGGACGCTGTGCTGGTGCCGGCCGGGACGCCTCACTCCATCGACGCCGGGATCCTTGTTCTCGAGCTCCAGGAACCGACGGACATGTCCATCTTGTTGGAGTGGGAAGGGTTCGCGATCGATGGCGAGACCGAGAGCCATCTCGGCCTCGGCAGGGACCTCGCCCTGGACGCGCTGCGCCTCGAGGAGCTCGGCGATGACGAGCTCGCGACGTTGCTCATCGCCGGCGAGCAGGTGCCCGATTCGCCTCTGGCCAGCCTGCTGCCCCCTGCCGCCGATCCGTGGTTCCGCGCCGATCGCGTCCGGTCCGGCGACGTGCGGATCGATGCCGGATTCGCCGTCCTGCTCGTCACCGAGGGCGAGGGCGCCCTTGTCGCCGAGCGGGGGACGCGGCTCGAGCTTCGCGGCGGCGACGCGGCCGTGGTCCCGTGGGCCAGCGGTTCATGGCGGCTTGAAGGCCCCCTCGAGACGATGGCATGCCGACCTCCCGATCCCGCAGCGGCGCGGGGGGCGGCATGAGCGGCGTCGGCCTGCTCGTTGGGGTGGACGTGGGGACGAAAAGAGTCAAGGCGGTGGCCGTGGACATCGAGGGCGTCGTCCGCGCCGAGGCTGCGGTCTCGATGCCATGGGAGTATGACGGGAGTCATGCCCAGATCGACCCGGCGGCCATCGCGCACCTGGCCGTTACCGTCGCCGCCGAGGCGGCCACGCACACCCGTACTGCCTCCGACGCGGACGCGTTGGTGCTCGGCATCGGGGTCACGGGCATGGCTGAGACCGGCATCCTCGTCGACGGGTCCGACCGACGTGGTGGTCGGCGGCGAGTGGATGAACAACCCGGCGGTGTCGGCGGCGAAACGACGCCAGTACCCGCAGATGCGCACCATCACCATGGCCGAGCCCGGCGCCCACGGCGCAGCGCTCATGGCAGCCCGAGCGGCCGAGATCGCAATGTCTCAGCCGGAGGTCCCGGACCTGACCATCCATGGTCGCGCACCACCGGCGAGAAGAGGTGACCTGACGACCCTGATAGCCGCTCAGCCCACCGGACAGCAGGCAAGCCGAGCGACTCGGCGACGTTGACTTGGGCGGTCCGATCCCACAGGAGATCGTCGAGTCGTACCGCGAGAGCGGATTCGTCCGAGAGCGCAGCTGGTGTCGAGTGGAACATTGCCGTTGACAGAGCCCGTGAGGCAAGCGACACTGTTTTCCCATTTGAAACGTTCTATTGACCTCAAGCGGCATCCCCCTCCTTCCGGCTCGCCCAGCGCTGGTTCATCCAGGGGGTCGTCATCACCGGCGTCAAGGGCTGAACGGGTGATGGACCGACGTGTGTTCTCGACACCTAACGTGGAGATCTCAGTGACAGCGCAGCAGCGAGGCCCCGACGACCGGCTGCAGGTGGCGGCGATCTACTTCCCGTCCTGGCACGCCGACCCGCGTCAGGAGGAACGCTACGGACCCGGCTGGAGCGAATGGGACCTGATCAAGGCGGGCAGGCCACGGTTCGAGGGTCACTATCAACCGATCGTCCCGCAGTGGGGGTACGCCGACGAGACGGACCCCGCGGTCATGAGCAGGAGCGTCGAGCAGGCCGCGGCCCACGGCATCGACGCGTTCCTGTGGGACTGGTACTGGTACGAGGAGCGAGACTTCCTCAACCGTCCCCTCGACGAGGCATACCTGCGGCTGGAGGACCCGCCGACCAAGTTCGCGCTGATGTGGGCGAACCACCACTGGACCGACGTGTTCCCGGCACGGGTCGGCCGAACCGCGGAGACGGTGTGGTCGGCGACGCTCGACGCGGCCCACTTCCGGCGGATGACCGACGTGATCATCGAGCGGTACCTCACCAGTCCGAACTATTGGCGGGTGGACGGCGCGGCGTGGTTCACGATCTTCCAGCTCGACATCTTGCAGGATGGGCTCGGCGGCGTCTCCGGCACGGCGGACGCGCTGGCGGATTTCCGTGCGCGGTGTCGCGCTGCGGGCGTTGGTGAGCTGCACCTCAACGCCATGTGCGGCCGGTGGTCCGGCGACAACGCCACACCGCCGCTGGAGCTGGGCATCGACAGTGTGGGCCCGTACACCTGGGCGCACATTGCCCCGCTCGTCCCGCTGGCCCAGGGCCTGGTGGTCGACTACGCGGGATGGCGCGAGCAGGCCCAGGCGAAGTGGCGGGTGCAGGATGCCCAGATACCTGTCACCTACGTTCCCAACGTCACGATGGGCTGGGACTCCACCACCCGTGTCCACGCCGACGACGAGCTCGTCGTGTCCAGATGGCCGATGCTGCCCGTGGTTGTCGGCAACTGCCCGGCCGAGTTCGAGACGGCCGTGGCTGCGGCACGCGAGTTCGTGGCGTCGCGCGGTGGGCTGCACGTCATCACCGTCAACGCATGGAACGAGTGGACCGAGGGCAGCTACCTCGAACCGGACGACCGCTACGGGCTGGCATACCTCGAGGCGCTCGCTCGCGGGCTGACCAGGCGATGACGTGCGCGCACTCGTGTTCGACGGGCCGTTGACGCTGGCCGTCCAGGACCGTCCCGATCCGGGGCAGGCGGCCGGCGACGTACTGCCCCAGTGCTCCTTCCGCGATCGACCCTGAGGAGGCGGCCACGTGTTGACCGACCGACCGAACCTGCTGTTCGTCATGTCCGACGATCACGCAGCTCATGCGATCAGCGCCTACGGCAGCATCGTGAACAGGACGCCTCACATCGACCGGATCGCCGATGAGGGGATGCGGTTCGACAACGCCTTCTGCACCAACTCAATTTGCTCCCCCAGTCGGGCGAGCATCCTGACCGGCACGTACAGCCACGTCAATGGTGTCACCACGACGATCGCACCCTTCAACGCCGACCAGCCCACCTTCCCGGAGCTGCTCCAGCAGAACGGCTACCAGACTGCGGTTGTCGGCAAGTGGCACATTGGTCACGGCCCGGGCCACGACCCACACGGGTTCGATCACTGGGAGGTGCTTCCCGGGCAAGGCGACTATTTCGACCCGGTGCTTTTCACCCGGGCTGGCCCGGTCACCCGATCGGGCTATGTGACCGATCTGATCACCGAGCTGGCCGTGGACTGGTTGGATGCCCGAGAACCCGACCGGCCGTTCTGCCTGTTGGTGCACCACAAGGCTCCCCATCGGCCGTGGGAACCTCATCCCCGGCACGCTGACCTCTACACCGAAGAGATCCCGCTGCCGGCGACCTTCGACGACGACTACGCGGACCGCGGCGCGGCGGCCGAGGCTACCATGCGGGTTTCTCGGGACCTGGGCCCGGAAGATCTCAAGGTGGCGCCACCGCCAGGGCTAAGCGAGCGGGAGCGAGCACTGTGGAACTACCAGCGCTACATGAGCGACTACCTGCGGTGCGTGGCCGCCGTCGATGAGAACGTTGGTCGCCTTCTCGACTACCTCGACACACACGGCCTGACCGAGAACACTGTCGTGATCTACACATCGGACCAGGGCTTCTTCCTCGGTGACCACGGCTGGTACGACAAGCGATTCATGTACGAGGAGTCCCTACGCATGCCGCTGCTCGTGCGCTACCCCGGACTCGTGGAGCGCGCATCCGAGCGCGACGAACTGGTCACCAACGTCGACTTCGCCCAGACGCTCCTGGACCTCGCCGGCGTGAGCTCGCATCCACGCATGCAGGGGCGCAGCCTGCTCCCCCTGCTCGGCGGCGAACGACCGACGGACTGGCGCGACGTCGTCTACTACCGGTACTGGGAACACCTGTCCAACCCGCACCGCGTCGGTTCTCACTACGGCATCCGCACCAAGAGACACAAGCTCATCTGCTACTACGGCCAATCGCTCGGCCAACCCGGCGCCGCGGACGAGCCGCGCCCGCCCGAATGGGAACTCTTCGACCTCGTTGACGACCCCGCCGAACTCCACAACCGTTTCCACGACCCGACGTACGCAGACACGCTGGCAAGTCTCACGGACAGGCTGGCCGAGATCCAGGCAGACCTGGGAGACAAACCACAGCACACGCCCCGTCGGTGAAGCCGCGCGCTGACCCGCCACGACCTCGCGCCCTGGCTGCGCCGGGGCACGTCGTCGCCGGTGTCACCGCGGGCGCCGTCAAGTGAGAGGACCACAGTGAAGCACCCCATCGACCAGGCCTGGACGGTCGTCGCCGTCGACGGCGCCGCACCCGCGGAGATCGTCGCCGCGCGGATCCCGGCGACCGTACCCGGCTGCGTGCACACAGACCTGCTCGCTGCCGGGCTGATCCCCGATCCGTACCTGGACGAGAACGAGGCCGCGCTGGCCTGGATCGGCCGCACCTCGTGGCGGTACACGACCACGTTGGTCGCGGATCCGGTGCAACCGGGTGAGCGGGCCGAGCTGGTCTTCACCGGGCTCGACACCGTCTGCGAGGTCAGCCTGAACGGCCACCACCTGGGCTCGCCCCGCAACCAGCACCGCACCCACACCTACGACGTCACCGACCAGCTGGTTGCCGGCGACAACGACCTGGCGGTCGAGTTCGCGGCCCAGCTCGACGCGGCCGAGCGGATGAGCGTCGAGCAGGTCCCGCGGGTCAGCTTCCGCGTCCGTCCGTTTAACGCGGTGCGCAAGATGGCCTGCAACTTCGGCTGGGACTGGGGACCGGACCTGGTCACGGCCGGGATCTGGCGGCCGGTGTACCTGCGGCGCTGGCGGACCGCGCGCCTGGACCAGGTACGCGCGCTGGTCACCGTCGACGGTGGCACCGGCCACGTCGAGGTCCACGCGGACGTCGTGGCCGACACCGATGCCGACGGTGTCCGGGTGCGGGTGCGGGTCGGCGCGGCGGCCGCCGCCTCGGTCACCACCGCGCCGGGCCACGACGCTGCCGTCAGCACCGCGGGTACGACGACCGTGCGGCTCGACGTACCGGAGGTGGAGCGGTGGTGGCCGCACGGGTACGGCGACCAGCCGCTGTATCCCCTCGAGGTCACGCTGGTCGCGGCCGACGGCACCGAGCTGGACCGCTACCAGCGCCGGATCGGCTTCCGCAGTGTGCGGATGGACACCACGCCGGACGCCGACGGCACCCCGCTGGTGATCGTCGTCAACGACCAGCCGATCCTCGTCAAGGGCGCCAACTGGATCCCCGACGACACGTTCCCGCACCGGATCGACCGCGACCGGTACCGGAGCGCGGTGACCGACGCCGTCGACGCACGCATGAACCTGCTGCGAGTCTGGGGTGGCGGGATCTACGAGTCCGAGGACTTCTACGACGCCTGCGACGAGCTCGGCATCCTGGTCTGGCAGGACTTCCTGTTCTCCGCCGCGGCGTACGCCGAGGAACCGCCGCTGCGCGACGAGGTCGTCGCCGAGGCCCGCGAGGCCGTCGCCAGGCTCACCCCGCACCCGAGCCTGGCGGTCTGGAACGGCAACAACGAGAACTTCTTGGGCCACCAGGACCGGGGCTGGACCGAACAACTCGGCGACCTGACCTGGGGTCGCGGCTACTACCTCGAGCTCCTGCCGGAGATCGTCGCCGAGCTCGACCCGACCCGCCCCTACAGCCCGGGCAGCCCGTGGTCGTTCGACACCGCGCGGCACCCGAACGATCCGGCGCACGGCTCGATGCACCTCTGGGACGTGTGGAACCAGCGGGACTACACCGCGTACCGGGACTACGTCCCGCGGTTCGTCGCCGAGTTCGGCTACCAGGGTCCGCCGGCCTGGTCGACGCTGACCCGGGCGGTGCACGACGACCCGCTGACCCCGACCTCGCCGGGGATGCGGTCGCACCAGAAGGCCGCCGACGGCAACGGCAAGCTGACCCGTGGGCTGGTGCCGCACCTGGACCTGCCCACCGACTTCGACGACTGGCACTGGGCGATGTCGCTGCAGCAGGCCCGGGCGGTGGCCTTCGGGATCGAGCACCTCCGGTCCTGGTATCCGGTCTGCTCCGGCGCGGTCGTCTGGCAGCTGAACGACTGCTGGCCGGTCACATCCTGGGCCGCGGTCGACGGCGACGGCCGCCGCAAGCCGCTCTGGTACGCCCTGCGTCGCGTGTACGCCGACCGGCTGGTCACGATCCAGCCGCGCGACACCGGTCTCGTCGTGGCCGCCTGCAACGACTCGGCCGAACCGTGGACGGCGGACGTCGTGCTGACCCGGCTGACGCTGTCCGGCGCGGTGCTGGCGTGGGACACCGTCGGGGTCGACGTGTCCGCGCGCGGCACCGCCATCGTGCCGCTACCAGTGTCGATGACGCCGGACGACACCGCCGGCCAGGTGGTCGTCGCGGACGTCGACGGTATCCGGGCGATGTGGTTCGAGGCCGCGGACCGGGACCTGCGGCTCGTCGACGGCTGGCAGGAGACGGCGGTGGAGCCGACCGGCGACGGGTACGCCGTGCACGTCGTCGCCGACGGGCTGCAGCGCGACGTCTGCCTGCTGGTCGACAAGCTGGATCCCGCCGCGACCGTCGACGACATGCTCGTCACGCTGCTGCCCGGCGAGCGACACACCTTCCACGTCCGTACGGCCGCCGAGCTGGACCCGGCCGAGCTGGTGTCGCGCCGGGTGCTGCGCTCGGTCAACCAGCTCACCGCAGGGCGCACCGCATGAGTCCCACCGTCCCCGACGGATTCAGTTTCGCCGACGGCGAGGGCCAGCTACCAGATCGAGGGTACGGTGGCGGTCGACAGCCGCACCCCGTCGCCTCCAGCGGTAGCCGCCCATCCGCACGCGCTGCTCCGCCAAGGGTGTGCTCACCGGCGAGCTCGAGCAGCAGGGCGGTCCGTCCGCCGATCTCGACCGGCCCTCGCCACGCCTCGCGACCTGCCAGTGGCGCAACGGGCCCAGCAACTGGGCCTCGTCCGCCAGCCGCTGCCGCTTGTCTTGGTCGCGGGCCACCTTGACGACGAGCGTGCGCGGATCACCCTCGAGCCGTCATCAGGCGACGGCTCCGCGCACCAGGTGTCGAGCAGATCAGCCGATCGGGACGTTGAAGGTCTTCAGCCAGCTCTGGACCACCGGGATGCCGAGGCGCGGCGGGCCGTCGAGGTAGCTGCGGCAACTGTCACTAGCCGCGCGAGGGATCGCCGTGGACGGTGCCGCGGGTGGTGCGGAACTCCCCCGGTGTCTGGCCGTGGTGCCGGCGGAACGCCGTGCTGAAAGCTCTGGCGTCGGCGTACCCACAGGCGCGTGCGACCTCACCGACCGGCAGGTCACCCTCCAGCAGCCGCCGGCCGGCGAGCTCCATCCGCAACCGGCGCAGCGTCGCCATCAACGACGCGCCGGTCTGTTCGCGGAACAGCCGCTCGGCGTGCCGTTCGGACAGGTGTACGGCGGCCGCGACGTCCCGCACGGTCACCGGCCGGGCCAGGTTGTCCACCAGGTGCCGACGCATCGAGGCGACCGCCAGCGCCCCCCGGGCCGGCCACTGCGGGTCGATGGCGAGGTCCCGCTCGGCGGCGAACGCCCGCGCGGTCTCGACCACGAGCGCGCAGCCGAGCCCGGCC
>JBOGDE010000137.1:0-14256 GCA_050701695.1 Micromonosporaceae bacterium
CGCCGGACCAGGGCGAGCCGCTGGAGACGGTGCCGACCGGCGAGGTGCGGCGGCTCGTCGCGGCGGCCGCGCAGACCGTACGCGAGGCCGGAGCCAGGGGAGTCGGGGAGCGGCGGCTGCGGGACGAGCTGCTGGATCACGCGGCCTTGATTGTCACTGTGGGTGATCATCGCGCGGAGGTGCCGCTGCGGCTGGTGGTGGCGCTCGCGCGGATGGGATTCCTCGATCCGGACGACGCGGCGCCAGTCACCATCCGCACCGCGGCCGGTTGGCTCGGCGCCCAGGCGCGGTACGGCACCGCGTGGTATCGACCCGCCACCCTGCGGTTATCGCCTGTCCCACGATGACCGGAACGGTACCCACGGCCGAGGGTGAGCCCTGGCCGAATGTATCGGGCAAGTCGGGCGTTCGGACCGCTCCGCGGAAATCAACGGTGAGATCTACGACATCGGGGTGGCGCGACACTGGCACCCAACAGGTACCGTCATGGCCTGCTGGACGTTGCTCTCGGTGATCATCGGATCGTGTGACCGCCGGTGCGGTGTCCGGCTACCCGGCCAGACCGGGTCCGTACCCGCTGGGGAGGACGAGGAGAGCGACGATGCCGTGGTGGCGTAGGCAGGACTGGGCGGCCGACCGGTCGCGAGGGGAAACGGCTTCGGCGGGAGCCGCCAAGAATGTGGCGACCGGGATCCAGCTGTCGATCCCCGCGCAGCCGGACCGGCGTACCCCCAATGCCGTCACACCCGTGACCGCCGAGCGGGTGGCGGGGGCGCTCAAGCGGCTCGGCATCCGCTACCTCACCGACGAGGACGGCAACCTGCTGGCGATGTGGGAGCGGCACGTGGTGCTGTTCGCGCTGGAGGGCCCCGACGCCGACATCCTGGTGATGCGCGCCCGCACCTACAACCCGGTGCCGGCCGACTGGGCGGATCGGGCGTACACCGCGGTCAACGAGTGGAACCACACCCGCCGGTTCCTCAAGTCCTACGTCGGTGACGAGACCGAGCAGGGCAAGCTCTCGCTGTACGCGGAGATGCAGATCCCGCTGGTGCCGGGGTTGCACGACGCGCTGCTGGACGAGCTGGTCGACTGCGCCGCCGCGGTCTCCGGCTCCTGGGTGGAGTGGATGCACGAAGAAGGCGCTCTGCTCTAAGCGGACCTCTAGGCCGGTGTCGTCTTCGAGTCCAGCCACTTGTCGATGATCGGGGTCAGGTCCCGGCCGGCGTGATCGTTGACGAAGGCGGTGAACGACTCCCGGTCCTGGTGGGTCTCCCGGTTCTGCTGGGCCCAGTCCCGGCAGAGCGCGAAGAACTTCTTGTCACCGATCTTCTCCCGGATCTCGTGCAGCATCAGCGCGGGGCCGACGTACACATTGGTCTCGGCGAACATCTCCGGGTCGTAATCGCCGGGTGGGCCGGCTTCGGCGCGTGACTCGCGGTCGCGTTCCCGCAGCCAGTGCAGGTGGCCAGCCTGGCTCACGTCGCTGTGTTCGAGCACCCAGAGCATCTCGATGTACGTCGCGAACCCCTCGTTGAGCCAGACGCCGCGCCAGTCGCGGGGGCTGACCGTGTCGCCGTACCACTGGTGGGCGTACTCGTGCACCAGGACCTGGGTGAAGACCGCTTCGGCCTCCTCGGCGTCGAGGTTGTCGGCGATCCTGCCGCCCATGGTGACCATCATCTGGGTCTCCATAGCGGAGCTGGAGTCGACCGCGACCGCGCCGGCGCTGGGGAACGGGTACGGCCCGAACCGCTGCTGCAGCCACTCCAGGATCTCCGGGGAGCGCTTCATCGCGTCGAGCTGGTAGCCGTCGTACTCCTTCGGCACCCAGTACGTCAGCGTGATCTCACCCGCGGAGTCGTTGTGCCGGGCGAAGCGGTCCACGGCGAGCGTGGTGACGTAGCTGCCGATCGGGACGTCCGACCGCCACCGGAAGGCGACCTGCCCGCCGGTCTGCTGCTCGCTGCCCAGGAACGTGCCGCTGGCCACCGCGGACCAGCCGTCGGGCACGGTGACCGTGATGTCGTACAGCGCCTCGTCGGACGGCTGGTCGTTGACCGGGTACCAGGTGAACGCGCCGTACGGCTCCTGCATCGTCCAGACCGCGCCGTCGGACTCCACCCGCAGCCCGAGCCCGTCGCCGAAGTCGCCACGGGTGGACGGCATCGGCACCGACTCCGGAGTGCCCGCGTACGTCACGGCAAAGGTGAGCCGAGTGTCGGCGGCGGCCGGTTCGGCAAGGCGTACCACCAGATCCTCGCCGCGCTGCCGGGCGGTGGTCGCGGTGCCGTTGACGGTGGTCTTCGAGACCTCCAGGTCGCGGGAGAAGTCGAGCACCAGCTCGGTCACCCGGGTGGTGGGGCGCAGCGTGAGCACCGCCTCGCCGGTGAGCCTGCGCCGCTCCGGCGACCAGCCCAGTTTCAGCTGGTAGTGGAGTACGTCGAGATCGGGGTTGCCGTACCTGGGGTAGACCGGGTCGGCCACCGGGTCGGAGCGACCCTTGTCGTACTCGGCTGGCGCGTCGGCCTCGGGCGGGGCGTCCCGCCAGGTCGCGGTGGGTGGTGCCTGGCAGGCGGCGAGCACCGCCAGCAGCGCCGTAGCGGCCAGCGTCACCCGCGACCGCCACCGGGCCGCTCCGCTGTGTGTACGCCGTGTCCGCAGCACCGTCCCCGCCTCCCGTGAGCCGCCGCGGCCGGAACTCACCCGGCCGCGAGCCCGACGGTACCCGGCGTGCTCACCAGGTGCGGTCTCACCGCGGCATCAGTTCGGAATCGCCCCGCAGAGGCCCCGCCGAGGACGCGTGGAGGGCCCGCCGAGGGGCCGTGCCAGGGGGTCACGCTGGGGGGTCACGTGAGAGGGAAGAGTCCGACCCGGCCGTGGTACTCGTGGCCGAGCTCGTCGGTGTCGCTGCCCACCCACAGTCCGTCGGGCGTGCTGACCAGGCACTGCACCCCGACGCCCCGGGTACGGGTGGGATTCCACGACAGCGCCTTGCCGGACTCGGGGTGGATGGCGCCGATCCCTTCCCGCCGTACCGCACCGGGACCGGCTTCGTGGTCGGCCTCGGGGTTGTCCAGCCAGCGCTGGTGACCGCCGACGTACACCGCGGCCCCGGTCACCACCACCGAGAACAGCGTGTTGCCGCCGGTCTTGTTGACCCAGGTCGGTAGCTGCCCCGTGCCGTCGGCGGTCTCGAACCGCAGCGCGGCGTCGCAGAGCTTGTCCGGGCCGGTGAGCCGGCCGGTGGTGACCACCACGAAGTACGAGCCGTCCGGGGCGAAGTCGACGTCCCGCAGGTACGTGTCGAACCGGCCCGAACACGGCTCCCGGAACGCGTCGGTGGCCCAGGGTGCGACCCGGGCGGGGGAGGCGCCGATGTCGACCAGTGCGATGTGGTGCCGGGCCAGGCCGGCGAGGCGGGTGAACGTACCGTCGATGGCCAGGCGGGTGCCGTCACGGCTGGTGGTGAGGTGTTCGATCCGCAGCCGGGCCGATCCCGCGCCGGCCACCCCGAGATCGAAGCCGGTGTCCCACCGGTCGGTACGCACATCGAGTCGCGCCAGCACGGCGTGGCGCCGATCACCGAGGTAGCCGAAGCCGCCGCCGGCGTACAGGTAGCTACCGGAGCGGGCCAGGGTACGCACCTCGCCGCCGAGTGGGGCCTCGATCGCACCGTGCAGGGCTCCGTCGGAGAGTTGGAGCCGGGCGAGGGCGGGCTGCCTGGTGCCGTTGACGGTGTCGAAGTAGCCGCCGGCGTACACGGTGCCGCCGTCGCCGGGGGCGAGCGCGCGTACCGGCCCGTCGAGGGCGGGCTGGAAGGACCGGTCGATCTGCCCGGTGGTGCGGTGGAAGGCGAACAGGTACGGCTGCCGCAGCGTCCCGGAGCCGTCGGCCTCAGTCACCGTGCCGAAGTCGCCGCCCACCACCACGGTGTCGCCGATCACGGTCATCGCGTACACGATCCCGTTGCGTACGTGCGGGGTGAAATCCGCCGGGTCGTCGGAGACCACCTCGGTGTGTGGGGTGCCCGCCTGAGCGGGGAGCAGCCCGGCACCGAAGGCCAGCAGCACGAGGGCGGCGATCAGCAGGCGGCGCATGCGCATGCTCCGGTGACCCCTTCGGCGTCGAGGACGGGCTTCCGCATGCTGCAACGATCAAGCCACGCGTTCCGTGACGCTATGTCCCCATATAACGGTCAGAAGGCCAGCGCCTCCGCGCCAGAAGCCGGTGCCTCCCGCCAGGGAGCCAGTGTCCCGCGCCAGGGAGCTGGTGTCCCGCGC
This sequence comes from Micromonosporaceae bacterium, assembly GCA_050701695.1. GTDB lineage: Bacteria > Actinomycetota > Actinomycetes > Mycobacteriales > Micromonosporaceae > WHSM01. The sequence continues at coordinate 4,284 of JBOGDE010000137.1, forward strand.
CCGGGAGGCTAGGCGTTCACCATGAAGTACGCGGCGCGCACCAGGTAGTCCCACAGCTGGGCCTCCAGGTGCTCGGGCAGGTCGAGGGTGTCGACGGCGCGTCGCATGTGGGCCAGCCAGGCGTCGCGTTCGGCGGCGCCGATCCGGAACGGCGCGTGCCGCATCCGCAGCCGGGGATGCCCCCGCTGGTCGGAGTAGGTACGCGGCCCGCCCCAGTACTGCTCCAGGAACATCCGCAGCCGCTCGGCGGCCGGCCCGAGGTCCTGCTCGGGGTAGAGCGGGCGCAGCACCGGGTCGGTGGCGACGCCGGCGTAGAACTCCTCGACCAGCTTGGCGAAGGTGGCGGCACCGCCGACCGCGTCGTAGAACGACTCGGTCGCGGGATCGGCGGCCTGCGCCGCGGCAGCGGCGGGCGCCGGGGACAGGGACAGTCGGGGATCCTGGTCAGCCACAGCTCAATCCTGCCAGCCGCGGTCCCAGGTTGCCCGTAGTGGTGACCCACGCCGCCCCGCGGGCGGGCTCAGAGGGATGCCGGGGTACTGGCGTCCTGCGGCGCGGGCGCGGTGGCGTGAGGGCGTACGGTCGGACCGGCCGGGGCGCTGCGCGCGGGGCCGGCGGCTGGCGAGCGGCCGGTGGCGGGCTGGTTCAGCGCGGAGACACGTGCGATCTGGTCGTCGATCACCTGCTGCGAGGGCCAGCGGCTGGCCGCCAACGCGATCAGGATCAGGCCGCCGATCGCCCAGGCGCCGACCACCACCGGCACCGAGAACCGCTCGGCGATGGCACCGGTGAGCAGCACCGCGGTGGCGTGCAGGATCTGCATCCCGCCCTGCATGATCCCGAACGCCCGAGCCCGGTACGCGTTCGGCAGCACCTGGACGAACAGTCCGTTGAGCGGCATCAGCACCGCGTTGCCGAACCCGGCCAGCGCACCGATCGCCAGCACCACCACGAACGGCGGATCCAGCAGCGCGAACCCCAGCGCCACCGGGGTCAGCAGCGCCAGTGGCCGGATCAGCTTCATCCGGGTGGCGGGTGCCAGCATCCGGCCCACGATCAGGGCGCCGAGCACGTACCCGAAGGGCAGCGAGGCCATCAACAGGCCGGCCCGCCAGGCACCGCCGCCCAGATCGGCGGACCACGCGGCGGCCAGCCCTTCGGGCACGATCACCACGCTGACCAGCGCGAACACCAGGAATGCGATCGAGCGCATCACCGGGTCACCGAACACCAGCCGGAATCCCTCGGCGGTCTCCCGCAGCAGGTGGCTGCGGTGCGCCTCGGTCATCGCCGACGGGCGGGCCTTGACCCCGCGCCAGATCAGCAGCGCCGACAACGCGAAGGTCACCGAGTCCACCAGCAGCGCGGCCCGGGGGCTGACCAGCGCGGCGAAGGTGCCGCCGAGGGCGTACCCGCCGACCTGGGCGGCCTGAGCCACCATCGCCTGCACCGAGAGCCCCACCACGTACTTGTCGCCTTTGAGGACCAGCGGCAGCATCGCCGAGCGCGCGGACTGCGCCGGTGGGGTCATCAGCGAGGAGACGAACAGCAGCCCGAGCAGCAGCCACAGCGGCATTCCGGGGATCGCCAGGGTCGCGACCAGCACCATCCGGGTCAGATCACAGATGATCATGACACGCCGGTACGGGTACCGCTCGGCCAGCGCCGCGAGCACCGGCCCGCCGGCGATCCACGGCAGGTAGCTGATCGCGAACGCGGCGGCGGACAGCCAGACCTTGCCGGTGTCCTGGAAGATCAGGAACGTGATCGCGACCCGGGAGAAGTAGTCACCGACCCAGGACAGCGTGCTGGCACCGAACACCGCGCGGTACTCCCGTACCGCGAACACCTCGCGGAAACTGGCCGGCTTCCGGTCGCGGTGCGACGCGGCCGGGCCGGCGTCGATGTCGGCCTCCGTTGCGGCGTCGTCCGCTCCCTGTGGGCCGGGTGCCTTGCTGGACAACGGCGCGATCCCTCCGGGTTCAGTTCGCGACACTCTGGCGTTTTGCGCACACAGGCTGTTCAGGCCGAGTCTGCCCGATCGGCGGACATATTGGTAGGTCGAACGGCCACCTCAACCCTGACTGGCAGTAACTCGACAGGTGACCGAATGTCGCTCCGGAAGGTAGAGGGTAATCCCCCATACGGCGACGGAGATCACCCGGCGTTCACCCGCAGGTTAGCCGGAGCCGGCAGGTGGGTCCTGCTGACCCGCCGTGCGATCCTCGCCCGGGGTCGGGCGTACGTAGATCCGGGCCCCGGCGAGCTGGGCGTTGATGCCGCTGCGGTCCAGCGCGTCGACCACCCGGCGCCGCAGCTGCCGCGCCACCTCCCACTGGTCGTCGGCGAGCGTACGCACCACGACGCGGACCACCGGGCCCTCCAGGGTCATGTCCTCCACGCCCCAGACCTCCGGCGGCTCGACCACCTGCCCGGAGACGGCGGGATCCTCGGCCAGCTCGGTGGCGGCGTTCCGGATCGCCTCGGTGGCGTCGTCGACCGGCGTACCGAGCCCGATCGGTACGTCGAGCACCACCCGCGCCCAGCCCTGGCTCATGTTGCCGACCCGGATCACCTCGCCGTTCCGGACGTACCAGACCGCTCCGCGGATGTCACGCACCGTAGTGACCCGTAGCCCGACCGCCTCCACCGTGCCGCTGGCCTCGCCGAGGTCGACGAGGTCGCCGACGCCGTACTGGTCCTCGATGATCATGAACAACCCGGAGATCACGTCGCGCACCAGGTACTGCGCGCCGAAGCCGATCGCGACCCCGGCGATCCCCGCGCTGGCCAGCAGCGGTGCCAGGTTGACGCCCAGCTCGCCGAGCACCAGCAGCACCGTGATGCTGAAGATCAGGATCGAAGCGACGTTGCGCAGCAGCGAGCCGATGGTCTCCGCCCGTTGCCGGCGACGCTCGGAGAGCAGCCCGGTCGCCGCCGCGAGCGCCGGCGCCCGCTCCCTCAGCGGCCGCAGCAGCAGCGGCGTATCACCACTGGTGGTACGGCGGATCAGGCGGCGGATCATGCGGTGCGCGAGCCATCGGGCGATCAGCGCCAGCACGATGATCAGCAGGATCCGCAGCGGCGTGATCACCAGCCAGTTGGCGCTGCTGATCACGATCTCGGCGCTCGGGAGCAGGTCGGGCAGGTCCACGTGACCTTCGTACCGCATCGGCCGCGGACTCACACACGCGCGGTCGTCACTGGCGCCGGCGGGCGGGAGTTCCACCGGGAGGTGCCCACAAATCGGCGTAATCAGTGCAAAGATGCGTGGGCGTCGTTTCGTGCTCGCATTTAGCGGCATTGTCGGGGACTATTGGCGCGGACGGAGGTGTGCGCACGTGAGCGAGCGCAGCGAGCGAGCCAGTCGGCTCAGCAGCGCGCGCGAGCGCGCCGCCGAGCGAAGCGAGGTGCGCGTGAGAGCGAGCGGAGCCAGCGAGCCAGTCGGCTCAGCAGCGCGCACGCGCGCCCGCAACGGGCGGGCCGCACTCGTGCTCAACGCCACGTACGAGCCGCTGTGCGTGGTGTCCCAACGCCGCGCCGTGGTGCTGGTGCTCACCTCCCGCGCCGTCTGCGTCTCCGACGGTGAGGGCTTTCTGCACAGCGAACGCCAGGTGATGCCGATCCCCTCCGTGGTACGTCTCAACCGGTACGTGCGCGTGCCGTACCGGGCACATGTCGGGCTCACCCGGCGCGCCGTCTTCGCCCGCGACCGGTGGCGCTGCGCGTACTGCGAAGGTCCCGCCGAGACCATCGACCACGTGATGCCGCGCAGCCGCGGTGGTGAGCACATATGGGAGAACGTGGTCGCCGCGTGCGCACGCTGCAACCACGTCAAAGGCGACCGGACGCCCGCTGAGCTCGGATGGCGACTGCCTTCCAGCCCCGCCGCACCGAAAGGTGCGGCGTGGCGCATTTTGGGACACCGCAGCCCAGATCCCCGCTGGCTGGACTGGCTCGGCTGGCACGGCGGCACCATCGTCGAAGCCACCGCCTGACCGACTCAGGCTCCGGCTGGCGGCGTTCTCGCTCCCTTGTGTGCAAGGAACGCACACTGGCGGTCGCTGCGGCCTTGCCAGCCGAACCCTGAGCCGGCCAGGTTCCAGGTTCCCTAGGTGACGCGGCTGCGCTCCTCGGGAAAGTCCAGGTAGGTCTTGTAGTCGAGGATGCGTTTGAGGGTCGCGAGGCCGTCGTACACCTCGGTGAAGCTGGTGTAGAGCGGCGCGAAACCCAACCGCAGCCGGTCCGGGGTACGGAAGTCCGGGATCACGCCCTCGGCGATCAGCGCCTGGCACAGCCGCCACGCCTCGGGGTGGTGCAGCGTGACGTGGCAGCCGCGACGGGCCGGATCCCGCGGCGAGGCGAGAAGCACCCGATGCTCGGCGAGCCAGGCGTCGGCCAGCTCGACGGCGTACGAGGTGAGCGCTTGGCCCTTGGCGTAGATCCGGTCGATCCCGGCCTCGGTGGTCAGCTCGGCGCCGTGCAGTACGGCGTGGCAGCCGAGCACCGCAGGCGTACCGACGGTGAACCGCTCCACGCTGTCCACCGGCTGGTACGCCGCGCCCATCGCGAACTGGTCGGCCTGCCCGAACCAGCCCCAGATCGGTTGCCGCAGCTCGGCTTGCAGCTCGCGACGTACGTACAGGAACGCCGGTGCGCCCGGTCCCGCGTTGAGGTACTTGTACGTGCACCCGACCGCCAGATCCACCCCGGCGTCGGTCAGCGGCACCGGCACCGCGCCGGCGGAGTGACACAGGTCCCACAGCACCAGCGCCCCGGCGCGGTGCGCGATCCGGGTGATGCCCGCCAGGTCGGCGATCGCCCCGGAGCGGTACGCCACGTGCGACAGGCACACCAGCGCGGTGTCCTCGCCGACCGCGGCGGCGACCTTGTCCGGGTCGATCCCGGCGTCGATGTCGGTCTCGACCACCCGCAGGTCCGCCCCGTGGCTGGATGCCAGGCCCTGCAACACGTACCCGTCGGTGGGGAAGTTGTCGTCGTCGGTGACGATCACCCGGCGGCCCGGCCGGGCGGCGAGTGCGGCGGCGGCGAGCTTGTAGAGGTTGACGCTGGTCGAGTCGGAGACGATCACCTCGCCCGGCTCGGCCTGCACCACCCCGGCAGCGATCACGTCGCCGGCCCGCGCGGGCAGGTCCCGCCAGTGGCTCCAGCCGCGGATCAGCTCGCCGCCCCACTCCTGCTCGACGGCGTGGCGCAGGGCGTCGCGGGTCGCCAGCGGCAGCCGCCCGAGCGAGTTGCCGTCGAGGTAGACCAGCTCGGGGCCACCGGCCAGGAACCGGGCGCGGAATTCGCGCAGCGGGTCGGCTTCGTCCCGTGCGGCCGCCTCGTCGCGGTCAGTGGTGTCGGACACGACGCCATCCTGCCAGGCGCCCCCGACGCTCGTGGCCGGGCGTCCTCGGCTACCGTGAACCACGATCAGGTCCATCCCTGGACCCCTGAGGGACGTTGAGCGTGCGATGTCGATTCTCGAGACTCTGATGGTGTTCGTGGGCGTACCCGCGGCTATCTTCGCGGCGGTCGCCGGGCTGGTGTATCTGTCCAGCGTGCGGCCCGCCCGGCGGTATCGTCCGGGTCGTCCGTTCGAGTTCACCCCGGTGTGGTTCCTCTCCGCGCCAGGCGGCGTGGGCGGTGCGGACGCGCCGGCGCCGGCCGATGCCGGCGCCTCGGTGAAGGGCGGTGCCCGTGGCAGCTGGTGAGATGACCGCGGTGGCGCCGGTCCGCGCCGGGGAGTTGGAGCCGGCCGCCGGCGAGGCCGTGGCGGCCCACCCAAACGTGCTGGAGGGTCCGTTCACCACCCGGCAGCTGCTGCGCATCGACGAGGCGTTGATGGCGGCCGACTCCGAGACCGGACTGACCTTCAGCGTGTACGTGGGCCAGCTGGACGAGCCGACCCGCGAGGCCGCCGAAGCGCTCCACGACCGGCTCCCTGGCGCCGCCGACGCGGTTCTGCTGGCGGTATCGCCGAACCAGCGGGTGTTGGAGATCGTCACCGGCGAGCGCGCCGACCAGCGGCTGCCGCGTCAGGTGTGCGCCCTGGCGGCGCTGTCGATGACCGCGTGCTTCGGCGGCGGCGACCTGGCCGGTGGCATCGTGTGCGGCCTGCGGATGCTCACCGACCAGGCCAGCGGCTGATCGAGCGGCGGCGGCCGACCACCCGCCCAAGCGGGCCGGCGCCACGCCGTGGCCTTATGGCGACGGCTCCCGGCATTTAGGATCACGGGGACGGGCACTCGGGCGAAGGGGTGGCGTGTGGAACGTCCCAGTTGGGCTCCTGGCAACATCGACCTCGATCGGCCCAGTGTGGCGCGGGTCTACGACTACTACCTGGGCGGCTCGCACAACTTCGCGGCCGACCGCGCGCTGGGGCAGCGGGTGGTCGACGCGTTCCCGCTGCTGCCGATGATCCTGCAGGAGAATCGGGCCTTCCTGCGTCGCGCGGTACGGTTCTGCGTCCAGTCGGGGGTACGGCAGTTCCTCGACATCGGCTCCGGCATCCCCACCGTCGGCAACGTGCACGAGGTGGCCCAGGAGGCCGACGCCGGCGCCCGGATCGTCTACGCCGACATCGACCCGGTGGCGGTGGCGCACAGTCGGGTGCTGCTGGAGGGCAACGACCTGGCCACGGTGGTCCAGGCAGACGTACGCGAACCCGAGGAGCTGCTGGCACACCCGCAGGTGACGGGCACGCTCGATTTCGACCAGCCGATCGCCGTACTGCTGGTCTCGCTGCTGCACTTCTTCCCCGACGACGACGAGGTGCGCGCGATCATCGCGGCCCTGCGGACCCCGCTGGCGTCGGGCAGCATGCTGGCGATCTCGCACGCCAGCGGCGACTTCCTGCCGGAGAACGGCAGGCAGGCCGCGGAGCACTACGCGCGGGCGGGGATGCCGATCCGGTTCCGCAGCAAGGACGAGATCGCGGCGCTGTTCGAAGGCTTCGAGCTGGTGGAGCCGGGAGTCGCGCTGTTTTCCCTGTGGCGTCCGGACTCCCCGGACGACGTGATCGAGGACCCGCAGCGGCTTTCGGCATACGCGGCGGTCGGTCGGGCGCCATGACTGTGTTCGATGGCACTCGCTTCGCTCGTGCGGGTCATCCGGCTTTGAGCCGCCCTGTAGCCGGCCCTCCGGCTCGGTCGCTGCGCTCCCTCACCTCCAGGCCGGCTGCGGGCGGCGCCGGATGACCAGGACCGAGGCCGAGGTTGCCCGCAGCGGCTCCGCCTGGGCCGCGCTGGGCAACACCCGCCGGAGGTTCGCACAGTCCTGGGCCCGCGCCGTGGTGGGCACCAGCTACATCCCGATGACCGCCGCGGAGCTGCGCGAGTTCCTGGGCGGGCTGGCGGACCGGCTCGCCGACGCGCTGCTCGCCGATCCGTTCGACGAGCGGCCGGCGCACGAGATCGGGCGGGCGCTGGTCGAGGCGCACTTCACCAATCCGCTGACCCTGGGCCGCACCGTCGGGGTGCTCGGCAGCCGGTTCGTCGCCGGACCGGAGTCTCCGGTGCCGGGAGAGGCGGTCGGCTCGGAGCTCGCGGTACGGCTGGCGGCGCTGCAGGGTGCGGTCGCCACCGGGTACGCCGAGGCGCTGCGCGACCGTACGCTCTCCGAGCAGGAGCAGATCCGGATGGCGGTCACCGCCGCCCGGGAGGAGGCGCAGCAGGCGCTGCGGGCCAGCGAGGCGCGGTTCCGGGCGGTGTTCGCCGACGCCGCTTTCGGGATGAGCATCTCCGACGTCGACGGCTACATCATCGACGTCAACGACGCGCTGGTGGAGCTGCTCGGCTACGGCGCCGACGAGCTGGTCGGGATGCACGTACTGGAGTTCCGGGACGATGCCGACCCGCCCGAGTCGATCCGGCTGCACGCCGAGATGGTGGCCGGGGAGCGCGACTACGTACAGTTCGCCAAGCGCTTCGTCCGCAGCGACGGGGAGCCGGTGTGGACCCGGATGACCGCGTCGCTGATCCGCGACGAACTCGGGGCGCCACGGTTCCTGGTCGCGATGTTCGAAGACGTCACCGAGCAGTACGCCCTGGAGGCCCGGCTGCGGCACCAGGCCACCCACGACCCGCTCACCCAGCTGCCGAACCGTACGTTGTTCTTCGACGAGCTCAACCGGGCGCTGGCCGGCGGCGGGGAGCGGATCGGGCTGTGCTACCTGGATCTCGACGGTTTCAAGGTGGTCAACGACAGCCTGGGCCACGACGTCGGGGACGAGCTGCTGGTAGCGGTCGCCGAGCGGCTCAACCGCTGCGTGGCCCGCCCCGGTCACCTGGTGGCGCGGATGGGCGGGGACGAGTTCGTGATCCTGGTGGAACGGCCCGCCGACACGCAGGACGTGGTGGCGGTCGCCGACGCGGCGCTGGCGGCGCTGGAGACGCCGGTGGCGATCGGGGGCCATCACCTGACGGTCTCGGCCAGCATCGGCGTGGTGGAGCGCCCGGTCGCGTCGAGTACGGCTGGCGAGCTGATGAAGGCCGCCGACATCACGCTGTACTGGGCGAAGTCCGACGGCGGCCACCGGTGGGCGCTCTACGACGCCCAGCGCAACGCCCGCGACGTCGCGCGGTACACCCTGTCGGCCACCATGCCCGCCGCCCTGGACCGGGGCGAGTTCTACCTCGACTACCAGCCGCTGGTCAGCCTCGCCGACCGTACGGTGCTCGGCCTGGAGGCGCTGGTGCGGTGGCGGCACCCGGAGCACGGGCTGATCCCACCCGGCCGGTTCATCGAGCTGGCCGAGGAGACCGGTCTGATCGTGCGGCTGGGGCGCTGGGTGCTCGAGGAGGCCTGCCGGCAGGCCCATACCTGGCGGGAGGCGTGCGCCGACCCGCCGTTCATGAGCGTCAACCTGGCGGTACGCCAGCTCCACGACCGCGGGCTGGTCGCCGACGTGAAGCGGATCCTCGCCGACACCGGGCTGCCGCCCGAGGCGCTGCAGCTCGAGCTGACCGAGAGCGCCGTGATGGGTAGCCCCGGCGAGCCGTTGGACGCGCTGTGCGCCCTGTCGGACCTGGGTATCCGGATCGCGATCGACGACTTCGGCACCGGCTACTCCAACCTCGCGTACCTGCGGAAGCTGCCGCTGCACACGCTCAAGATCGCCGGGTCGTTCGTGGCCGGGCTGAGCCCGGCGGAGGTCCCCGATCCCGCCGACGAGCAGATCGTCTCGACGCTGGTGGATCTGGCGCACACCCTGGGGCTGAGCGTCACCGCCGAGGGGGTGGAGACGCAGGCACAGGCCGAGCGGCTGCGCCTGATCGGTTGCGACACCGCCCAGGGCTGGTACTTCGCCCGCGCCATGCCTCCCGACCAGGTAACCGCGCTCCTGTCTCCATGATCAACGGACCGTTGATCATGGAAGTGCCGCTGTGTCGCGGGCGCGGGCGGCGAGGGCGCGGACCACGCCGTCACGGCCCTCGGCGACCAGGCGGCGCAGCGACGCCGGGTGAGACTCGTCGGCGAGCCAGGCGTCGGTGGTGGCGACGGTCCGCTCGCTGACCTGGTACGCGGGGTAGAGCATGATCGCGAACGCCCGAGCCAGGTCGCCGTCCCACTCCGCCCACAGCTCGGGCAGGCTCTGGAAGTAGCGGTCGGCGTACGGGGCGATCAGCTCCACATGCAGCGGGTGCTGGAAGCCGTGCGCGAGGGCGCGCAGCTGCGAGTTGGGCAGGCTGGTGTCCTCGGTGAGCCGGCGCCAGGTCTCCGCCTTCGCCTCCGCGGTCGGCACCAGCGCGGTGGCGTGCAGCGCCTGCACCCGGCCGCTGGCGGTCGCGTCCCGCCGTGACTCGGCGTCGATCGTGTCCGGGCCCAGGGCGCCGGCCGCGACCAGGCTCTGCACCAGGTGCCAGCGCAGGTCGGTGTCGACCGCCAGCCCGGCGGGCACGCCGTCGGCCGGCTCCCTCGATGCGTCACGCCCGGGACTCGGCGGCTGCGACAGCCAGCCCTTCAGCAC
>JBOGDE010000138.1:0-14196 GCA_050701695.1 Micromonosporaceae bacterium
GCCCAGCCGGTTCCTCGACGACCTGGTACGCGGCGCCGCCGACCTGCCGCACGCCGACCTGCCGCGCCCGCTGACCCTGCCCGGTCTGGTGGCCGAGCTGCGTACGGTCGTCACCGACGCCACGGCGCCGAAGTCCCGCCGGCAGGCCGCGGCGCGACAGCTGGCCCGGCTGGCGGCCGAAGGCGTGGCGGGGGCACACCCGGACGACTGGTGGGGGCTGCGCCCGCTCTCCGACGACCGCCCGGTGGTGGAGGAGTCCGAGCGGCTGCAGCTGTCCCCGTCGATGGTGGAGTCGGTACGCCGCTGCGGGCTGCGCTGGCTGCTGGAGCGCCACGGCGGCTCCACCCCGCCCAGCGTGGAGCAGACCGTCGGAAACCTGGTGCACGCGGTCGCCGCGCAGGCCGGCGAGCCGGGCACCGAGCCGCAGGCGCTGTACCGCTTCCTGGACGCGCACTGGGGGATCGTCGAGGTGGCCGCCCGCTGGGAGCAGGGTCGCAAGCGCGATGCCGCGCACCAGATGGTGAAACGGCTGGTCGACTGGCTCGCCGCCAACCCCCGGGAGCTGCTCGGCGCCGAGCGCGGCTTCCGGGTGACGGTGCCCGGCGACGGCGGCCCGGAGGTGGAGATCGTCGGCACCGTGGACCGGATCGAACGCGACGCCGACGGCCGGCTCGTCGTGATCGACTTCAAGACCGGCAAGTCGGCGCCGCGCAAGGACGACGTGGTGGTGCACCCGCAGCTGGGGACGTACCAGCTGGCGATCGCGCTCGGCGGGTTCTCCGAGCTGGGCGGTGCCGAGCCGGGCGGCGCGGCGCTCGTACACCTCGGAAAGGACCGCAGGGACGGACCGGAGCAGAGCCAGCCCGCGCTCGCCGACGCCGACGATCCACAGTGGGCGGATCAGCTGGTACGTGAGGCCGCCCGCGCGATGGCCGCGCCCCGGTTCACCGCGCAGGTCAACGACTACTGCGCGATCTGCGCGGTGTCGGCCAGCTGCCCGGTCTCCGAGCACGGCCGCCAGGTCGTCGAGCCGCCGGCTCCGGCCCCGGAGGCGAGTGATGACTGAGCTGCGGGACGAGCTGGTGATCAGGTATTCGCCGGGCCGGCTGGCGTCGCTGCTGAGGCTGCCGGCGCCCACCGCGCAGCAGACGGCGGTGATCGCCAGCCCGCTGGAGCCGGTACTGGTGGTGGCCGGCGCCGGGTCGGGCAAGACCGAGACCATGGCGGCCCGGGTGCTGTGGCTGATCGCCAACGACCTGGTACGCCCGGAGCAGGTGCTCGGCCTGACGTTCACCCGCAAGGCGGCCGGCGAACTCGCCTCCCGGGTACGCCGCCGGCTCACCCAGCTCGCCGGCACCCCGGAATTCGGCCGGCTGCGCGGCACCCGGCTGGCGGGGGAGCCGACGATCTCCACGTACCACGCGTACGCCTCCCGGGTGGTCGCCGAGCACGGGCTGCGCTCCGGGCTGGAGCCGAGCGCGAAGCTGTTCACCGAGGCGGCCTGCTGGCAGCTCGCCGACGCGGTGGTACGCGGCTACGACGGCGACATGTCCAGTGTGGAGTTCGCCCCGGCGACGGTCACCAAGGCGTTGCTCGACCTCGCCGCCGACCTCGCCGAGCACCTGCGTACCCCCGGCGAGCTGGCCGAGTTCACCGAGCGGTTCGTCGCCGAGGTGCAGAGCCGGCCGGGCCGGATCATGGCGCCGGTGGCCAAGCTGCTGCAGCGCCAGCAGGGCCGGGCCCAGCTGCTGCCGCTGGTCGAGGAGTACGCCCGGCGCAAGCGCGACGCCGACGCGGTCGACTTCGCCGGCCAGATGGCCCGGGCGGCGACCACGGCGCGGGCGCACCCACAGGTCGGGGCGCTGGAGCGGGAGCGCTACCGGGTGGTGCTGCTCGACGAGTACCAGGACACCAGCCACGCCCAGATCGTGCTGCTGCGCTCGCTGTACGGCGACGGCCACCCGGTCACCGCGGTCGGCGACCCGTGCCAGTCGATCTACGGGTGGCGCGGCGCCAGCGCCGGCACGCTGCAGCGCTTCCCGACCGACTTCCCGTGCTACTCCGACGGCGCCCTCGACGCTCCCGCGCCGACCCTGCCGCTGAGCGTGAGCTGGCGCAACCGCCCGGAGATCCTGCGGGTGGCCAACGGCCTGTCCGAGCCGCTGCGCGACGGCGTGCACGGCGCCGGCTACAACGTGCCGGTCCTGCGTGCCGCGCCGGAGAACGGCACCGCGCCGGGGAACGGCACCGCGCCGGGGAACGGCGCCGCACCGGGGAACGGCGCCGCACCGGGGAACGGCAGCGTGGCCGACCACGCCGTGGTGCGGTGCGCGCTGCTGGCGACCGTCGCCGAGGAGGCGGAGTGGATCGCCGACCGGCTGGCCGATTCGTGGCGCACCGAGGCACCGCCCACGGCCGCGGTCCTGGTACGGATCCGGCGCCAGATTCCGCTGCTGGAGGCGGCGCTGCGGGCTCGTGGCCTGCCGGTCGAGGTGGTCGGCCTGGGCGGGCTGCTCGACACCCCGGAGGTACGCGAGATCACCTGCACCCTGCGGGTACTCGCCGACCCGACCGACGGCGCGGCGCTGCTGCGGCTGGTGGCCGGCCCGCGCTGGCGGATCGGTCCGCGCGACATCGTGGCGCTGCACCGCCGGGCCCGCGCCCTGGCCGCGCACCGGCGCCGGCTGACCGCCGACGAGGACCAGGTGATGACGCACCGGCTGGACGAGGCGGCGCTCACCGAGGCACTGACCGACCTGGGTCCGGTGGAGAACTTCTCCCCGGAGGGTCACCGCCGGCTCGGCCAGCTCGGCGCCGAGCTGCACCGGCTCTGGCGCTACGACGGTGCCGATGCGTCGCGCCCGGGACTCGGCACTTTCGCCGATCAGTCGCTGCCGGACCTCGTAGCCGATGTGGAGCGGACCATCGGGCTGGACGTCGAGGTGGCGGCCCGGCGCGGCGACGCGGGGCTGGCGCGTGGCCACCTGGACAGCTTCGCCGACGTGGCAGCTCAGTTCGCCGCCGACTCCGACACCCCGACGCTGTCCGGGTTCCTGGCGTTCTGCGAGGCGGCGGAGCGCTCCGAACGCGGCCTGGAGCCGGGCAAGGTCGAGGTCACCGAAGGCGCGGTACAGCTGCTCACCGTGCACGCCGCGAAGGGCCTGGAATGGGACCTGGTCGCGGTCGCCGGGCTCGCCGACAACGTGTTTCCGACCCGGCAGCAGGGCGACCACTGGGTCTCCCAGCCCGGCGTGCTGCCGTTCGCGCTGCGAGGGGACGCCAGCGGGCTGCCCGAGCTCGACCTCGGTGCCGCCACAGACCAGAAGGGGGTACGCGACGCCGTCGACGACTTCGACGCGGCGTGGCGGGAACACTCCGCGCGGGAGGAGCGCCGGTTGGCGTACGTGGCGGTGACCCGGCCCCGCCGGCTGCTGCTCTGCTCCGGCTACTGGTGGGACGACGTGGCGGTGCGCCGGCGTGGCCCGTCGGCGTTCCTCACCGAGATCCGCGACTACTGCTGGGCCGGCGCCGGCACCGTCGACGCGTGGGTCGACCCGCCCGGCGACGACGCCGGCAACCCGCTGCTCGTCACCCCCCGTACCGCCGTCTGGCCGTACGACCCGCTGGGGGTACGCCGCCCCGCCGTCACCGAAGCCGCCGAGCTGGTGCTGGCCGAGCTGTCCGGGGCCGGCGGGCTGGCCGAGCTGTCCGGGGCCGGCGGTCCGGGCGGCGGTCCGGGCGAGGACGAGGAGCGGCGGTGGGCAGAGGAGGTCGACCTGCTGCTCGCCGAACGGGACGCCGCCGTACCGGAGCGGGCCGAGGTGGCGCTGCCCGGTGCGCTGTCGGTTTCCGCGCTGGTCAGCCTGCGGTCGGACCCGGCCCGGCTGGCCCGCCGGCTGCGCCGGCCGCTACCGGAGCGCCCCAACCCGTACGCCCGGCGCGGCACCGCGTTCCACCGCTGGATCGAGCAGCGGTACGGCGGTGACCGGCTGCTCGACCTGGACGAGCTGCCCGGCGCGGCCGACGAGGGCGCCGCCCCCGACGAGCTGTTCGAGCAGTTGAAGGCGGCGTTCCTGGCCAGCGAGTGGGCCGACCGTACGCCGGCCGCGGTCGAGGTGCCGTTCACCACGGTGCTCGACGGTGTGGTGGTACGCGGCCGCATCGACGCGGTCTTCGCCGACGCCACCGGTCCCGATTCCGGCTCCGGTGCCGGCTGCGACTCTGGTGCCCGCTACGACGTGATCGACTGGAAGACCGGCCGGCGTCCCACCGGGGCCGACGCGGAGGCGGCGGCGGTGCAGCTGGCGGCATACCGGCTGGCCTGGGCGGAGCTGGCAGGAGTGCCGGTCGACCGGGTCCGCGCCGGCTTCCACTACGTCGCGGGCAACGTGACCGTACGCCCGGAGCAACTGCTCGACACGGCCGCGCTCGAGGCGCTGATCTCTGCCGTCCGTGGCTCGGTGTAGTCCCGGCTGGAGCGCCGGTGCGCCCATCAAGGTCGGCGGCAGCCGTGCGTCATTGGTGTGCAAAAGCGATGCCCGCGAGTGCCTTGTCGTCGTGGCGCTTGGCACGCGGAAGCGCCTGACCATGCGGATCGACCTCGGACTCCCAGGAGTGGCACCGCCGTAGGACCCTGGCCAGCTCCACCTCATCCATGGTCGCGAGCCGCTTCCAGCCGGCGAGGCCGAGATGTCGCATGGTCTCGTACGCGCCGTCCGTGGCGAGCACGGCCCAGGGTACGGACTCCACGGACCGGCGGATGAGAAGCGCGTGCTCGGCGGCGCTCGGGTCGGCCTCGGCGATCCAGTAGCCGCCCGGACGGTTTCGCATGGCGGCCTGCTGTGTCTGGAGCTGCCGTAGCAGGACGTGGTGCGTCGTGTCGTATCCGTATCCAGCGGCGAGGCGTTCCCGGTACTCGCGGCGGGGTGCGAGGCGGAGCTGGTCCATCCGGTCGTCGGTGATGTGTTCTCCCGCGAGGATGACGAGGTTGTCCCCAAGCACAAGGATCTCGATCTGGCCGTCAAGCTCGCGAAGGATGGTCACCGTGCTGCACGGCGACTCTCCCGGTGACAACCCGAGCTCGTCGGCTGTGCGCTCGATGGCCGAACGAAGCAGGTCGCGCAGGTCGGACGATGGGTTCTCACGGACACCGCGACGCAGGTGCGCTCCGAGCCGGTCGGCATAGGCCGAAGCTGGCACCGGTACAGGCACGAACGCGGACGCGCCATCTAGCATGATCACCGCGTGGTTGGTGACGAAAACCCGGTCGTCGCCCTGGCCAGCGCCGGGCAACAGAGCCGTCGTGGTCTGCATCGCTCTACCAAACGTATGGGCCGACAGCCAGTTCACTGCCGGTGATGGTGAGACCGTCGTAGGTCGCTCGGACGACCAGCGAGAACGACTCGTCACCCGCTCGCTGGGACAACCTGGCGGCGTGTGCGGCTAGATAGTGTGCGGCGCCGAGCGACCCGATCGCGTGGATGCCCGCGATGTGAATGACGACGCGTGACCCGTCACGATGTCGGGCAATGTAGGCCACGTCGGCTGATTTCGACGGATCGTCATCAGTTGGCGAGCCGACGCGTTCGCCAGTGTTCCGATGCTGGATCCACCAGCGGCCTTCATCCTCCAACATGCTCAGGACCGGATCACGGCCGAGTAGTTCAGCGCCTACCGGCGCCGACTTCGGCCCGCACACAACCACGGTGTCGCCTTCCGGTGGTGTGGCGCGGTCAGGTTCGATCTGGTAGCGCGTTACGGCGAGCGCCAGGGCGCCAAGCAGTCGTTCCAGTTCCTCGCCAGTCTGGGCATCCTCCGCCGCGATGAGCGGTCGTTCGCGGTCGGTGGTGCGGTAGCGGTACGGCACTCCGATGCTGACCGGCCCGACTCCGAACAGCGCCCGTTCCGGTCCTGGGGCGTTGCTACGGATCTGCGTAATGCGTCCTTTGGTAATGCCGAGCGCGGTCGCGATCTCCGTGTAGCTCATTCCGTGTTCCCGGTGCGCCTCTTCGATGGCCGCGCGGCGCATGCGGGCGAGTTCGGCTGCGCGCTGCTGGTAGATCGTGAGGAGTTCGGTAGCCCGACGACCTCGGCGTACGGGGTCCGGGTCTCGCCGCACGCTGTCGAAGTCATCCACGCTCGCCATGGCCGGAGTTTAGATCCCCTTGACGGCTACTAACGCAACGCCCAGTATCGGTTTATACCCCCTAAACGCTTGGCCTCTAGAGCGACCTTGGAGTTTAGGGCTATAAACAAGCCCAATCGTGTCGAGGAGCTGATCCGCGATGACCAGTGAGCACCGGCCGCTCCCGTACGGCGGAGATCAGGCCATGGCTCGCAGCATCCAAGGCGCTCACCAGCCGACGGCGAACGGCTGCTGCCGATGCGGGGAGCGGTGGCGCTGCCGGGAGCACCGCGACTCGACCCTCGTCTACCCGATCCAGCTCGGCGCACCGCGTCAAGACGAGCCGACCGCTGTGGACTGTGCGGCGGCAGTAGTGATCGTTCTGGGGCTCCTGAGCATCGGGGGGATTCTGGGCTACCTGGTGGTGTCGTGAGTATGCGATATATGCCGCCGGAGCTGCCCCCGCTTGAACCGCCGCCCGAGCTGCGGATGACGAACCCCGCCCTGTGGCGGGTCGCCGCGCGGTGGCTCCGTGACCATCAACCCGACAGGGGCGGGGGGTTCTGCCGCTACTGCAGCCGCGCATACCCATGCTCCGGCGCGGTAAGCGCGGACGATGTCCTCGACACGGCATTCCGCCGCGCGGCGGCACCCGGCCGGGTTGGGCTGCCGAAGCTGAATCGTCGGACGCGCAACGTATGACCACGTCAACACCTGAAACCTCAACGCCGATCACGAGTGAAAATGGAGGCAGTGCATGGCCGCCACACCCCGCCCATGTCCCACACCGCAGGACCCGTTGTTTCCGGCCGCTGGTCTGCTGCCACTGGCGGAGCCCGGGGGCGGCTACACGCCTCTGGCCAACCGACCCGGCTCGGTGAGGCCGTTCGCCGCCACGATTGCGGTCCCGCCGCCGATCGAGGCGAAGAAGCACGATACGTCGTCGACCCGGTGGACGGAGAACAAGCCCACTCAGGTGTCCAGGGATGGCCAGGTTGTCCCGGACACGACACCGATCGTCCACACCGACACCTGATCCAACCTGGAGGTGGCCGTGAACACCGCGTCGACCGTGCTGGTCCTCACTGGAGCCGACGACGACACCGCCGATGCCGTCATCACACAGCTGGACAAGCGGGACGTGGCCGTGATCCGCATGGACATCGGCGACTTCCCGCGCCGGTTGAGCCTGGCCGCTACCCTTGCTGGACCGTGCTGGTCCGGTCGGCTGGCCACTCGCGACACGTTCGTGGAGCTGGCCAGCGTTCGGTCGGTCTATTACTGGCGACCCACCGAGTTCAGGTTCGGTGAGCGGATGTCGATGCCGGACGCGGTGTTCGCGGCCGCTGAGGCGCGGCATGGACTCGGGGGCGTGTTGGCCACCATTCCGGCGCGCTGGGTGAATGACCCCAGCCTGGCCGCGCGGGCGGAGTACAAGCCGCTGCAGCTACAGGTCGCGGCTGCTGCGGGGCTGGCGGTGCCGCCAACGCTCGTCACCAGTGTGCACGCCGCCGCCGTCGAGTTCGCCGCCGCACACGGTCCGGTCGTGGTCAAGACTCTCTCCTCGGTGGTGCTGGGCGATGCGGCAGGGCAGCCGCAGATTACGTACACCACGCCCGTCAACCCGGCGGAGATCGACCCCGGTACGTTCGCCACCACTGCGAACCTCCTGCAACGCTGGGTGCCCAAGGTGATGGACTGCCGCGTCACGATGGTGGGCCGCCGTCCCTACGCCGCCGTGATCCGCGCTGACTCGGCGTTGGGGTACGTCGATTGGCGCGCCGACTATGCCTCGCTCAGGTACACGCCGATTGACGTTCCGGAAGCGGTGACAACCGGCATGATCGCTTACCTGGAGGCGTTCGGGCTGCACTACGCCGCGTTCGACTTCGGCATCGACCGCGACGGGATGTGGTGGTATTACGAGGCCAACCCGGCCGGTCAGTGGTTGTGGATTGAGCAAGCTACCGGCCTGGAGATCGCCGCAGGCCTGGCTGAGCTGCTCACCGAGGGGAGCGCGGCATGAGCGACCGCCGGCGCCACGTCCGTGCACTGGCCGAGACGCCGAGGGTCGCACACCTGCCCGATACCGCCTGGCGAGACGCGTTCGCCGACATCGACCGAGGCAGGTTCGTGCCCCGGTTCCTGCGCGACGACAACACCGTCGTCGATGGCGCGAGTCCAGATGACAGGGCCGAGTGGGTTGCCGCCGTCTACGCCGACACTTCCCTGGTAACGCAGAGCGCGGCGGTGCCCGACACCGACCTGTACTGGCCCACCAGCTCAGCCACCAAGCCGAGCTTGATGGCGGACATGTTGCACCTGCTCGACGTCCGCGACGGGCACAATGTACTGGAGATCGGCACCGGGACCGGTTACAACGCGGCGTTGCTGTGCCACCGCCTCGGTGATGCGAACGTGGCCAGCATCGACATCCATCCTGACCTCATCGCGCAGGCCCGCACGCGACTCGCCGCTGCTGGCTACTGCCCTCACCTGGCCGCAGGTGACGGCGCCACCGGTCTTCCCGAACACGCTCCCTACGACCGGATCATCGTCACGTGTGCCGTCGCGGCGGTCCAGCCTGCCTGGATCGAGCAGCTCACCGACGACGGGCTGGTTGTCGCCGATGTCCGCGGCGAGCTGATCAGCAGCCTGATTGCGCTGAGCAAGAACGCACCCGACGCCGTCGAAGGCCGGTTTCTGCCCGCCCCAGGGCACTTCATGTGGATGCGCACCGCTGCGGACAACCCACTGCGCGACGGTCGATCGCTCGGGCTCACCGTTGATCGGACCAACGCCACACACACCACCACCGGCCTGGATCCCGCCGTCCTCGACCAGCCAGACCTGCGATTCCTCCTTCAGCACCTCAGTCCGCGCGTGGAGCAGATCTGGCGCACCGAACGCGACGTACTGCTCCTGCACTCCTACGACGGTGCCTGGGCGGAGCTCGACACGCTGGCCAACGGCGGCGTTCGTCACGTGCTACAGGGCGGGCCTCGTCCGATCTGGGATCTCGTATAGGACACCGCCCACCTCTGGTCCCGACTTGGACGGCCCCGCCGGGAACGGTTCGGCCTGACCGCCGCAACCGAGGGCAGCCAGCGGCTCTGGCTCGACCAACCCGGCGGCCAGCACACCTGGGCTGTCGGGTAGCCGCGGGCGGAGTGGTTACGGACTGGTCGCCGCGGCCGTCCGAGACTCGGTGTAGGTACGGCTGGCCGGCAGCAGCAACAGCGGCCCGGCGATCAGCGCCACCAGCAGCAGTGCCGCCGCGGTGGCGAGCGAACCGTACACCGCCAGTGGGTAGGCACCCAGCAGCGTCTGGTACGCCACCGAGCTGGTGAGCATCGCGGCCGCCGCCAGAGGGGCACAGGTGAACATCAGCGTCGCGAGGCCGACCCGCCCCGATGCCTCGCCCCGCACCGCGCGCCGCCGCAGCGCCACGGTCAGCGCCAGCAGGCCGCCACCGACCACGGTCCGCACCGCCAGGTAGCCGAGCACGATCGTCCCGTGCGACGGCACCCAGGACTGGCCGTACCGCCAGGAGGACCAGGCGGCGATCGCGTCGAGGACCAGGTTCGCGACCGCCAGCACCAGGCCGATCCCGACCGCGTCCAGCGCTCCCCGATAGATCGCTGGCGGGCGCCGCCGTACCACTGAGGTCGATGGGTGGTCCGGGTCGGGTCGGCCGGCCGAGCCGGCAACGGCGGCGGTCGGACGGATCAGCAGGAGGCCGGCGAGCGTACCGAGCAGCGTGAGCAGCGGCAGGGTCGCCAGCGAGGTGGCCCAAGCGGCGGTGACCCAGACCGGCACCGCGCCCACCCGCCACGCAGTCCCGTGGGTGGCGTAGAGCCCGAGTCCGGTGGGGACGACGGAGCCGAGCGTGAGCGCGGCGCCGCCGAACATCAACACCGCCAGGCCGGTATGCGCGGTGTCGCGCTGCCGGGCTCGGTGCCACAGCCACAGGACGGTGGTCACCAGGGCGGCGCCGAGCAGCGTCCGCCCCACGGCGTACCCGGTGACCAACGCGGAGGGGCCGGTCTCGAAACGCTCGGCGTACCAGAACCAGGCGCTGGCCACCGCCTCGGCCGCGATACCCGCCGCCGCCAACCCGGCGCCTGCCACGACGCTGCGCAGCCCCCAGGTGTACGCGCGGGACCGCGCCGATTCGGACATGACGTCGACGGTAGGGGCGCGCCCTCGTGGCCGCCTCAGGTGTTCGGGTGGATCTTTGGCTCGGCGGTCCAGCGGCGGGGCAGTCCGGGTCCGCTCTCGACCATGGCGGCGAGGGTAGCCGCGGGCCGCCACCGCGCGTCGCGGTCAGTGGGGGAGTCGATCATCAGGTGTGCGCCGGCCACGACGCCGCGGGGTGACGGCACCCGCTACCGTTCACCGGTGAGATGACCGAGCACTCCGAGCCGTCCCCCTGGGCGCGCCCCGATCCGGCCGACGCAGCGCCGCCGTCCAAGCCACCGCGGGCGTCGACGCCACCTCGGGCGTCGCCTCACGGCCACGTGCCGCTGGCCGCGGGCGCGGTCACCCGACGGGGGGCCCTTGGGTCCCCGGCACCCACCAGCACCGAGCCCACCGCCGGACCTGCGGCGCCGCGCCGAGGGCGTACCACCCTGATCTTCGGAATGGGTGCGGTCGCGTTGCTGGCGGCAGGACTCGTCGTGGTCGTGGCGCTGGCCTTCAGTGGTACGTTCTCCGGCCCGCGCTCCGGCGTCGGCCCGTTCGGTGGGGGCGGCGGGCCCGGGGTCGACGAGAACGCGCCGCCGCTGGCGAAGCTCTGCCCGCCGCCCACCGGCGCCCCCAGCCACGAGTACGCCGAGCCGGAGCCCCCACCACCGGGGGAGCGGACCGTCGACAGGGACGCCCGCATCTCCTACGCCGCGTACGACGATCCGTGGGAGCCGTGGTCGGAGGACTGGAGCGGCGGCGACCTCAAGGTGCACTACCGGATCGGGCAGCACTTCATCACCGAGGTCTACAGCGGCGGCCGCTACCACGCGTCGATCCTGTCCGGCTCGGTGCCGGCGACGGTGAACGACGGCACGGCGCTGGACCTGAAATGCACCGGGCGGCAGGTCACCGCGGACGTACGCCGCTCGTACTATCCGGAGCCGAACCGGATGAAGATGATCCGCGACGAGCAGGCGACCCTGGGCGGGCGGCCCGCCTGGGTGTCGGTCTTCCGGCTGCACTTCAACGAACCCGGTCTCAAGGCCAAGGACGAGCTGGTCGCGGTGGTGCTGGTCGACGTGGGCCGGGTCGAGGCCGCGGTGCTGTACGTGTCGATCCCCGGCACCCACAAGAAGTACGACGACGTGGTCGAGGATGTGATCGCCTCGGTACACCCGGTCGAGTAACCACCGGCTAGGGTCGACGGGTGCCTGCAGATCTCAGCTCTCGCGTCAGCATTCCGCCCACGGCGTACCCGGTCGAACGGTTCACCCTCGGAAACGGCTTGCGGGTGGTGCTCGCGCCGGATACCAGCGCGCCGGTGGTCGGCGTCGCCGTGGTGTACGACGTGGGTATCCGCTCCGAGCCGGAGGGGCGTACCGGCTTCGCCCACCTCTTCGAGCACCTGATGTTCCAGGGCTCGGAGAATCTGGAGAAGCTGGAGCACTTCCGGCATGTCCAGGCCTCCGGGGGTACGTTCAACGGCTCCACCCACCTGGACTACACCGACTACTACGAGATGCTGCCGAGCAACGCGCTGGACCGGGCGCTGTTCCTCGAGGCGGACCGGATGCGCTCGCCCCGGATCAACGAGGAGAACCTGCTCAACCAGATCGACGTGGTGAAGCAGGAGATCCGGGTCAACGTGATGAACCGGCCGTACGGCGGGTTCCCGTGGCTGAAGCTGCCGCCGGTCATGTTCGACACCTTCCCCAACGCCCACGACGGGTACGGCTCCTTCGAGGACCTGGAGTCCGCCACCGTCGAAGACGCGGCCGACTTCTTCGCCCGGTTCTACCCGCCGAGCAACGCGGTGCTGTCCGTCGGCGGCGACTTCGACGTGGCCGAGGCGACCCGGCTGGTGGAACGGCACTTCGGCGAGATCGCCGCGCGGCCGGCGCCACTGCGGCCCAACTTCGACGAGCCCGACCTGACCGCCGAACGACGCGCCAGCTACACCGACCCGTACGCGCCGCTGCCCGCGGTGGCCAGCGCCTGGCGGGTGCCGGACCCGATCACCGACTTCACCGGGTACCTGCCGTACGTGGTGCTGGCCGAGGTGCTCACCGACGGTGACGCCGCCCGGCTGCAGCAGCGCCTCGTCCTCGACGACCGTACGGCCACCAGCGTCGGCGGCTACCTCGGCTTCATGGGCGAGCCCTTCGAGGTACGCGACCCCACGGCGCTGCTGTTGCAGGCGCACCTACCACCCGACGGCGACGTCGAGAAGGTGTTCGCCACCGTGGACGAGGAGCTGGACCGGCTCGCCACAGACGGCCTCGACGACGGTGAGCTGGCGCGGGTGACGGCCCGGATCAGCACGCACCTGTTGCGCGATGTCGACTCCGTACTGGGCCGTACGCTGCAGATGGGCGTGATCGAGCAGCAGCGCTGCGACGGTCCCGGCGCGGCGCTGCTCAACGACATCCCGAAGCTGATCGGTGAGGTGACCGCCGAGCAGGTGGTGGCCGCGGCCGCCACGCTGCGACCGCAGCGGCGCGCCTCCGTCGAGGTCATCCCTGGAGGTAAGCAGTGAGTCCGAAGACGCTCCCGGAGCTGGGCCCGGCCAAGGAGCTGCGGCTGCCCTCGGCCGCCGAACGCACGCTGCCGAACGGCCTGACCGTGATCGTGGTGCCGCGGGCGTCGGTGCCGCTGGTGGAGGCCCGGCTGCGGGTGCCGTTCGGCAAGGCGCACCTGGCCCGGTCCTCGGTGCTTTCGCAGACCCTGCTCTCGGGTACGGAGACGATGTCCACCGTCGACATCGCGATCGAGCTGCAGAAGATCGGCGGCGGGTTGTCGGCGAGCACCGACCCCGACCGGCTGCTGGTCTCAGGAAACGCGCTCGCCTCCGAGCTGCCCCGGCTGCTGGAGCTGCTCGGCGACGTGCTCACCGGTGCGACGTACCCGGCGAAGGAGGTCGCCACCGAGCGGGAACGGCTCGCCGACCGGATCCGGGTGGCACTCACCCAGCCGTCCCACCTGGCGCGGGTCGCGCTGCTCAAGCGCCGGTACGGTCGGCACCCGTACGCGGTGCAGACCCCCGGCCCCGACGACGTACTGGCGGTACGCTCCGCCGGGCTGCGGCGGCTGCACACCGACCGGATCCGGCCGGACGGGGCGATCCTGACCCTGGTCGGCGACCTGGATCCGGCCCGTGCGCTGGACGACGCCGAGCGGCTGCTCGCCGGCTGGCAGGCCGGTGGCGAGACCGTCGAGCTGCCGCCGGTGCCGGAGCTGAAGCCGGGTCCGCTGGACCTGGTGCACCGGGAGGGCTCGGTGCAGTCCTCGCTGCGGCTGGCGTTCCCGGCGGTGGAGCGCACCCACCCCGACCACGCCCCGCTGCAGCTGGCCAACCTGGTCTTCGGTGGCTACTTCTCCTCCCGCTGGGTGGAGAACATCCGCGAGGACAAGGGCTACACGTACTCGCCGCACTCGCAGCTGGAACACTCGGCGGCCGGCTCCACGCTGGTGCTCTCCGCCGACGTATCCACCGAGGTGACCGCGCCGTCGGTGCTGGAAACCTGGTACGAGCTGGGCCGCATCGCCAGCCTTCCGGTCAGCGACGAGGAGCTGGAGCAGGCCCGGCAGTACGCCCTCGGCACCCTGCAGCTCGGCCTCGCCACCCAGTCCGGCCTGGCGGGCCTGGCCAGCACCCTGGCCGGCTTCGGGCTGCGCCTGGAGTGGCTGGCCGAGCACCGCCGCCGCCTGGCCGAAGCCACCCAGTCCGACGTCTACGCCGCCGCCCAGCGCTACCTCGCCCCCGCACAGGGCCTCACCGTCGTCCTGGGCGACGCCACCCAGATCGAAACCCCGCTACGCGCCCTCACCCCGGTACGCCGGAGCTAGCGCCCAGCCAAGATCACTGTTTCGGGTCCGGGTGTGAC
>JBOGDE010000139.1:0-14116 GCA_050701695.1 Micromonosporaceae bacterium
ATCCGTGAAGGTGGCCGGATCCACCTGATCGAGGACGATCCGCATCCCGTGGTGCGCACGTTCCCAGGTGTCACACGCGACATCGCAGCGTGCGCCGAACATCGCCAGTTCGCGCTCAGGCAGCCGGCCACACGCGCAGACGCCCAGTCCCGGCACCATCGTGTGCTTGCGCATCGCGAGCGCGACCGCCTCGACCAGTCGGCCGAGCCGAAGCCACACCTCGGCGGCGCTGAGCCGTGAATCGTGCACCGGACCTCCCGTGTCCTATGTGGCCGTGTTTCCCTGGTTACCGCAGCGCTGAGCAGGTGTTGTCGGTCCACCAGACACCTTCGATGTCATCGAGCCAGTACATGTGGGCGCGGGCGGCGGTGACGGTCAGTCCGAACCGGTCTCGGGTCGGCTTGCCGGCGTCGTTCCACTGCTGGTGCAGCGCCTCCACGTTGTCCCACAGCCGGCGGGCGCCGTGCTGCGTCACGGTGTGTGTGGTCTGCTCGACGCATGCCCAGGAGCCGTCATCGGCGAGCAGCCAGCGTTGCGGGCCAGTGTCTGGCTCGAACCACATCGAGGCGACACCGGGCAACCGCAGGGCGGCGACCATGCCGAAGTCGGGATGATCCAACTCGTCAGCGCCCACCGGAGTTGGCCGCGCGGCCACGTCGGCGTCCAGCGTTGCGAGAGCCGCCGCGAGCCGGGGCTCCACGTCGGTCGGTGGGTTGGAGCGGACGGGCATGAACCCGCCGTAGTCGGGCAGGAACCGGCCCTGCATCCGGCCGTGTCCGTCATGTCGTAGCAGGGCGAGGGCCCCGCCGCCGAGGTCGCGGTGCAGGTTGGTCAACAGCAGCCCACCGGGACGAAGCTGGGCCACCCACGCCGCTGGGATGGTCGCGGTCGAACATGTGGCGATGGTCCGATCGTAGGGTGCGTTTCCGGGGTGGCCGGCCGCTCCGTCACCGACGGTCAGTGTCGGCATGTAGCCGCAGGCCCATAAGGCCAGCCGCGCCGCCTCGGCCACGGCCGGGTCCACTTCAACCGTGGTCACCAGCTGTGGGCGCAGTCGGTGCGTCAGCAGCGCGGCGTTGTACCCGGTGCCGGTACCGATCTCCAGTACGCGGTGTCCGTCGTCGATGTCGAGGGCTTCGAGCATGAGCGCCATCAGGCTTGGCGCGGTGCTCGATGAGGTGGGTACGCCCCGAGCCGGCTGGCCGGTGGTGCGGGCGGTGTCCCATCGGGCCGGGTCGTTGTCCAGTTGGGTTACCCAGGTGGTGTCGGTGTAGACCATCTCCAGCCGGTCGGGGTCGGACTCTCCGACTGCGTTCCAGCCGGAATGGTCTGGGGTCTGGCGGAAGAACCGGGATAGAAACAGGTGGCGGGGGACGCTGGCGAAGGCGTGGATCCATGGCAGTGTGCGCAACATCCCGGCGTTGGTCATCTGGTCGACCATCGCCCGGCGTAGGGCGTCTACGTCGTTCACCTGTCCTCCCGCGTCAGTGCGTCGGCGATGGCGGCGGCGATCGGCAGCCCGGTGGCGTCTTCGATCCACGCCCATTGCCCGTTCGGGTTGATCTCCAGGAAGACCCATCGGTCGTCCGGAGTGACGATGAAGTCGAACGTCCCGAACCGTAATCCCAGCCGCTCCATGAGGGCCGATGTCCCGGCCCGCACTGGTGGCGGCACGTCGGGGAGCGGGGTGTAGGTCAGCGCGTCGTAATCGGCGCGCCAGTCGATGGCGGCGGTGGTGCTGGCAGCGTCGATGCGTGCCGCCAGGAAGGCATCGTCCACGACAGTCAGCCGCACCTCGTACTGTTTGTCGACCCGTTCCTGCAGTAGATGGGCGGTCAACCGGATCGACTCGTCAACATCGCCGATGCCGACCGGGCTGGTGTACACCACGCGGTGTGTGTCCGCCTCGGTGATCCCGGTCGAAGTCAACGGCTTGTAGACCGCCACGCCGACGTGGGCGACGAACTTCGCAGCCTGCGCCGGGTCATTGGTCACGATCGTGTCCGGCACCGACAGGCCGCACGCCGCCGCGTGCGCGAGCTGGACCGGCTTGTACTCGGCCGCCACAATCGCAGCCGGATGATTCAGCCAGCGGGGCAGCGCCGAGAGCACCCCGCCCAGGCCGATGCGTGCCTCCCCGGCCGCCCAGCGGCGTATCTGCTCACTCATCCCGGAGGGCAGGTCGAACACGGTCGGGCGCCGGTAGTACGCGCACCCGATGTCGCTCAAGTTGATCTCACGTTCGGGCAGGCGCAGCCTGCCCTCCCAGCCCGCGCCCGCCTCGTCAAGCCGCGCTGCCATGCTGAGCCGTTGGGGAAACTCGCCCGGGTCGCACCGGAACACCGGCGCGCCACGGCGGTTCAGTTCGGCGACCACGTAGTCAGCCGTGGGGTCGAACGGGTGAGTCAACACCAGCGTGGCAGCGCGGCTCATCGGCTCAGTCCTCCCGGTGGTCGGTGTCGGAGTCCGGACCCTTGTACCCGTCCGGGTTCGTAGTAGTGCGCGTCTGCCCAGTTGTGTGCTTCAACAGCGGAACCACCACACCGTCCGCGTCGACCACGGTCCCGATCTGCCGCTCGTGGTCGAATCCGTACGTGGACAGATCAACCGCCGCCACCGCTGGGGCTACCACCGCGCGGTTCAGCCCGAACGGCACCGCCTCGGCGGCGGTCACCTCGCCGGCCACGTCGAGCAGCCCGAACGGCCTGCCCAGCGCGAACGCGCCGGAGTTCGGGAACAGCGGGTCGGGCCGCGTGCGCGCAATCCCGGCCGCCCGCCTGTTCGTCGTCAACATCGCTGTTGCTCCCTCCTGCCCCGGGCCACCCGGGGGAAACTCGACAGTCAAGGCGACATCACGTGGCGCATCCGTGCGCCTACCTGGTGCCATGCTGAGAAGCTACGGGCGCTCTGGTGCGGGAACCGGGAAAATCCGTACCGGGTTCCCACTGACTCGCCAGGCAGGGTGAATGGTGTGCGAGGTCTTACCGACGACATGACCATCGGCCAGCGCGTCGCTTTCTACCGGCGCCGACGCGGCCTGTCCCAAGAAGTCCTAGCCGGCTTGGTCGGCAAGACGGCCGAATGGCTGCGCAAGGTTGAGACCAACCGGGCGGAGTTGGATCGACTGTCGGTGATACGCGCACTCGCGAACGAACTGGACGTGTCGCTCGGCGACCTCGTCGGCGAGCCGGGCCTGTTTGAGTGGTCCGAGGAATCGGGACGCCAGACGACCCCAGCACTTCGAGCCGCACTCCACGACTACCGCCACCTGACGCCGACAATGGCGGCCTTCCCCGACGACGAGCCGGTGCCGCTGACTGACCTGGAGCAGTCAGTGGCGGATCTCTGGAACGTGTACCAACGCTCGCAATACGGCACGCTCGCACGCCGGCTTCCTTACCTGATCCAGGACTGTCGAACCGCGACGCGGGTCTATGACGGCAGCGAAGCGCAACGTGCGCACGCGCTCACCGCGTACGTGCACCAGGTCGCCACGCTGTTCTTGACGAAGCTCGGCGAGGCCGATCTTGCGTGGATCGCGGCCAGTCGCGGTCTGGCCGCCGCGAACACGAGCAATGACCACGTTGTGATCGGGTCGCTGAGCCGGTCCGCCGCTCATGCCCTTGTTGCGATCGGAGAGTACGCACAGGCTCGCGGGCTCGCTTCAACGACGGCTCAGTACCTTGAACCGCGCCTGAAAAGGCCGAGCCCGCAGCTGCTGTCCGTCTACGGGAGTCTGCACCTCGTGTGCGCCCTGGCAGCGGCCAGAGACGACGATCGCGCATCAGCAGACACGCACCTGGCCGAAGCCGAGGTGTCCGCTCAGCATCTCGGCGGCGACGCCAATCATGTATGGAGCGCGTTCGGCCCCACGAATGTCAAGATCCACCAAGTCTGCGTCGCCATGGAACTCGGCGACGTCCAGCGCGCGATCGACATTGCCCCTTCGCTCGACACGTCTGCCCTGCCCGTCGAACGGCGGGTACGACATGCGATCGAAACGGCGCGAGCGTACGCCCGGTGGAACAGGATCGACGAAGCGCTCAACGTGCTCCTCACAGCCGAGCGGGTTGGCCCCGATCAGGTGCGCTACCACCGACTGTCACGCATGATCGTTCGGCGGATTCTCTCTCGGTCGCGACCCCCCAGGTTGGCGATCGAGCTAAGCGAACGCATGGGCGTCGGCGGGAGTCGGCCGAAGTGGTAAGCGGAGCCGGGTCGCCTGATTCTCCAACCACCGACGTGCGGCCTACACGAGGCGACTGGTGTAACCTGCATCAACAAGCCGGGTATATGA
Source organism: Micromonosporaceae bacterium (assembly GCA_050701695.1). Lineage (GTDB taxonomy): Bacteria > Actinomycetota > Actinomycetes > Mycobacteriales > Micromonosporaceae > WHSM01. The sequence continues at coordinate 4,298 of JBOGDE010000139.1, forward strand.
AGCACGGACATCCTTTGGGATTTCCTGTGGAATCGCGAAGCCACGTTCCGCGTACACTTCGATGCGCTGCGTATCGCCGACCAACATGTCCATTACGCGCTTTGCGTCGCCAATACTCACGACGTAGTCGTCCAGCGACAACGGCCGAGACGTACACAACACCTCGACCTCGGGCCACACTTTTTTGCAGGTGGCGAACGCGCGTCTCTGCTGGTAAGGCCGCGACATGAGAATAACCGAGCCCACCTCGACACCGTGTTCGGCGAGTAGTTCTCTTGTCAGCACGAGGTTTTCCGCCGTATTGGTTGCCTCGGTCTCGACCAGCACCGACTCCGCCGGCACGCCGTTCTCGACCGCGTATTCTCGGTAATGAACCGCCTCTCCACGCGGGAATCGGTCTACCGTCGTTGGTGCATTACCACCAGTAAAAACAATGCGGGGAAAGAATCCACTGAGAAACAGTTCTGTCGCAACAACTGCGACGCCGAGATCGTGGCTTCCGAGTCCGATTCCAACGTCACATGGATGCAGCTCATGCCGCATGTCGTGGTACTCCCAGAGCACTTCAACATCACAACGAAGGCTCTCGGGGATCGTCGTGCCAGGCAACATTCATCTTTCTGGTCGACCGTCCAGTGGGTGGTTGAGCAGTCGGCACGACCGGGCGAGCCACACCCGGACACCTCGCGCCACGGTAACTCAGGAGTCGGCACCCTGCCCGGTGATCGTGGCGCCGGCGACTGAGCCCGCCACGCCGAGCCCGGTCACCACCAGCCCGGCCACGATCACGCCGATCAGCCATCTACAACCGACCCGCCAGTTCCCCTCGCTGTCCGGATTCGGCTGGAGCCAACCGCCCGTCACCTCGTAGCCTCGCTTCACCAGCCACCGACGGGGAGGTCCAACATGAGCTATCTGAGGTTTCCGGACGTACGCGGCGACGTGGTCGTCTTCTGCTGCGAGGACGACCTGTGGCTGGCGCCGCGCGACGGCGGCACCGCCACCCGGCTCACCGCCGGCGTGGCGGAGATCAGGCACCCGCGGCTGTCCCCGGACGGCAGCCTCGTCGCGTTCGTCGGACACGACGAAGGACCACCCGAGGTGTACGTGATGCCGACCGCCGGCGGTACGGCGCGGCGGCTGACGTACCAAGCGGATGATCTTGTGGCGGTGGTGGGCTGGAGCCGCGACGGCCGCGACGTCCTCTACTCCTCCGCGGCGGGGCGCCCGCACCGGCGGGACACCCGAATCCACGCCATCTCCCCGGACGGCGGCGAGCCGCGCGAGCTGCCGTACGGGCAGGCGCGCACGATCTCGTTCGGCCCTGACAACCGAACCGTGCTTGGGCGGCACACCGAGGACCCGGCCCGCTGGAAGCGCTACCGCGGCGGCACCGCCGGCCAGCTCTGGGTGGACGCCAGCGGCGATGGCGAGTTCGAGCGGCTGATCGGACTGTCCGGCAACCTGGCCAGCCCGTGCTGGGTCGGCGAGCGGATCTTCTTCCTCTCCGACCACGAGGGCGTCGGCAACGTCTACTCGTGCACCCCCGGCGGCGGCGACCTGCGGCGCCACACCGACCACGAGGACTACTACGCGCGGGGGCTGGCCAGCGACGGCACGAGCGTGGTCTACCAGTGCGCCGGCGACCTCTACCAGCTCCGCGACGACAGCTCCCAGAAGATCCCGGTCACGACCCACAGCACCCGTACCCAGCGCAATCGCAAGTTCGTACCGGCGGAGGACTACCTGCAGAGCGCGACGCTGAGCCCGGACGGCAGCGGGCTCGCGGTCACCAGCCGGGGCAAGGCGTACTCGTTCGGCAACTGGGAAGGACCGGTACGCCAGCACGGCGCCGCCGAGGGCGTCCGCTACCGCCTGCTGACCTGGCTCAACGACCACGCGCTCAACGACCACGCCCGGCCGGGCGGCCACTCCGGCGAACCCGGCCGGCTGATCGCCGCCGCCGGGGACGACTCCCCGGCCGAGCAGCTGGTGCTGCTCACCGCCGACGGCAGCCAGCCACCGCGCACGCTCGACCTGGACACCGGCAGGGTGGTCGAGCTGGCGGTCTGTCCCACCGCCGGCCAGGTGGCGCTGATCAACCACCGCAACGAGCTGCTGGTGGTCGACCTGGAGGCCGAGGCGGTACGCCGGCAGGACCAGGCCCGGCACGAAGGGCTCGGCGGGCTGGCGTGGTCGCCGGACGGGCGGTGGCTGGCGTACACCTATCCGACCGGGCCGAAGCGGAGCGCGATCAAACTGACCCGGCCCGACACCGACCAGACCTGGTACGCCACCGAGCCGGTGCTGCGCGACCACTCCCCCGCCTTCGACGCCGACGGGAGGTACCTCTACTTCATCGGGCAGCGCGACCTGAACCCGGTCTACGACGAGCTGCAGTTCGACATCGGCTTCCCGCTCGGCTCCCGGCCGTACGCGATCGGGCTGCGGGCCACCACCGGCTCGCCGTTCGTACCGCTGCCCCGGCCTCTGGAGAGTGAGGAGGCAAGCCACGCGCGCAAGGCACACGAGGAGCTGGAGACCGAGCCGACGCAGCGGGTGGAGATCGACCTGGACGGGATCACCGCGCGGGTGGTGGGGTTCCCGGTGCCCGACGGCAGGTACCAGCGGGTGGCCGGGATCAAGGGCAAGGTGCTGTTCACCCTGGCTCCGGTACGCGGCAGCCGGCGGCACCGGTTCTTCGAGACCACGTCCCACGCCGGCGCCACGCTGCAGTGCTACGACCTGGACAAACAGGAGTGCGAGACACTGGTCGACGACGTCGACGAGGTCTGGCTCAGCCGCGACCACAAGACCCTGCTCTACCGCTCCGGGCACCGGCTGCGGGTGGTCAAGCCGAACGAGAAACCCGACGAGTCCGACGAACCCGGCCGTACCAGCGGCTGGGTCGACCTGGACCGGGTGAAGGTGTCGGTACGCCCGGAGGCGGAGTGGCGGCAGATGTTCCGCGAGGCATGGCGGCTGCAGTCCGAGCAGTTCTGGGCCGCCGACATGTCCGGGGTGGACTGGGACGCGGTGTACGCCCGCTACCAGCCGCTGGTCGACAAGGTCAGCACCCGATCGGAGTTCTCCGACCTGCTCTGGGAGCTGCATGGCGAGCTGGGCACCTCCCACGCGTACGAGGTCGGCGGCGAGTACCGGCAGGGTCCGCACTACGCGCAGGGCTTCCTCGGGGTGGACTGGACGCTGGCCGGCGACGGTGGCTACCGGATCGGGCGGGTGCTGCACGGCGACCCGTGGGACCCCGACGCCACCTCGTCGCTGCGCCGCCCCGGCGTGGACGTACGCGAAGGCGACGAGCTGGTCGCGATCAACGGCCAGCCGCTCGGCGCCGGGGTGACCCCGGGCGAGCTGCTGGTCAACCAGGCAGGCCAGGAGGTGCAGCTGACCGTACGCCGGGACGGTGGCGAGCCGCGTACCGTCGCGGTCCGGGCGCTCGGCGACGAGCGGGTCGCCCGCTACCAGGACTGGGTACGCGAGCAGCGCCGCATCGTGGGAGAACGCACCGGCGGCCGGGTCGGCTACCTGCACATCCCCGACATGGGCCCCGACGGGTACGCCGAGTTCCACCGCGGTTTCCTCGCCGAGTACGACCGGGAGGCGCTGATCGTCGACGTGCGGTTCAACGGGGGCGGCCACGTGTCGGGGCTGCTGCTGCAGAAGCTGGCCCGGCGCCGGCTCGGCTACGACTTCCCGCGCTGGGAGGAGCCGCTGCCGTACCCCGACGAGTCGCCCCGCGGCCCGCTGGTCGCGATAACGAACGCGTACGCCGGCTCCGACGGCGACATCTTCAGCCACGCGTTCAAGATGCTGAAGCTCGGCACCCTGATCGGGACCCGTACCTGGGGCGGGGTGATCGGGATCTCGCCGCGGCACCCGCTGGCCGACGGCACGGTCACCACCCAGCCGGAATACTCGTTCATGTTCGACGACGTGGGCTGGCAGGTGGAGAACTACGGCACCGACCCCGACATCGAAGTCGACATCGCGCCGCAGCAGTACGCCGCCGGCGTGGACCCGCAGCTCGACCGGGCGATCGCGCTCGCGCTCGAACAGCTCGCCGAACGCCCGGCGCACGTTCCCCGGCCGCCCGCGCGGCCCCGGCTCGTACCGCCTCCCCTGACACCTCGCGGATAGCGGCTGACGCTTCGAGAATCTTCCAAGTGCTTGGAGCCGTCGACCGGCTGCCCGCAGACTGCGCCCATTGCCCACCGGTGCTCGGGGAATGGAGACGCGCGATGGAGTCCCACGGTGTGACACGCAGGAGCCTGCTGGCCGGGGCGGCGGCGATGCCGCTCGTCGCGACCGCCGCGGGATCGGCGGAGGCGGCAACGGTGGCGACGATGGTGGTCACCCCGTCGAACGACGTGATCGCCGGCGGGCTGCCGATCTTCGGGCTCGGCATGGGCTACCACATGGAGGCCTCGAACACCACGGCCTGGATCCGGTACGCCCGGATCAACACCGCCCGGGTGTGGGTACCCCCGCACCGCTTCATCGACGACGCGTACCTGCACAGCGGTGGGGTCACCGACCTGTCCAGCTTCGACGCGGCGAAGGCGGCGCTGCGGCCCTCCCCGGAGACCGCCGAGGGGATCAACTGGTCGGCGATCCAGTTCTCGTACGAGCACACGTTGGAGCGCCGCCGTACGGTCAACCACCAGGTCGGGGAGCTCACCCGGCTCGGATTGACGGTGCTGGCCGAATCCGACGCCGGAGGCACCGCGAGCGAATCGTCGCTGTGGTATCCGGCCGACGCGACACAGCTGTGGGCGTGGCTATGGCGCAACTGGCAGCTCCAGTACCTGCAGGCGTACCACCTGGCCAAGAGCTTCGGGGTGGTGCGGTTCGCGATCCAGAACGAGCCAGACGCCCATGGCACGAACTACTACATCTGGAAGCGGATCCCGAACATGACGGCGTTCCGGCGGGCGCTGCGGTTCTCCTCCGACGCCATCCGGTGCGGTGTGGCGGACGCCGCGGCCGCCACCGGCCGGCCGATGACGGCGATCATCCACGCCCCTGTGATCACCCGCTCCACCATGATCAACAAGGGTCAGGGTGGCACCGGCCCGATCACCAACACCAACATCGAGGCGAACACCGCCACCGAGGGCTACTGGGGCAACGACACCCGCGACGACTACAAGGGCTGGGGCCGGGTGGCGTTGGAGACCATCCGCACCGACTACCGCGGCAACCAGGTCGACTACAACATCTTCGACGTGTGGGACACCCACTCGTACGGCCAGCCGTCGAGCTGGTACCCCGACGAGATCGCCGCCATCAAGCACAAGGTCCGTCTCATCACCGGCCAGGACCTGCCGATCGTCTACTCGGAGATCAACCGCTACAACGGCTCCCAGTTCGACCTCGACCCCGCCCGCCGGAGCCTGGAGTACTCGTGGGTCGCCCAGGAGGTCGGCCACATCGCCAGCACAGCCACCCACTTCTGGGTCGGCAGCCGGGGTGGCGGCCTGGTGTTCTTCAAGCACGCCAAGACCGAGGGCCACGGGACCGGCTTCTACTACGTGGACGACGACACCGCCCCGTACGACATCCAGGGCGCCACCCGGGGTGCCGAGACGCTACGGCTGTTCTCCCGGGCTCTGGTCGGCAACGTGGAGCGCCGCGCCACACCGAACACGAACCCCCCGGCGGGGGTCTCGGTGTACAGCTCGTACGACGCCGCCCGGCACCGCCACCACGTACTGGTCAGCTCGTCGCTGTCGGACACCATCGTGTACGAGCTGAACCTGGCCACACTCTCCCCGGGCACCAGGTGGGGCCGGACCATCACGATCGACGAGGTCAGCAGCCGCCGTGCGGGCGGTATCGCCCGCTGGGAGACGGTGCCCAGCGACGAGGTGATCACCTGCAGCCAGCCCCGCGACAGCACCTGGCTGATCACCATCCCCGACCTGAGCGCCACCAACACAGCATCCCCGATCGCCACCCAGAACGCGCTGATCCGCAACGGCGCCGACGCCGACCGCGCCCTCGGCGGCGGCTCCCTCGCCGTACAGCGGCAGACCAACGCCCCTGACGAGATCACGCTCCTGCGGTTCGACCCGCCCGGCCCGGCCAGCGGCACCCTGGTACGCGCGGTGCTGCAGGTCTACGGCAAGGTCGGCGCCGGAGACGACATCTGCACCTTCCTGGTGTACGCCCGCCCCGGCTGGGAGTGGAGCGAATCGACCATTACCTGGAACTCCACGCCGTACCTGGCCCCCGGCGACGCGCTCTTCCGTGGCGGTGGCGACGAGCTGTGGCCCGCCGGCCAGATGTCGGTGACCGAGAGCCTGACCCAGCACCGGCTCGACGTCACCGACGTGGTGGAGGCGCTCGGCGCCGGGCCGATCACGTTCATCCTGGTCAAGCAGCCCCGCACCAGCACCGACAGCGGCCAGAACGGCCGCCGCGTCACCCTCCACAACCGTGTGGACCCCACCTCCTCACACCGCCCCACCCTCCGCCTCTGGACCGCCTGACCCCACTCGGGCGCTGGCTCGTGCCATCGATACGGGCACGCAACCGCGGTCTAGGGTGGGTGGGTGTACGTGGTGGTCAGTTGTGCGGTGTCGCTCGACGGGTATCTCGACGATGCCAGCCAGCGGCGGCTGGTGCTCTCCTCCGAGGCGGATCTCGATCGGGTGGACGAAGTACGCGCCGGCGTCGACGCGATCCTGGTCGGGGCGAACACCGTACGCAGAGACAATCCCCGGCTGCTGGTGCGGTCCGCGACGCGACGCGCCGAGCGCGGCGAACGCGGGCTGCCGCCGGATCCGGTGAAGGTGACGCTGACCCGTACCGGCGAGCTGGACCCCGGCTCCCGGTTCTTCACCACGGGCGAGTCCGAGAAACTGGTGTACACCGCCAGTGACGCCGTGCCGGTGCTGCGCGCGAAGCTGCACGGCCTGGCCACGGTGGTCGACGCCGGGCCGGCGCCCCGCTCCCCCGCACTGCTGGACGATCTCGCCGACCGGGGGGTGAAACGACTGCTGGTGGAGGGCGGGGCGGGGATCCTGCGCTGGTTCCTCGCCGAGCGGCTCGCCGACGAGCTGCAGCTGGTGGTGGCGCCGATCTTCGTCGGCGATCCGGCGGCGCCGCACTGGCTGGCAGCCGGCGTACCGCCGGGGCGGGTGCGGCTGCTGGAGACCCGGCAGCTGGACGGCTGCGTACTGCTCAGATACCAGCTGCGCGATGGGTGAGCCGCGGACGGACCTGGAGTGGCTGGGCGCCGCGGTCGAGCTGTCCCGGCGGTGCCCGCCGTCGGCTACGGCGTTCTCGGTCGGCGCGATCCTGGTCGCCGGTGGCGCTGAGCTGGCCAGCGGGTACTCACGGGAGGACGATCCGACCGAGCACGCGGAAGAAGCGGCGCTGCGCAAGGTCGCTGCCGTACCGGACGGCGCCACGCTCTACAGCTCGCTGGAACCCTGCGGCGGGCGCGCCTCCCGGCCGCTGCCGTGCGCCCGGCTGATCGTCCAGGCCGGAATCCGACGCGTGGTGTACGCGCTGCGCGAGCCGGCCACGTTCGCCGCCGGCGGCGGTGACGCGCTGCTGCGACAAGCTGGTGTCGAGGTGGTCGAGCTGCCGGAGCTGGCCGGCGCGGTGCGCGAGGTCAACGCGCATCTGCGGTGACATGGGGCCGCGGTGACCTGAGGCACTGCGGGCGGGGCGTACACCACGAAGAATCAGCGCCATGGGCAAGCAGTACGAGCGGATCGACGGGCGGCTGCGTGAGTTCGTCGCCGCGCAGCCGATGTTCTTCGTGGCGACCGCGCCGCTGGCCGGCGACGGGCACGTCAACCTCTCCCCGAAGGGGGTACGTGGCTCGTTCGCGCTGCTGGACGAGCGGACGCTGGCGTACCTGGACTTCGGGGGCAGCGGTGCGGAGACCATCGCGCACCTGCGGGAGAACGGCCGGATCACGCTGATGTGGTGCGCCTTCGACGGGCCGCCGACGATCGTACGGGTGCACGGGCGGGGTGAGCCGGTGTTCCGGGACGATCCCCGCTTCGGCGAGCTGCTGGCGCGGTTCGACCACCCCGACCCGGACCGGCACGGGCTGCGCGCGATCGTCCTGGTCACCGCACTGCGGATCAGCGACAGCTGCGGTTACGCCGTACCGCTGATGGATTTCCGGGCCGAACGCACCCTGCACGGTGAGTTCTTCGGCCGCAAGAGCGACCCGGAGTTCGCCGCGTACTGCCAGGCCAAGCCGTACGTCGCGAACAGCCTGGACGGGCTTCCCGCGCTGCCGCTGCCGCTGCCCGCGATCCCCGAGCGAACCGACCGCTGAGGCGGCCGGCGCTCGCGCCGGCGTGTCAGGATGGGCGCTGTCCGCTGGGCATCACGCGCGGCGGACGTCCGGGGCTGGGAGGTCGGTTGGAGCGGGCGCACACGTCGGCGGCGGTGCCGCTGCGTCCCCTGACCGTGGGCGAGCTGCTGGACAGCTCGGTCGCGCTGCTGCGTACCGCCGCGGTGCCGCTGTTGGTGCTGGGGGCGGGGCTGGCGCTGGCCGAGCAGGTGCTGCTGGCGCCGCTGACGTACCTGGGCAGCTCCGAAGATTCCATGCTGCCGCGGTACCTGCTGCTGGCCTGCGGGCTGGGCACCGAGACCATGATCCTGGCGCTGCTGGCCTCCCCCGCGGCGCGGGCGGCCGGCGCGGCGGCCCGCCACCACCGGCTCACGCCGCGACAGCTGCTCGCCGCACCGGGTAACCGCTGGGGCGGCACCGCCCTGCTCGCGCTGGTGCTCGGCGGCATCGCCGGCGCCGCTGCGGTGGCCTGCCTGGTGCCGTGGCTGCCGGTGTACGGGTTCCTCGGCCTGATCGTGCCGGCGCTGGTGCTCGAACACCGCAGCCCGGCCGCGGCGCTGACCCGTGGCTTCCAGCTCGCCTCGGGGCGGGTGTTCGGGATCCGGCTGCTCGGCTACGGCATCTGGCTGCTGCTGCGGATCGCGCTCGGACTCGCCGGTGGGTACGGCCTGGAGCTGCTCGGCTTCGACTCGCCGGTACTGGCGGTGCTGCCCTGGGTGGTGGCCAACGCGGTGGCGTACCCGGCGCTGGCCTGCCTGGACGCCTCGCTCTACCTGGAAGCGCGGGTACGCCGGGAAGGCATGGACCTCGCGCTGCTGCTGGCGCGGCTCGACGCCCCACGGACGGTACGGGCATGACGGGCGTGACGGGTCTCGCGACCGGGTGGCTGGCCGGTGCCGGGTGGCTGTCCGGTGCCGGGTGGCTGGCCGGTACCGACACGCCGCCGTCCCGCTGGTGGAACGAGCTGGTCGCCGGCACCGCCGACTACGTACCGGGCGGCACCGCGGGTCTCGCCGCGCTGCTGCTGCTGTTCGCCGGCGGCACCGCGTTCGGCCTGCTGTACCGGCGGCGGCCCCGGTCCGCGCCGCCGCCAGAGCTGGTGACGCCCCCCACCGCCACCGACGAGGACGACGAGGTACCGGAGCTGCCGCCCGAGCAGCTGCGCAGCCTCGCCGACCGGTACGCCGCCGAGGGCCGGTACGCCGAGGCGGTACGCGAGCGGCTGCGTGCCATGGTCCGGGAGCTGGTACAGGCCGGTGTGATCGAGCACCGTCCCGGATGGACGGTCACCGAGCTGGCCGCCGCGGCCGGCACCGCACTGCCGGTCACCCGCGAGCCGCTGGACACCGCGGCCCGGCTGTTCAGCGACATCTGGTACGGCCGGCAACCCGCCCTCGCCGACCACGACGAGCGGATGCGCGACCTGGAGTCCGGGGTACGTGAGCACTGCGCGCGGGTCGACACACACGCCACAAACG
>JBOGDE010000140.1:0-14076 GCA_050701695.1 Micromonosporaceae bacterium
GTCCGGGGCCACCGGGGCGACCCGCGGGGCCCGGAGCGCCGGGTCGGCGCGGAGGTGCCTGCATCGGGCGCGGTACCCCGCTGACCGGACGGCGCTGACCACCGCTGGGGCCGCCGACAGCCAGCGAACCCTCCACCACGACCGTCTCCGGCTGTTCCAGCGTGGTGGGTGCGACCCCCAGCTCGGTGTGGATCAGGTGACCGGCGATCGGGATCCGGCTGGAACCACCGACCAGGAAGATCCCGACCATGTCCTTGGGCTGCAGCCGGGCCTGGCCGATGGTGCGCTTGAGGCACTCGACGGTGCGTTCCAGGTACGGCTTGACCAGCGACTCGAACTCTTCGCGGGTCAGGTGCGCGTCGACCTCCAGCGCCGGCAGGTGGATGTCGGCGCTGGAAGTACGGGAGAGCATCTCCTTCGCGCCGCGTACGTCTTCGTACAGCATGCGGCGGTAGCGCCGGTCCCCCGCCTCCTGCGGCGTGATCAGCTTCTGCCACATTTCGGCGTGGCTGTCGCGGTAGGTCTTACCGAGGTGCTCGACGATCGCGTGGTCGAAGTCGAGGCCGCCGACGTCGGGCAGACCTTCCTCGGCGAGCACTTCGAACCCGGTCTGGGTACGCCGTACCACCGTGGCGTCGAAGGTGCCGCCGCCGAGGTCGTAGATCGCCAGCGAACGGCCCACCGGGACCGCGGTGCCGAGTACGGCGGTGAAGTAGCTGGCCGCGCCGACCGGCTCGGCGATCAGCTGGGGACGGGGCAGGCCGGCGAGCCGGGCCGCCTCCACCAGGATGCTGCGCCGGCGCTCCCCCCAGCGGGCGGGGTGGGTCATCCGCACCTCGGCCGGGTTGCCGCCGATCTGGCGGCGCGCTTCGGTGAGCACCTGCTCCAGCACGTGCGCCATCACCCGCGGCACCGGCATCTCCTGCTCGCCGAGGAAGATGGTGCCGTCGTCGATGCGTCGCTTGGGGTTGGGCTCGAACCGGGTGGGGTCTACCCGGGCGTTGCGCTCGGCGTCGCGGCCCACCAGCATCCGGCCGTCCGGCGCCAGGTACACCGCCGAGGGCAGCATCGGCGAGCCGTCGAAGAGCAGTGGCCGCACCCGGCCGTCGGGCATCCGCAGCATGGCCACGGTGTTCGATGTGCCGAAATCGATGCCGAGCACCCGCATCCGTCAGTCTCCTTCCCCCGCGGACACGATACTGCCCGTGAGCACGGCCGGTCCGACCGCCGTGGTCGCTTCCTGGTAACGGTCACAGCGCGTTGACCATCGCTGCCGGTGCGCCGCGAACCGGAAGGCCGGTGGCCGCTCCCGGATCGGGTTCCGAAGGCGGAATGTTACCGCTGCCCCATCTGTCGCACCAGTATCCGCCGTCGCCGCGCGCCGGGACCAGATGATCTTGTACGCGGTGGCATCATGACCGCTCGGGCGCGTCGGCGCCCCCGCAGCAGAAGAGAGCCGCCGATGGACGTCGCGCACGACGCCGATGACACGCCGCAGGGACCCACCGTGAGGGGCGTGAGCACCCGCCGGGAACGCGTCGGCTGGTATTTCTACGACTGGGCCAACTCGGCGTTCATCACCACCGTGGTCACGGTGTTCTTCGGCCCGTTCCTGACCACCGTGACCGAGCAGGCCGCGGGTTGCTCCCCGGACGAGGACTGCACCCGGTCGGTGTACCCGCTCGGCATCGAGGTGGCCGCCGGCTCCTACTACCCGTACGTGGTGTCGCTGTCGGTGTTCCTGACCGTCTTCGCGCTGCCCGTGGTGGGTGCGGTGGCCGACCGGATGGCACGCAAACGCTGGCTGCTCGCGGTGTGCGCGTACGTGGGTGCGGCGGCGACCGTCGGCATGATGTTCGTGACCGGCGACCGGTACCTGCTCGGTGGCGTGCTGTTCATCGCGGCGAACATCGCCTTCGGCGCGAGCGTGGTGGTCTACAACTCGTTCCTGCCGCAGCTGAGCGGTCCCGACGAACGGGACGGGGTGTCCAGTGTGGGCTGGGCGGTCGGATACCTCGGTGGCGGTCTGCTGCTGGTGTTCAACCTGGTGGCGGTGACGGTCGGTGAGAGCGCCGGCCTGGACGTGCTGGACCTGGCGCGGTGGTGCATCGTCTCCGCCGGGGTGTGGTGGGCGGCGTTCACCCTGTTGCCGCTGCTGTGGCTGCGTGACCGGCCACCGCCGCAGCAACTGCCGGGCAACATACTGACGCAGGGGTTCCGGCAGTTGGTCGACACGGTGCGGCACCTGAAGGCGTACCCGTTGACGTTGTTCCTGTTGTTGGCCTACCTGGTCTACAACGACGGGATCCAGACGGTGATCGCGCTGGCCAGCCAGTTCGGCAGCAAGGAGCTGAAGCTGCCGCAGAGCGCCCTGGTGTCGACGGTGCTGATGGTGCAGTTCCTGGCGTTCGGGGGCGCGCTGCTGCTGGGTGCGCTGGCGAAACGGTTCGGTGCCTGGAAGGTGCTGATGCTGAGCCTGGTGCTGTGGATCGGGATCATCCTGGGGGCGTTCTGGCTGCCGGTGGGCGAAGTGGTGCCGTTCGTGCTGCTGGGCGGTGCGATCGGGATCGTGCTGGGCGGCAGCCAGGCGCTGTCGCGCTCGCTGTTCAGCCAGGTGATCCCGCCCGGCAAGGAGGCGGAGTACTTCGGGTTGTACGAGATCAGCGACAAGGGCACCAGCTGGCTCGGCCCACTGGTGTTCGGGCTGGTGTTCCAGCTGGTGCACAGCTACCGGGTGGGGCTGGTCTCGCTGCTGGTGTTCTTCGTGGTCGGCCTGGTGGCACTGGCGATGGTGCCGGTACGGCGGGCGATCATCGCGGCGGGCAACACACCGCCCCGGGTGCTGTGAGGCAGCCGTTAAGCTCCCCTGTCATGTGCACTCCTGGGGAGATCGGCGTGATGCGGTGAGTGACCCGTCGGACGCGTTATCGGTGGTGCCGGCGGCGGGCGACCGGCGATCCCGCCACGACGGCGCGCGGCTGAAGTTCTACTACGGCCCGATGGACTGCGGTAAGTCGACGCTGGCGCTGCAGATGGACCACAACCATTCCCGGCAGCGCCGGCGTGGTCTGTTGCTGACCAAGCACGACCGTTCCGGTACGCCGCGGATCTCCAGCCGGATCGGTCTGGGGCGGGAGGCGCTCGAACTCACCGACGCCACCGACCTGCGGGAGCTGGTACGCGGTCACTGGGCGCCCTCGGCGAGCGGGTCGACTACCTGATCTGCGACGAGGCGCAGTTCTACCGTCCGGAGCAGGTGGAGGAGATGGCCGACCTGGTGGACTGCTCCGATGTCGACGTGTACGCCTTCGGGCTGGCCACCGATTTCCGTTCCTGCCTGTTCCCCGCCGTGAAGCGACTCTTCGAGCTGGCCGACGAGGTGGTACGGCTCCAGGTGGAGGTGCTCTGCTGGTGTGGCCGGGAGGGGCATCTCAACGCCCGGGTGACCGGCGGCGCGGTGCAGAGGGAGGGCGCCCAGGTGGTGATCGGCGACACCGCCCACGAGGAGGTGCGGTATCAGGTGCTGTGCCGCAGGCACTACCGGGCCGGCGATCTGGGGCCGGCGACGCCGGCCGCCGGTCAGCTCGCGCTGGGCTGAGGATGGCGTGGGGTGAGGTATCGCACGGTCGACTACGCATAGTTAACTGATTAGGGATGTAATGTCGGAAAACGGGGGCGATGGGCGCGCTACCCTGGTGACAGTGCTCACCGCTGTGTCATCCGAGTGTTCCGTGCGCGTCTCATGTACAACTGACTCGGCGGCCTGGTAGGACTGCCGGTTGGGCCTGACCGCCCGACTCGTAAGCGGGAATCTTCCGACCGACGCTGGTCGTTGCACACGTTGACCGTACGAATGTGAGAGGGAAGAGCCGATCATGGGCGAGCGCATGCTGCGCGGCAGCCGCCTCGGAGCCATCAGCTACGAGTCCGACCGCAACACCGAGCTGGCTCCGCGACAGACTCGGGAGTACCTCTGTGCCAAGGGACATCGGCTGGAGGTGCCGTTCGCCGTCGACGCCGAGGTCCCACCGACCTGGGAGTGCAGGTTCGACGGCAGCACCGCGAAGCTGATCGACGGCGACGAGCCGGAGCAGAAGAAGACCAAGCCTCCACGTACCCACTGGGACATGCTGCTGGAGCGGCGCAGTGTCGCAGAGCTGGAAGAGATTCTGGCCGAGCGGCTGGAAGGGCTGCGTGCCCGTCGCGGCAAGTCCGCCTGAGACCTGTCTTTCCCCCGTGGGGCCCCGGTGATCCGGGGCCCCACGGGCGTGTTCAGGGGCGTCCGGGCTCGGAGCTACGGTGTGCCGGCTCCACGTCGATGATCTCGCCCTCGATCACGTCGCCGTCGAGCACCTCGGCATGGCCGGCGTCCGGCTCGCCGGTGGCAGGGGCGGCGGGTCGCGACGCGCCGCGGTGCACCCGTACCCGGCGTGGACCGAACATCTGGTTGGCGGCTTCCGGCGACATCCATCTCATCAGGCCGCGGACCAGCATGCGGCGTGCCAGGGCACGGCCGGGCGGCGCGACCAGGAACAGTCCGATCAGGTCGGTCACGTAGCCGGGGATCAGCAGCGCGATCCCACCGGCGAGCCGCACCGCGCCGCTGCTGGCCTCGGTGCCGGGTACGGTGCCCGATTCGACCGTGTCGCGGAAGCGCCGGATGGAGCGCCGGCCCTCGCTGCGTACCACGAAGAAGCCCAGCACAGACAAGGCAAGGGTGCCCAGCATCGCCCAGCCGAACCCGATCAGCCGCACCATCGCGATCCAGGCCGCGATCTCCGCCACCGGCAGCAGCAGCACCGTGGCCAGGATCAGCCGCCACCGCATCGGCCGCCTCCTTCCGCCATGGTCGTCCGCCGCTGTGGCACCTCACCGCCGGCGTAGCAGCCGGCGCGCGGCGTTCCAGCGCGAATGCGCTCCCCATACAGTGACACGCCACAGCGCCTCACGGACGATCGTGGGGCTCATCTTGCTGCGGCCGCGCTCACGCTCGGTGAAGGTGATCGGGACCTCGCGGATCCGTGCGCCCTGCTGGTAGGCACGCAGCGTCAGGTCAACCTGGAAGCAGTAACCCTGCGAGGAGACCGTGTCCAGCTCCATCTTGTCCAGCACCGGCATCCGGTACGCGCGGTAGCCGCCGGTGGCGTCGCGTACCGGCATGCCGAGCGCGACTCGGGTGTAGACGTTGGCGCCGCGGGAGAGCAGCAGCCGGTGGAACGGCCAGTTGACCACGGTGCCGCCGCGCACCCAGCGGGAACCGATCACCAGGTCGGCCTCGCGCAGCGCGTCGAGCAGCTTCGGCAGCTGCTCCGGGGCGTGCGAGCCGTCGGCGTCCATCTCCACCACCGCGTCGTAGCCATGTTCGGCGGCCCAGTCGAACCCGGCGATGTACGCCGCGCCGAGCCCCTGCTTGCCGGGACGGTGCAGCACCCGGATCTGGTCGTCGCCGGCGGCCAGCTCGTCGGCGACCCGCCCGGTGCCGTCCGGGCTGTTGTCATCGGCGATCAGCAGGTCCACGCCGGGTACGGCGGAGCGCAGCCGCCCGGTGATCTGCCGGATGTTGTCGGCCTCGTTGTACGTCGGCACCACCACGAGCACCCGGCCGAGACCCGGGTATTCGCTGATGGACTCGTCGGTCACGCTTGCTCCCCTTCGGCTGCCCGTACCCGTCCCCGACGGCGCAGCCCGATCGCGACCGCCGTCGCCGCCAATGCTGCCAGGCTGAGCAGCAGTTCGGGGAGCGCCCCCAACCGGGTGGCCAGCGTGGTCGTCTCCCCCAGCCGTACGGTCCGCACCGCCACGGCCCGGGTGTTGAAGCCGCTGGCGTCGGTGACGGTGCCGTCGGCGGCGACGAACCCGGAGACCCCGACCGTGGAGGCCATCAGCGCCGGCCGGCCGTGTTCGACGGCGCGCAGCCGTACCATCGCCAGCTGCTGGCGCGCCTCGGCTTCGTTGAAGGTGGCGTTGTTGGTCTGTACCACGAGCAGCTGGGCGCCGCCGGTGACGGTTTCGCGTACCAGGTTGTCGTAGGCCACCTCGAAGCAGATCACGTCGCCGAGTACGGCGGGGCCGACGCGGAGAACGCCGGGCCGGTCGCCGGAGGCGAAGTTGCCGGCCAGGTCGGCCTTCTCGGTGAGCATCCGGACGAACGGGCGCATCGGCAGGTACTCGGCGAACGGCACCGGGTGGCGCTTGACGTACCGGTCGGTGGGTCCGGTGCCGGGGAGCCAGACCAGGCCGGCGTTGCTGTTGTGGTCGCCCGGGCCGCGCAGCACCGCACCGACCAGGATCGGGGCGCCGATCGCGTCGGCGGCCTCGGTGATCCGCTGGTACGCGTCGTCGTTGACCAGCGGGTCGATGTCGCTGGAGTTCTCCGGCCAGATCACCAGGTCGACGGAGCCGGGTTCGATCCGCTCGGCAAGCTGCAGCGTGGCGTCGACGTGGTTGTCGAGTACGGCACGGCGCTGGGCGTTGAAGTCCAGCCCGATCCGGGGCACGTTGCCCTGCACGATCGCCACCCTCACCGCGGCGCCGGCGGGAGGCGCGTACGGCACCGCGAACCCGCTGAGAACCACCAGGACGGCCGTACCGACCAGGGCGGCGGCAATGTGCCACCAGGGCCTGGTCACCGGCGTATCGGCCGGCTCAGCGGGCTGGGCAACGCCGCCGCCGCGACCATCCGCCGCCTCTGCCCTCTCGGAGCCGCGCCATACGGTGGCTTCCGCGGTACGCCAGCCGGCGGCGGCGAGCAGCCCACCGATCACCGCGACCCCGAAGGTCACCAGCGGCGCGCCGCCGAGCGCGGCCCACCAGATCAGCGGCGAGTCGGCCTGGCTGAACGCCAGCTTCCCCCACGGAAAACCGCCGAACGGGGCGCGTGAGCGCAGCGCCTCCTGAGCCAGCCAGAGACCACCCACGAGGAGCGGCCAGACCCAGCGACGCCGGTCGGCGAACCCGCTGGTCAGCGCGGAGCCGGCGGCGAGCAGGGCAAGGTAGGAGGCCTGGAACAGCGAGAGCAGCAGCCACGGCCAGAAGCCGATCCGGGCGTCGATCCCGGTCCAGTGCAGTAATGGGATGAAGAACGCCGCGCCGGCGACCAAACCGATCCCGGCGCCGTGCCAGCCGCCGCGGCGGTGGGTGGCCACGGCGAGCAGCGCCACCCCCAGCGGGGCGAGCCACCACCAGTCGTACGGCGGGAACGCTCCGACCAGCGCCAGGCCGGCGAGCGGGGCGGCCGCGTACCCGGCCCACAGCGGTGGCCGCGGCAGCGGCTCCGGATGGGTCGGCACTGCCGGCTCCACGGCCTTGCTGGCGATCGCCACCACGTACTCCCGTCTGCCCGCCGCGGGTCGCGGCAACGGCACCTGGATCGATTCTTCCAGCCGCGTTCACGACCACCACATCGCGGACCAGGACGCCGGACAGCAAGAGGGGCGCGGCATATGCCGCGCCCCTGCGCTCCCAGGCCCTCTCCGGCCGGTGAAACAGGAACGTCACCTGGCGACCTTCGGACCGATTCGCTACGGACTGGACGTCCGCACCGGACCGTTGTCTACTGGCCGCCCGCACCCCCTGTGATCCACCGGAACGGTGGCCGGTTCGCCACGCCCCGCCGACCCCCGCCTACTGGACCTGGTCGCCGCGATGGCGCGACCTGCCATCGCTGTTGCCAGCGGGCGAAGGGACGAAGTGAAGCCGAGCCACCCCCGAAGCCGGACGTCTCTGACGGTAGCGACCGCCCCCCACAGGCTGTCAACCGAGTCGGCAGAACCGGCCGAGCGTATCGCGAATCTGGCCCATGGTGCCGGCGTGTCGAGCCTGGCGTGTCGCGTGCACCTGCTAGTGGATCAGTCGACCGGGAAGGCCATCATCCGACGTGGGGCCGTCATCCGACCTGGAAGGCCTGGCGGAGCAGACCGGCCGCGGCGTCGGGGTGATCGCCGGCGAGCAGACCGGCCGCGGCCAGCACGTACCGGTGGTCGACGGTGTAGCGCGCGGCGACCGGCAGCGGCCAGCCGCCGGCGTGGTCGGTGACCGCCCCGGCGAGCAGCGCTCGGGCGGCGCCGGGCTCCTCGTGCCGCAGCACCCCACCGGAGCCGATCACCAGCTCCAGGTCGCGCAGGTCCCTGCCGCCGCGCCGCGGTCCGGTCCGGCCACCGATCCGCTCTCCCCGGGCGTGTCGTCGCAGTGCCACCGTGATCGCGAGACAGGCCAGCCGGTGGTCGGCGGCGTGCTCGCCGGCGGTGGCCGGGTTGCTGCCCGGGTCGGCGGCGCGGCGCCGCGCGTACCCACTGAGGTCTGACAGTTCGTGGCCGGCGAGCAGGCCTTCGGCCTCGGCGGCGGCGACCACGCCCGGCGCGCTCCAGCGCATCCCGAGGTCCCCTTCGACGGTACGGCTGCGCCACAGCGTCCCCGCCACCTCCCGGCGCGGCCCGTCGGCCTCCGCGTCGGGGGTCAGCACCGAGTACACGTCGGTGGTGGCGCCGCCGACGTCGACCACCGCCACCTGCAGCCCGGTACGGTCGGCCAGCAGCTCGACCGCGGTGAGCACCACGTCGGGGGTCGCGCCGCGTACCAGCTGACCGAACCGGGGGCCGGCAGAGAGCCGCTTGCCGCCGATCACGTGGCGCAGGAAGACCTCGCGGATCGCGGTACGCGCGGCGAGGGGGTTCAGCTCGCCGATCCGGGGCAGTACGTTCTCGGCCGGCAGCACCGTCTTGCCGCGCCCCGCCAGCACCGCGGCGACCTCGTCGCGAGCCTCGGCGTTGCCGGCGAGCACGACCGGCGCCCGCAGCCGGGAGCTGGCGAGCCGGGAGGCGTTGTGCCGCAGCACCTCGTCGTCGCCGCCGTCGGTACCGCCGACCAGCAGCAGGATGTCCGGCCGGGCGGTGAGCAGCTCGCGTACCCCCGTGCCGGTGAGCGGTCCGGCGGCGACGTGCACCACCTTCGAGCCGGCGGACAGGCCGACCCGGTGCCCCGCCTCGGCGGTGACCAGTGACTCGTACCCGACCACCGCCAACCGCAGCCCGCCGCCGGCCGAGGAACACGCCCGGACCGGTACCCCACGGGCGTCGGCTCCGAGCGCGGCGACGGCGGCGTCCAGGCCGTGCAGCACGTCGCTGTCCACAGTGGTGGGATGGTCGGCCGAGGTGATCAGCTCACCGCCGGTCACATCGACCAGCATCGCCTTGGTGTACGTGGAGCCGACATCGGCGCAGACGACGAGGCGGTCGCCGGCGGTCACGACCCCGGCGGCACCACGACGGTGCCGGTGGCGGTGACCGCGACGACCGGCGGATCCAACACCTCGGCGGCGGACTCGGACTTCTCGGGGCGCCCCCGGCACACCACCCGGCACTCCAGGGCCAGCGTGCGGCTGCGGTTGCCGACCCGGGTCACCTCGGCGGAGATCTCCAGTACGTCGCCGGCCTTGATCGGCGCGGTGAACCTCACGTCGGCGTACCCGGCGAAGAGCCCTTCGTCGCCGTCGGTGCGGATGCACACCTCGGTCGCGACGTCGCCGAAGAGCCCGAGCGCGTACGCGCCGTCGACCAGGTTGCCGGCGTAGTGGGCATGGTTGTACGGCACGTACCGGCGGTGGGTGACTCTCAGGCCTGCGGTCATCAGGCTGTCCTCTCGGTGATCAGGGCATGGACCAGGTAGCTGGCGACCTCTCCGGGGGTGGTGCCGCGGCCGAAGATCCG
Source organism: Micromonosporaceae bacterium (assembly GCA_050701695.1). Classification (GTDB taxonomy): domain Bacteria; phylum Actinomycetota; class Actinomycetes; order Mycobacteriales; family Micromonosporaceae; genus WHSM01. The sequence goes on from JBOGDE010000140.1 coordinate 9,705, forward strand.
GTCCACTCCCAGCTCCCCGGTGGCCAGTTCATCGAACCGGGGTCCGCCGGCGACCAGCAGCGGCCGGCGCTGTGGCGGGAACGCTTCCCGGAACGCCGCGGACATCTCCTTGACGTTGTGCAGGTGCGCGTCGCGCTGGGTCACCACCTGGCTGACCAGTACGGCGTCGGCCTTCTCGGCGCGGGCCTGCTCTACCAGATTGGGGACGGTGACCTGGGCGCCGAGGTTGGAGACCTTCAGCTCGCGGTAGTACTCCAGGCCCTTCTCGCCGGCGAAGCCCTTCACGTTGAGGATGGCGTCGATCCCGACGGTGTGGGCGTCGGTGCCGATGCAGGCGCCGACCACGGACAGCTTGCGCCGCAGCCGGCGCTTGACCACGGCGTTGATCTCCTTGGCGGACAGCAGCGGGTAGTCGCGTTCGACCACCTGCACCTTGTCCAGCTCGACGAGGTGCTGCACCGCGCCGTACACCACGAAGAAGGTGTGGGACTCCCCCATCGGCTTGGCGTGCACCAGCATTGCCGGGTCCATGCCCATCTTGCCGGCGAGCTGCAGCGCCGCGCCCTCGGCCCGCTTGTCGTGCGGTACGGGCAGCGTGAACGACACCTGCACCATGCCGTCGCCGGTGGTGTCCCCGTACGGCCTGACGATCGTGCTCACTTGCACGCCTCCCTTCGGTCGGCGGCGCGTTCGCACATGCTGCTGTGCCGATTGGTTCGCTCGCTACGCTCGCTCACGGGGCCTCCAGCAGCTCGGTGGCCGGGTTGTAGTAACCGTCGGCCTGCCGGTGTACGCCGTCGAGCCCCTTGCCGCGGTCGGCGGGCCGCTTCATGATCCCGAACGTGCCGTCGGCGATCGCGTTGAGCAGCGCCGCCTGACCGCCTCGATCTTCGGCGATGCGTTCCAGCAGCGTGATCGCCTCGTGCAGCACCTGGTCGGCACGGCGCTGGATGAAGCCGCCGGGCGCCGGCTGGAAGTCCTCGTGCAGGTTGCCGGCGGCGCCGAGCACGTAGCGCACGTTCTGCAGCGCGATGTCCCGGTCGGACAGCCACGGGGTGACCACCGCTTCGGTCATCATCCCGACCAGCAGGATGCTCTGTCCCGTCAGGGTGCCGGCCAGGTTGAAGAAGCCGTCGAGCAGGTTGCCCCGGAACACGTCGCCGGTCATGTGCTTGGTGGGCGGCATCCACTTCAGCGGCGCGTCCGGGAACAGCTCCCGGGCCAGCAGCGCGTGTGCCAGCTCGAGCCGGAACGAGTCGGGTACGTCGGGGTTGATCTCGAACGCGTGCCCTAGCCCGAGCTGCCAGTCCGCCAGCCCGGCTTCCTTCCCGAAGTACTCGTTGAGCAGCTGCGAGACCGTGACGGTGTGGGCCTCGTCGACGGCGTCGGCGGTGGTGAGGTAGTTGTCCTCGCCGGTGTTGATGATGATCCCGGCACGGGCGTGGACCTGCCGCGAGAACCGCTGGTCCACAAAGGTCCGGATCGGGTTGATGTCGCGGAACAGGATGCCGTACATGGAGTCGTTGAGCATCATGTCCAGGCGCTCCAGCCCGGCCAGGGTCGCGATCTCCGGCATGCACAGGCCGGACGCGTAGTTGGTGAGCCGGATGTAACGGCCGAGCTGCCTGGACGACTCGTCGAGGGCTGCCCGCATCAGGCGGAAGTTCTCCTGGGTGGCGTACGTGCCGGCGAAGCCCTCCCGGGTGGCGCCCTCCGGTACGAAGTCCAGCAGCGACTGGCCGGTGGAGCGGATCACCGCGATGATGTCGGCGCCTTCCCGGGCGGCGGCCTGCGCCTGCGGGATGTCTTCGTAGATGTCGCCGGTGGCGACGATCAGGTAGACCCAGGGGCGCTGTTCCGGGTCGCCGACCCGCTTGATCAGCCGGTCGCGTTCGGCGCGCCGGCGGTCGATCCGGGTGATGCCGGCCTTCGCCGCCCGTCGTGCCGCCCGGCGCGCCGCGGTGGCCTCGCGGCCGGACGGCAGTGCGAAGCCGACGCTGCCCGCGGCGGCCTTCTGGGCGAGCAGCGTCAGGTCCTCACCGCCGTCGCGCAGCGCGTGGAACACCGGCAGCGCCACGCCCTGCTCCAGGCCGACCTCGTCGCGGACCGCGTCGACCAGGCGGTTCACCCACGGGATGCCGTCGGGGTCGGCGCCGGTGATGCCGGCCAGCCGCAGCACCGCCCGCTCCACCGACACCGTGGTGTGGCTGCGCGCCATCTCCACCACCGGCTTGCCGACCCGGCGGGCGAGGCCGCGGGCCCGGCGTACCAGCGCCGGGTCGAGCGCTAACTTTCCTCGGGTCACGTCGCTGTGTCCTTCTGCTGGTAGATGGTGACACCGCGCAGCACGGTGCGCGTGCACTCCGGAAGCGGATGCCCGTCGCGGAGCGCCGGCAGGCCGCCGGCCAGCTCCCCCTGGTGGGTCCATACCGCGAACGTGGCCGGGCCGCCCGGCACCAGCACGCCTTCGTCGTCGCGGTGTACGGCACGCCAGCCGCCCCGGGTGTGCGCGGCGAACGCGGCCTTGACGCCGATCCGCTGCGCCGGACTGTGGTGTGCGGTGGCGGCCCGTACGGTGCCCCAGGGATCGATCGGGGTGACCGGGCTGTCGGAGCCCAACGCCAGCGGCACCCCTACCCCCGCGAGGGCCCCGAACGGGTTCGACGCCAGGGAACGTTCGACGCCGAGCCGTTGGGCGTACATGCCGTGCTCGCCGCCCCAGAGCCGGTCGAAGGCCGGCTGCATGCTCGCGTGAAGGCCGCACTCGACGAACCCACGGATCTGTTCGCGGGTGATCAGCTCGACGTGCTCGACGCGGTGCCGGCCGGCGCGCAGCCGCTCCAGCCCGACCTTCTCGGCGGCGGCGGTGTAGCCGCGTACCACCTGGCCGAGCGCGGCGTCGCCGATGGCGTGGAACCCGCTCTGCATGCCGTGGGACACGCAGTCGACCACGTGCTCGGTGACCTGCTGGGCGTCGAGGTAGGCGTGCCCGAGGTTGTCGGTGCCGGCGTACGGCGTGCCAAGGCAGGCGGTCTGCGAGCCCAGTGCGCCGTCGGCGTACAGGTCGCCGCCGGCCCCGACGGCGCCCAGCTCGCGGGCCTTGGCCGCCGCGCCGAGTTCGCCCCAGTAGCCGTACACCTCGGGGAGCGGTTCGGTCCTGGGCAGTGCCAGCAGTCCGGTGAAGTCGGTCTCGCTGGAGGTGCCCTTGCCGCCGCATTCGTGGATCGCCGCGATACCGGCCGCCGCGACCCGGGCCAGGGCGGCGCGTTGTGCGTCGGCGCGCTGGGCGGTGCTGATCGACCGGTACGCCGCGTCGCGTACCGCGTGGTGTGCGGCCACCCGTACGAAGCCGTCAGCCCCGTAGCCCTCCCGCTCGGCCAGCCCCGGCACGCCGGCCAGCAGCGGGTGCGAGCAGACCGCCGAGTGCACGTCGATCCGGGACAGGTACGCCTGGCGCCCCCCGGCGGCGCGGTCCAGCTCGTCGGCGGTGGGTGGTCGCTGGTCCGGCCAGCCGCTGTCGTCCCAGCCGTGACCCAGCAGCGTGGCGTCGGGCGGCAGGGTGGCCGCGTACGCCGCGACCCGGTCGAGTGCGTCGGCGACGGACGTCGCCGCTGACAGGTCGGCACAGCGCAGGCTGATGCCGGTCTCAGTGGCGTGCACGTGCGCGTCGACGAAGGCGGGGGTGAGCAGGGCACCGTCGAGATCCACAGTCTCGGTGGCGTCCGGGCGGTCGTCGTCGGAGCCCAGCCAGGCGATCCGCCCGTCTTCCACCAGCAGTGCGGTGGCGCGGGGGTACGCGGGACTGTAGATCTGGCCGTTGCGGTAGAGGGTGCTCGGCGTACGGGTCACAGACATGGGCTCAGTCTTCCGCGTCGGCTCCGGCCGTGCCCACCGCCGGGCCGGTTCCGTCGGCGAGTCGCGATTCGAACAGCGCGCGTACCGCGGGTACGGATCGCAGCAGGTGCAGGGCGTACTCGGCATGGCCGGGTACGTAGCCGTTGCCGACCAGCATCGTGACGTCGGCGGCGAGCCCCTCGGCGCCGAGCGCGGCGGCGGCGAACGAGGTCGCCATCGAGAAGAAGATCACGGTGCCGCCCTGCGCGGTGGCCAGGATCGCCCCGTGCTCGCAGCCCGGTACGTCCACGCACACCACGGTGACGTCGGCGGGACCGCCGAGCGCCTCGGTGACCGCGGCCGAGACCGCCACCGGGTCGCGGGCATCGGCGATCGCCACCGTGTCGGCGAGCCCGGTGCCGCCCAGCAGGTCGGCCTCGGCCCGGTGCGGTACCACGCCCACCGTGGCGCTGGCGCCGGCGGCACGGGCGGCGGCCAGGGCCAGCGAACCGCTCTTGCCGGCGCCGCCGAGCACCGC
>JBOGDE010000141.1:0-14032 GCA_050701695.1 Micromonosporaceae bacterium
GTCGGAGACCGGTCTCCGACGCGACCGTACGCATCGTTGAACGCGACAGGTAGCCCTCATCGATGAGGGCCGTGACGGGATTGGTGTAGCCATCGATGCGAAGCATGACCTTCTGTCGGAAGAAGAACGCAGACAGCTCCTCATCCTTGGCTATGTCCGCCCAGGTACGGCCCGGCGTCGCCGTGAGACCCAAGAGGCTGGCACGGTGGTCGATGGTCAGTTCCTCGACAACGCGTTGGTAGGTAGGGGCAATGATCTGGTGTGCTTCGTCGAACACAACCAGGCTGCTTGCTGCGGAAAGCTGACGCAAGAAGGTGCTGTCCCGCTTGGCGGCAGCGACTGCCTTCTCCAGCCCGAGGATGACGATGCCATCGCTGAGGTCGTCTAGCCGTAGGGCACCGTTGCCCCAGAGACGCGCGACGCTCAACTTGCGGTTGCCCAGCTTCGACCAGGCGCGCTCGAACTCGGCAGCCGCCTGTTCGAGAAGTTCCTGTCCGTGTGCGAGCCAAATCACCAGCGCTGGCTCGTGTTGGCGCAGATGGTCGCAGATGAGATTCATGCCGGTGCGAGTCTTGCCTACCCCGGTGGGCAGGTGCAGTACGACTCGTCGCACGCCGTCGTACAGGCGTTCCCGCACGCGGGCCGCTGCGTCGCGTTGGTGGGGAAAGAGGGCGTACTCGCCGTCGCAGTGGGTCCCTGGCGCTGACGTTGATGTCGCAGCCCGGTCGGCGGCGAAGCCAAGGAACTCCAGGAGTTCCTGCTTGTGCTCCCTGCCCCAGTTAAGCGTCTTCAGATATACCGACGGATCCTGTTCATCGCCTGCCATGCCGAGGCGTTGTGCAAGCTCGCTCTGCTTGCTGGCGGGCATGAAGGCGAGGAACTCCATGCGGCTGTCGGGCGCTGCCACGAGACGTTCGGGATCGATAGCACCAGTTGCGACAGCGCGAAGCCTCTCGTCACGGGCAGTACCGCCTTCAATCAGATCGAGCAAGCTGCATAGGTCTGGGCCTAGGCGCTCGCGAATGTAGCTAAGCGGAGTCCGATCAAGGACCGCCTTGAAGGACATACCAGGTGACCATGACGTCACGCGTTGATCACCTCGCAACCTCCTCCATGAACCATCGATGCTCCCGATGTGGGAGCCCGTCCTTCAGATGAAAGCAGTCCGGTACGACAAGGCCGCGCCAGAGTAACCCGCCGAGCGCTGGCAGTAACAGGGCCGAGAGGGCTCCACCGGGGGGCCGTTGCGGCAATGTGCGCATGCGTGCATCTGCTCGGCCCGCAGCAACCGATGGGTCGCCGGGGATCCGACGAGGATCTTGGGGCGGCTCTCCTGCGCGGTGGTAGTCGCCTTCCTCCGGAACGGATGCAGCGGGATCGGCACCATCGTTCATGATCTTGAGGCCACCTCCACGATGCCCGACGACGGGCAAGGAATGTCAGAGGGCAACGTTAGATTGCGCTCGAACAACAGTTCGAGGAGAGTTTCCCCGGTTTGTCCGTTTAGGGCATGGCTGGTTGGTGGGGGTGGCGACCCGCTACGCTCCTCCAGGAGTGTCGCGGGGTAGGGTGAGTTCGCTGAGGAGGGGTTCGGGTGAGCGCGGATAACGAAAGATCGTCACGCTCAGTGATCTACCTCGATTACAACGCTACTGCTCCGGCGCGGCCAGAGGCGATCAACGCGATGCTGTCTGTCTTCCATACCCCCGGCAACGCATCAAGCGCGCACGTTGTCGGGCGGAATGCCGCAGCCGCTGTAGAGCGCGCCCGGCGCCACCTCGCGCATCTCATGGGATGCTCGGCTGGAGAGCTCGTCTTCACGTCGGGTGCGACCGAGGCCAACAATCTCGCCCTTCGTGCACTCGCTGACGTTGGGCAGCGGGTTGCGGTGTCGGCGGTCGAGCACCCGGCCGTGTCAGAAGCGGCTCGCAGCCTGACGCGGGACGCCAACGTCGGTCTAATCGTGCTTCGTGTGGACGACACCGGTTTGCTAGTTCTCGATGAATTGCGTGAGTTCCTGCGTGGCGGCGGCACGCCGGTAGTGTCTGTCATGGCGGCGAACAACGAGACGGGCGTGCTGTCTGATCTAGAGGCGGTCGTGAGACTCGTGCACCAAGCGGGGGGCCTGGTGCACACGGACGCGACGCAGCTGGTGGGACGGCTGCCGGTCGATCTGTCGGAGCTGCCGGTAGATATGTTGTCACTCTCTGCCCACAAGTTCGGTGGTCCACAGGGTGTAGGCGCCTTGTTCATGCGTCGTGGTCTTCGGATTTCCCAGCGCCCGTTGCTGCATGGCGGCGGGCAGGAGCGAGGGTGGCGGGCGGGGACTCTCAATGTGGCAGGCATTGCGGGCATGGGCGCTGCGGCGGAGGCTGCGCGCCTCACGGTCGCGGAGGAGGCCGCTCGAGTGCGACGCCTGCGTGACCGGCTGGAGTCCGCGATCCTTTGTCGGGTCCCTCGAGTGCGTCGTAACGGACATCCGGAGCGACGACTGCCGGGAGTGTCGAGCTTAACGTTTGCGGGTGCGCCGGCAGATGCGGTGCTGGCAGCCATGCCATACGTGGCGGCGTCGGATGGCAGCGCGTGTGCGTCGGGTGCGTTGGGTCCGAGCCACGTGCTGGTGGCTATGGGGCGTAGCCGAGAGGAGGCGGAGAGCACGATCCGGTTCTCCCTGGGTTACGCGACTACCGCCGACGAACTTGATCAAGCTGTTGAGGAAGTTGTGGTGGCGGTGGAGCGCGTTCGAGCGTCCATTGGGCGTATCAGCGCTCGTTCTACCGCGCTGTGTACATAAACGGTTCTTCCTGGAGAGGATCATCGAGCAACGATGCTGGAGACCAAGCTCGGACAGGCCGCGGAGTTCTCGTTCGCGCGTCACGAGACGTTCGCGCCACGGTTTGGGTGGCTACACAAGGCGTACACGGCGCTGCTGGATCCCGAGCTAGGCAGCGAGGTGTTCTTGAGAAGTGACGCGCCTGTGCTGCTCGGAGTCGGCAAGAACATGGTCAATGCGATCCGGCACTGGGCACAGGCGTTCAAGGTCTCCATCGAGCATTCGAAGGGCGGCACATCGCGGGCGTATGTCGCGAGTCCGACGTGGGAGGCGCGGTGGCTGCTGGATGAAGATGGCGCTGACCCATACCTGGAGGATTCGGCGAGCCTGTGGCTGCTGCATTGGTGGTTGCTCAAGCCCGCGTCGTTGGCGCCGGTGTGGTGGGTGGCGTTTCACGCCATGCCCTCGTCTCGGTTCACCGAAGCCAGCCTCGCGGAGATCGTGACCCGCGAGGTTCGTCTGGCCGGCTGGGACTCGCCGGCACCGGCGTCGATCGCCAAGGACATCGACTGCTTGACGAAGATGTACGCGCGGCGCAAGACCCCAACCGGGTCGCCCGGCAGTTTCGAAGACCTCCTCGACTGTCCGTTCCGAGAACTTGGGCTCCTGGAACCCGTGGCGCCACAACGTGCTGGTGACCGCTCCGGCGAGCGGGTCTGGCAGTTCACGAGCACGGTGCGCACGTCGCTGCCGGCCAACATCGTCGCCTACGCGTGTCTGGACTACGCCTCGCAAGACGCAGCGCTGGCAGAAGGTGGGTCTATCGCCACGGCTCGGTTGGCGAACGAGCCTGGCGGCCCTGGACGTGCGTTCCGGATCCGGGAGCCAGAGATCGTCGACGCGTTGGCCGAGGTAGCTGGCGGCGTTGAACAGCTGTCGGTCTCTGACGGTGTGGGACAGAGGAGCCTGACCTTCGCCGGGAACCCGGCTGCGCTCGCCTGGGACGTCCTGGATGCCTACTACGACTGTGTGAGGCAACGCCCGGGATTCCCTGAACGCGAGGCGTGGGACTGCGAGTATCCCGACGCGGCGGCTGAACGCCGACGCCGCGAGCAGGTACGCAAGACCGAACTGGTGGCGGCAGGTGAGCTCGCATGAGCCGCACAGCGAAGACCTCCACACGTCATACCGCGCGGCCAGCAGCGCCGATAGGGATAGAGATCGTCAGCAGCCAGCTGCGGTCGACCAACCTTGAGCGCGACTGCCGCGCGAAAACGCTCGGCCCAATCTTCGTTGGCGTGCGGGCTCAGGACATGCTCGAGCGGGTTGTCGCAGCACTGGAAGAACCGGCTCGCACCCGCGCCTGGGCGCTTACGGGCCCTTACGGCATGGGCAAGTCCACTTTGGCGCTGCTGATAGCGGCTCTCCTCGGGCGAGACACCACCCGCCGCGCCGAGGCAGACCAGGTTCTCGCCTCCGCCAGCCCGCAGCTGGCGCGGCGGCTTGCCGAAGCCCGGGACGGCCGCGCGTCGTCCGGGTTCATCGCCGCCGTCGCCACAGCCCGCAGGGAACCGCTGTTCGACACCCTCGTCCGCGCCTTGCGCGACTGCGCCAGGCACTGGCCGAGCGGGCGAACCCCCAACGCGGTCAAGGCAGCGATCGCCCCGCTCGACGATCCGAACGCGGGCAGCGGTGAGATCCTCGCCGCCGCCCAGGCACTCACCAAGCACGCACCGGTGCTGCTCGTCATCGACGAGTTCGGCAAAACGCTTGAGCACCTCGCCTCACGCGAAGAGTTCCCCCAGGCGAAGGACGACGTGTTCCTGCTGCAGGAACTGGCCGAGGCTAGCGCCGGCACCAGAGGGATGCCGCTGCACATTCTGACCCTGCAGCACCTGTCGTTCTCCGACTACGCGGCCCGCACCACCACCTTGCAGACCCGAGAGTGGGCCAAGATCCAGGGCCGGTTCGAAGACATCACCCTGACCACCCACCTCGGCGACGCCGTCCACCTCATCCAACGCACCCTCGACCACCACGAGGTGACGGCGTCTGGTCGCAAGGTCATCTACCAGCATGCCCAAGCCGCAAGCCACGCCTGGTCGGCTCGCGGCCTCGACGGCGTCCTGGCAGCCGACGCCGACCTGTTCGCCTCGCTCTATCCGCTGCACCCGCTCACCGCCATCGTCGCGCCCTTGCTCGCAGGCCAGATCGGCCAGCACGACCGCAGCCTCGCAGGGTTCATCGCTGGGGACGAACCCCACACCGTCCGCAGACACCTCCAAACCCGCGCCACCGCGAAGGCGGGCCGAGCCACCACAGTGGGCCTTCCTGAGGTGTATGACTACTTCCTCAGTGCGGGCCGCACCACACTGCTCGCCTCGGCCAACGCCAGCCGCTGGATCGAGATCGACGCTCTCATCAACGATGCCCATGGCCTCACCAGCGACGAACACGACCTGTTGAAAACCGTCGCTGTGCTCAACCTCGTCGACTCCTCCGGTGCACTGCGCGCCTCCGCAGACACCGTCCTGTTCGCGCTCACCGACCCAATCGACGCCGACGACGCGACGGAACGGCGACGGTTGCACGAACTACTCGACCAGCTCGTCGCCCGCAACTTCCTCGTCTACCGCAGGTTCAGCGACGAGTACCGCGTCTGGCAGGGCAGCGACGTCGACATCAACGGCCGCATCGGGGAAATCATCCACCGCTGCGACGACCACACCGCCGTCTCAGTCATCCAGGAGTACCTGCCCGGCGCCGTGGTCGCGGGCAAACACAGCCAACGCTCCGGCATGCTGCGACACTTCACCACCAAAGCCACCGACGCCGGCAGCATCAACATCGAGGGCGCGACGGCGGGCGAAGCCGCCGACGGCACGTTGGTCTTCCACTTCGGCGACGAGACCACAGTCCCTCAGATCGAGTCGCCTCTGCCGGCTGTGGTCGGTGTATCAGCGGACCGGCACGAGGTGCTGGCCGCGGCCCGGTACCTATACGCGCTCAACGAACTCGCGCTGGACAAGACCATCGACGCCGTCGCGCGACGCGAAATCCGTGAACGCACCGCTCAGGCCAGCGCCAAACTCGCGGCCGCGCTGAACAAGGCGTTCGCACCGAACGGATTCAGCGCCCGCTGGCGAATGCTCCGCCCCGGCGCCAACGGAACCCTCTGGAACACTGAGGCAAGCCTGGAAGCCCGAAGCTTCTCAGGCCTCGTCTCAGCCGCCTGCGACGAGATCTACCCGCACACACCCCACGTCCGCAACGAGATGCTCGGCCGGCACCAGCTCACCAGCCAAGGCGCCAAGGCACGCCGCGAACTGATGATCGCGATGCTCCGCCGACCACACGAGCAGCACCTCGGCATCCAGGGATACGGCCCCGAACGCGCCATGTACGGAGGCGTGCTCGAATACCTCGGACTCCACCAGCGCATCGACGACGCCGCAACTGACAGCGGCGAGCACTACGGCTACACACCGCCGCCAGGCGACTCCACGCTCGCGCCCGCCTGGGCCGCGCTGCAGCAGGCCATCCGCTCTGCCGAGTCGCTAACCCCTCTCGATACCGTGTTCGAGAAACTGATGGCCCCGCCGCACGGCATCAAGGCCGGAGTAGTGCCCGTCGTCGTCCTCGCCGCCTTGATCCTCGACGGAAACGACCTCGCCGTCTACGACGAAGGCACCTACCAACCTCGTCTGACCGAAGCGTTCGTCGAACGCATGGTCAAGGCACCAGAGAAGTTCGCCGTCAAGGCACTGGCTCACCACACCGGGCAACGCCACGCCGCCCTGACCACCATCGCAGCCCGACTGGACATCGACACGGCTGAAAAGCCCCGCGCCGGCGTCAGAAACGCCGGACTGCTGCAAGTAGCGCGCACGATCCTTGACCACGCACGTGGCCTCAGCACATTCGCCCGCCACACCAAACGCATCAGCGAGAGGGCACACGCCGTGCGTGCCGCACTGCTACAAGCGCGGGAACCCGACACACTTCTCTTCCACGACCTGCCCGAAGCACTGGATTTGCCCCCGATAACAGCCAAGCAGAAGATCGACAAGAGAGCCGCCGAAGCCTACGCGGACGCGCTCGCCGAAGCGCTGAAAGAGATCGCCGGCATCGACCACCGACTGCGGACCCGCATCCGCGACGCGATCGCGGAAGCATTCGGTCTTCCGGCAGACCTGCGAACCCTGCGTCAAGACCTCGCAGCCCGTACCCGACGCCTTGCCGACGCTGTGCTCGTCGAACCCCGCCTCCGGGGTCTGATCAGCATGGCGCAGAACACCGAGCTGCCCGACGAGGACTGGCTCGACCCCCTCGTGGTCCGCATCGCCGGCCGCGGCCCAGGAGACTGGCGCGACATCGACGCTGACGCGTTCCCGCAACAAGCCAAGGCACTCGCCCGCGCCCTCGACCGCGTCGCGCTCCTGCACGACGAGGCGCGCGTGTCCCAGGACGGCGAGCCCTTCACCGCTCACCTACTCTCGCTCACTCGTGAGGACGGCCACGAAGAACACGCCTACGTGCATATCTCCGACTCACAACGTGACCTTGTCGAGTCCATCGCCTCAAGCGTCATCGCCACCGCCCGAGAACAACTCGGCTCGGGCGGCGACCGCATGCTGCTCGCCGCCCTCGCCCAACAACTGCTCGCCGCAGAAACCGACCTCACTTTGCCCTCCGCTGACCCCTCGATCGCCAAGGAGGCCGCTTCATGACTGAGCAAAGCAAGAAGCAGGTGCGTCACGTCCTGGGCATATCCGGCGGGAAGGACTCCTCAGCCCTAGCGATCCACATGCGGAGCCGCGTCCCGGAGATGGAGTACTTCTTCTGCGACACCGGCGCCGAACTCCCCGAAACCTACGACTACCTCAACAAGCTGGAAGCCGCCCTCGGCAAACCCATCGTCCGGCTCAACGCCAGCCGCGAATTCGACCACTGGCTGCAGATCTACCAAGGCACCCTGCCTAGCCCCAGCATGCGCTGGTGCACCAAGAATCTGAAAATCAAGCCGCTGGAAGAGTGGATCGGCGACGACCCCGCGATCTCCTATGTCGCGATCCGTGCCGACGAGAACCGTCTCGGCTACGTCAGCACCAAACCCAACATCAAGGCCGTGTTCCCGTTCCGCGAGGATGGCATCGACCGCGAGGGCGTCAACCAGATCCTCGACGAGGCCGGGATCGGGCTGCCGGACTACTACCAATGGCGCACCCGTTCAGGCTGCTACTTCTGCTTCTTCCAACGCAAACACGAATGGGTTGGTCTCGCCGACCGCCACCCTGACCTGTTCCAACGCGCCATCGAATACGAGGACAAGGTCAACTTTGAGGCGACTGCCATGCAGGGCCGGCAATACACCTGGTCGCAAGGCGAATCCCTACGTGAACTGATCGCTCGCCGCGAGGAGATCCAACAGCGACACCAAGACTCGCTGGCCCGCGCGGCGCGACGGGCTCGCCCCAACCTACCCCTCATCGAGGTGCTCTCCGACGCCCTCGATGAGGAAGACGATGCTGCAGGGTGCACGGTGTGCCACCTCTAGCCGCCACTTGCCGTTGCTAGCCGTTGGTCACGCCGTCAACAGGTCGTAGCGGGAACTCGATGAAGCGAAGGCCGCCAGACCCTGCCAGCACATTGGTCGCTGGATCCCACCAGCCGCGCGCCATCGTCGGGCTCGCGAAGGGCCCGACCAGGACTGCCCGGCCGCTGTCCTGGTGCACAAGAAGCGCCACCACGCGATCATCGGGCACGAGAACCAGTCGTGCCGCTGACACCTCCGCGACCAGCTCACTATCTACCTCGACGAATATGTGCGGGTCACGCACTAAACCCGTGGTGCGGTCAACGGCGGCAATCTCGCATAACGGTGCCCGCAACAGAGTCCCCGCCAGGTCCACACCTACGTCGGAGACGCCAACGGGATGTGCCGTGCGGTCCGATGAAAGCCTGACGTACATCGTGTCCCCTCCCAGGTCACGTGGCAGGCCCGACAGGCTGAAGCAGGGCCTGCCACGTGCAGCAGCAAGGGACATCCACGCTGCATTCGCCGACAGCATCAAGTCGGTGCGCGCTCCGGGCCTGAACCAAACCCTCAAAGCACACGCCCGCATCTGAAGACGAGCTCGAGGCGCGTTGGGACGGGCCGCGGTGCGGCGCCTCGATATCAGTACCCGCAGCCGCGAAGCTGCTGACCACCGCGGGTTGAGGTTCCCCGTGTGTCCTGAACGTGAAGGAGAGTTCGATGTAGGCGAATGATCTGGAGCGATGCTGCTCGGATGATGAAGGTTGTGGCCCTTCGGAGTCGCCCTGCGGAGGGAGGCTTCAAACCGCCCCATGCTGCGTTGGCTGAAGACCGTCGTGGTGAGCGTTGGGGAAAAGGCGTCCGTGATGGCGTCAGGTGGGGACCAGGAAGGCGAACGCGAGTGAACCACCGCTGACGTGTCGAAACTCAGAGGATGGCATCGAAACCGGGGCGTGGGGAAAGTTCCGGGATGAGCCTGGCGGGTGTCCGCTGATTGGCCAGGCGGTGTCCGGCATGGAGGTGGCGCGAGCCTGGTCTGCCGCGTCCGAGTGGAACAGGAGAAGGCGCGTCCGGATACTGCCCGCCCCGGCTGGGTGGGTGAGAGGGAGCGCTCCAAGCGGCCCGAAGCCGTGAGGGGTTGAGTACCGATGCCGGACGCGCCGGCGGACCGGCTCGTAGTAGTGCTGAGGCCCTTGTAATGAGGGTGGAGCGAAGGGGCCGGGTCGTCCGTGGCTGTTTGTTCGATCAACCGGAAGTTCTCCGGGAGGAGTCGCGTGGACGAGCTGAGATCGTCAGGCAAGCCGTTTCAGATCTCGAAGCGGGCTGTCTGGGAGGCGTGGGAGAAGGTCAAGGCGAACAAGGGCGCGCCCGGGGTGGACGGTGTGTCGGTCGAGGAGTTCGAGAAGGATCTGAAGGGCAACCTCTACAAGATCTGGAATCGAATGTCTTCGGGGACGTACTTCCCGCCGCCGGTGCGCGCGGTCGAGATCGCCAAGCCGCATGGAGGGGGCATGAGGATTCTAGGCGTGCCCTCGGTCGCGGATCGCGTGGCGCAAACGGTGGCGGCCAAGGAGATCGAGGTGAGGGCCGAGCTGGTCTTCCACCCCGACTCCTATGGTTACCGACCGGGGCGTTCCGCGCTGGACGCGGTGGCCGCGTGCCGGGAACGGTGCTGGAAGACGGACTGGGTGATTGATTTGGACATCCGGAAGTTCTTCGACTCTGTTCCGTGGGGCCTGATGGCCAAGGCGGTGGAGGCGGTGTGCGACCTGCCGTGGGTGGCGCTGTATGTCAAGCGGTGGCTCGCCGCGCCGCTGGTGCTGCCCGACGGTGCCGTCCAGGAACGAGACCGGGGGACCCCGCAAGGTTCCGCGGTCTCACCGGTGATCGCGAATCTGTTTCTGCACCACGCGTTCGACGCGTGGATGGCCCGGGAGTTCCCGGCCGTCCGGTTCGAGCGCTACGTGGACGACGCGGTCATCCACTGCGTCACCGAGCGCCAAGCCCGCCAGGTGCTGGCGGCGCTCGCCGAGCGGATGCGCGAGGTCGGCCTGGAGTTGCACCCGGACAAGACCAGGATCGTGTACTGCCGGGACGACAGACGGCGTGGCTCGTACGACCACACCGCCTTCACGTTCCTCGGGTTCACCTTCCGTGGTCGCGGGGCGCGGGACAGACGGGGGAGGATGTTCACCTCGTTCCTGCCCGCGATCAGCAAGGACGCCTTGAAGAAAATCAGTGGGCAGGTGCGTGCCTGGCGCTGCCCGAAGGCCGTCTCCAGGTATGGCATGACCCGACGGTGGTCATGGATTGTGCGCTCCCGGCAGCCGACGAGTTCCAAACGTCGATCGGATGGCGCGGCGTTCGCCAAATCCACCAAGAGCCGATGTGTGGGGATAGCCATCCGCCGGATGTTCGACGGGCATACGACGAACACCACGTATCCGCCAGACCGGGTAACCCGCGCACACTCGGCGATGACCTGCGCCATGTCCCGGAAATAGCGGTAGACGATCCATGCCCGCTTGGGGTCAGGCATCAGGTCGGCAACGATGCGATCCACCGACCCGACGCCCAATGGGGGAGGGGCTGCCCGACCAGGTCCGGCCTCGAACAGCGGCGCTCGCTCGCTGCCAACATAGCTTCGTCCGAGAGTCCGATACTCCTCGACACTAACGCCGAGCACATCAGGCATCCACGCCACCGCGAACAGGTGCGCACGGGTGTAGTCCAGGGCGGAGCAGTACGGCGGCGAGGTGAACACGAGGTCGACTGAGTCTGCCTCGACCGAGACCGCGCGCGCGTCGCCACCGACCATGGCGAGATCCGGGTCGACCACGCCCCGCCGCCGCAGCTCCTCGCCGTACTCGTGCATCATCCGGCGCACCTGGCCGGCCCTTCGACGAAACCGTTTCGGCGCGTCCGGGTTTTCGGTCCATTCTCGATAGTGGTGGCGCGAGTGCACCAGGTCGCGCGCGTTGGCGACAGACGTCCGGCCAACTATCAGGGACGAGAACACCACCCACAGCAGGTCCCTGATGTCGGTGTCCGTCGCGGCGACCGGGATTGCCTCCCGCAGGCGGGCCAGATCGCTCGCAACGTCATCCCTGAACCAGTAGTCCCAATTGGGTAGGGCAGGACGCCAACTGTCGTCCAACACCGCTGCGTTAAGCAGCCTGTCGATCTCTGCGGTCGCCTTGTCGTACCCATCAAGGTCCACACACGTGGCCTTCGCCTTGCTGATCAGGCGCGCCAGCGGATCAATGTCGGCGGCGCGTCCGCGGCGTCCCAGTAGACTTGCCTCCACCAGGGCGGTGCCGCTGCCGGCCATCGGGTCGAGGACCATGCCGCCCGGCTGGGAGTAGCTGTTGATCGCCCAATCCACCAACGGCGGCGGACAGCGGGCTGCGAAAGCATGAAGCCCGTGCGTGGCGTACAGGTTTCCGGCCCCGCTGAAGGTCAGGTCCACCTCAGCAAGCAGTCCGAGGGCGGCGGCCCTTCCACTTCCCGTGTCAACCGAATCGCCCACACTCCACCCCAAGCTCCCGCGTGGTCGGCAGCACCGCTGACGGGCGATCTCAGACCTTACAGCAGGCGACCTTTCTGTGGACGGCACGTAATCCTTGAACTCCTCAGCCCCAGGAAGGGTGTGGTGCTCAGATGTTTGCGAACGAAGCAGCACGACGGGCGCTGTTCGGGCACGCCGTTGCCGGTGGCTCGCTTCGAAGGCGGCGGGTTCGGCCCGGCTGAGCGCCCGGACCAGCGGAAACGCAGTGGCGGCCCTGTGGACTCAGCCCTACGGAGCGGCACTGCGAGTGACGTTGTCAGGGCCAAGAGAGAGCATCTGATCCCGGGCCCGCTACGGATCAGAAGGTTAGGGTTCGAATCCCTTTGGGCGCGCAAGATCAAAAGCGCCTGACCTGCGGAGACGCTGGTCAGGCGATTTTGTTTTATGTCTCTTGTGGACGGCTGGCGTCACGTCAGTGTCGCACGTTCCGCACTCGGTGTCGTGGCCCGGCGCCGGGTATGGCCTTCTGACCTGTGTTTCGTGCTAGTCGGGGCTGTCGGCAGCTGACCGCAGACCATCGCGCCTGCGGGTTAGGAGTTCGTGCGCCTGGCGGCGCGACCCTGAGCGGGTGAAAATCGGGCTCGGGCCGTCCGGCTGACGTCGTCTGCTCTTGGCGCTGTCCGAGCCCGTGGGTTAGTAGGACGCTGGGGACCGGTTTGACAGGCACCCGGAACTGTTGCTTCGAGCACGCGTATCAGACTCTTTGCCCTGTGTGGTCCCCGCCGGCGGTTCGTCTGGTCGGTTCGCGGTGGGGAGGAGGTGCGGCGGCGATGGAGATGATCCATGAGCGGTGCGCGGGCATTGACATCGGCAAGGCCGATGTGAAGGTGTGCATCCGGATACCCGGCCCGGGGCGGCGCCGCCGCCGGGAGGTGCGCACGTTCTCGACCATGACCAACGACCTGCTGGCGATGCGGGACTGGTTGATGGCCGAGCGGGTCACGGTGGTCGGGATGGAGGCCACCGGGGCGTACTGGAAGCCGGTGTTCTACCTGCTCGAACACGACATGGAGTGCTGGCTGCTCAACGCCCGGCACATGAAGGCGGTGCCGGGTCGTAAGACCGATGTCAAGGACGCGGAGTGGATCGCTGAGCTGGTCGAGCACGGCCTGGTGCGACCCAGCTTCGTGCCACCGGAACCGATCCGGCAGTTGCGGGACCTGACCCGCTACCGCACCGAGATCGTGCGGGAACGCACCCGGGAGGTGCAGCGGTTGGAGAAGTTCCTCGAAGACGCCGGGATCAAGTTGTCGGTGGTCGTCTCGGATCTGACCGGCAAGTCCGCCCGGGCCATGTTGGAGGCACTGATCGCCGGGGAACGCGATCCGAGCGTGTTGGCGGAGTTGGCGTTGGGCAGCATGCGCGGCAAGCGACCCGTACTGGTCGAGGCGTTGACCGGCCGGTTCACCGCCCACCACGCGTTTCTGGTCCGTGCGATGCTCGACCGCATCGACGCCTGCGTGGCGATGGAGGACCGGCTCGGTAAGCAGATCGACCAGGCAGTGCAGCCCTTTCGCCGCCAACTCGACCTCATCGCCACCATCCCCGGCGCCCGCGGCCGAGCCGCCGAGGTGATCCTCGCCGAGATCGGCGCGGACCCCACCCGGTTCCCCTCCGCCGGTGATCTGGCCTCCTGGGCCGGGATGTGCCCGGGTAACAACCAGTCCGGCGCGACCACCAAACCCGGCCGCACCCGCCACGGCGACCCCTGGCTGAAGGCCGTGCTGGGTCAGGTCGCGGTCTCCGCCGCCCGGACCAAGGGCACGTATCTGGCCGCCCGCTACCGGCGTATCGCCAGCCGTCGCGGCAAGAAACGCGCCCTCGTCGCCGTCGGCCACTCCGTCCTCATCGCCGCCTGGATCATGCTCACCCGTGACGTCGCCTACCACGACCTCGGCGCCGAACACTTCATCGAACGTCTCGGCGCCCACGGCAAGGCCAGGCAAACCCGACGACTGATCGACCAACTCCACCAACTCGGCTACCAAGTCACGATCCAGCCCACACAAGCAGCCTGACGTGATCACCGAGGATGTCCCGAGTCCCGTGGAACTTCGGTGGCGGCCCGAGTGTGATCATCAGCTGCGGTCACGTTGTGATCATCGCATGCGGCAGTGACATCTTCGGCGATCTCGGCTTCGAGTGCGGCGCGCAG
>JBOGDE010000142.1:0-14018 GCA_050701695.1 Micromonosporaceae bacterium
GCCGTGCGGCGCCCTCGGCCAGCCGCTGTGCCCGCCGCTGTGCGCGTTCCCGGCTAGCCACGTCGCCGCCTCACCGCAGTGTGCCGATCCAGTTGGCCAGCAGCGCGGCGCCGGCGTCGGCGGACTTCTCGGGGTGGAACTGGGTGGCCCACAGCGGTCCCTGCTCCACCGCGGCGACGAATTCGCCGCCGTGCGCGGCGGTGGTCACCCGTGCGGCGGCCTGCAGCGCGGCGGTGGAGCGCGGCGCGTACGAGTGGACGAAGTAGAACCGGGCGTCGGCCGGCAGTCCGGCGAACAGCGCTGAGTCGGCGGGCGCGGTCACGGTGTTCCATCCCATGTGGGGCACGCGGGGCGCGGTCAGCCGGGTGACCTCGCTGTCGAGCAGGCCGAGCCCCTTGGTGACAACGCCGTGCTCGGCGCCGGAGCCGAACATCACCTGCATCCCGACGCAGATACCCAGGATCGGGGCGCCGGCAGCGTACCGGTCGGCGATCAGGGACCGGGCACCCGCGGTCTCGATCCCGGCCATGCAGGCGGCGAACGCACCGACGCCCGGCACGACCAGGCCGTCCGCCTTCGCCGCCGGCTCGAGCTCCGGGGTGACGGTGACCTCCGCGCCGACCCGGGCGAGCGCGCGCTCCACCGAGCGCAGGTTGCCGGAGCCGTAGTCGAGCACCACCACGCGAGGGCTCATCCGAAGAACCCTTCCGGGAGCAGCCACAGCACGCCGCCGGCGAACGCCAGCACCGCCAGTAGTGCGGTGACCCCGATGGCCACGCCGCCCGCGCCCTGCTTGCGCAGCGACCACGCGCCACCGGCCAGCATGCCCGCCACCGCCAGCAGCAGGATCGGCGCCAACGCGCTCACAGCACACCCTTCGTGCTTGGTACGCCGGCCCGCCCGTCGTAGGCCACGGCGTCCCGCAGCGCCCGCGCGAACGCCTTGAACTGAGCTTCCACCACGTGATGCGCGTCGGGCTGCTGCCCGGGGTTGGACGCCCGCAGCACCCTGACGTGCAACGTGACGCGGGCGTGGTGCCCGAACGACTCCAGGATGTGCCGGGTCATGCTGGTCGGGTAGACCTGTCCGATGTACGGCGCCAGCCCGGCCGGCTCCTCGTGCACCACGTACGGCCGCCCGGACAGGTCGACCGCCGCCTGCACCAGCACCTCGTCGAGCGGCACCACGGCGTCGCCGAAGCGGCGTACCCCCGTCTTGTCTCCGAGCGCGGCCGCGAACGCCTGGCCGAGCGCGATCGCGGTGTCCTCCATGGTGTGGTGGGCGTCGATGTGCAGGTCGCCCTCGGTGTGGACGGACAGGTCGAAGCCGCCGTGCTTGGCGAGCTGGTGCAGCATGTGGTCGTAGAAGCCGACTCCGGTTTCGATGTCACCGGCGCCGGTGCCGTCGAGGTCGACGGACACCTTCACCTTGGTCTCGCCGGTGGTGCGCTCCACGGCTCCCGTGCGGCTCATCGGCTCTCCTTCCACACCGTGGCCA
The DNA here is from genome assembly GCA_050701695.1 of Micromonosporaceae bacterium. Lineage (GTDB taxonomy): Bacteria > Actinomycetota > Actinomycetes > Mycobacteriales > Micromonosporaceae > WHSM01. Next base: position 1,498 of record JBOGDE010000142.1, read on the forward strand.
TCGCGTCCAGGAACGCGGTGGTCTCCGCTTCGGTGCCGGCCGTGACCCGCAGCCAGCCGGCCAGCCCGACGTCGCGTACCAGGACACCGTGGTCCAGCAACCGCTGCCAGATCAGCTGCTGGTCGCCGAACGTACCGAACAGCACGAAGTTGGCGTCGCTCGGGGCAACGTCGAGGCCCAGCGCCGTCAGCTCACGTACCAGCCGGTCCCGCTGCTGCTTGATGGCCTCGACCGTGGCCAGGGTGGCCTCGGCGTGTGCCAGCGCGGCCCGCGCCGCGGCCTGGGTGAGCGCCGAGAGGTGGTACGGCAGCCGTACCAGCTGCAGCGCCTGCACGATCGCGGGGTGGGCGGCCAGATACCCCAGCCGGGTCCCGGCGAACGCGAACGCCTTGCTCATCGTCCGGGTCACGACCAGGCGGGGGTGGTCGGGCAGCAGCGTCAACGCGCTCGGGGTGCCGGGCCGGGCGAACTCCGCGTACGCCTCGTCGACCACCACGATCCCCGGCGCGGCGTCGAGCACCGCACGCGCCGTTGCGGGGTCCAGCGCGGTGCCGGTGGGGTTGTTCGGGGAGCAGAGGAACACCACGTCGGGGCGGTGCTCGGCGAGCTGCGCGATGGCGGCGTCGGTGTCGATGCCGAAGTCCGGGTTGCGCGCCCCCTCGATCCAGCCGGTGCCGGTGCCGAGCGCCAGCAGCGGGTGCATCGAGTAGCTGGGGGTGAAGCCGAGCGCGGAGCGGCCCGGCCCGCCGAAGGCCTGCAGCAGCTGCTGCTGAATCTCGTTCGAGCCGTTCGCCGGCCAGGTGTGCGCGCCGGTCAACCCGTGCCCCAGGTACGCCGCCAGGTCCTCCCGCAGCGCGACCGCGTCCCGGTCCGGGTACCGGTTGAGGTCCCGCAGTACGCCCCTGATGGCTGCCAGGACCGCGTCGACCACCGGCTCCGGCAGCGGGTAGGAGTTCTCGTTGGTGTTGAGCCGCACCGGCACATCGAGCTGCGGCGCGCCGTACGGGCTGCGGCCGCGCAGCTCGTCCCGCAGCGGCAGGTCCTCGAGGTTCATCGCCGGGTCCTTGCCGCCACCGCCTGGCCGTGCGCCGGAAGGTCCTCGGCGGTGGCGAGCGCGATCACGTGGTCGGCGACCTCGGCGAGCGCCGCCTCGGTGTACTCCACGACGTGGACGCCGCGCAGGAAGGTCTGCACCGACAGCCCGCTGGAGTGGCGGGCGCACCCTCCCGTGGGCAGTACGTGGTTCGACCCGGCGCAGTAGTCGCCGAGGCTCACCGGGGCGTACGGGCCCACGAAGATCGCGCCGGCGTTGCGCACCCGCCCGGCGACGGACCGTGCATCGCGGGTCTGGATCTCCAGGTGCTCGGCGGCGTACGCGTCGACCACCGCGATCCCCTGATCGAGGTCGCGGACCAGGACGGTGCCGGACTGCCGGCCGGTCAGCGCCTCGGTGATCCGCTCGGTGTGCCTGGTGGCGGCGACCTGCGCCTTCAACTCTGTGTCCACGGCGTCGGCGAGCCCGGCCGACGGCGTCACCAGCACGCTCGCGGCGAGCGGATCGTGCTCCGCCTGGCTGATCAGGTCGGCGGCGACGTGCACCGGGTCGGCGGTGTCGTCGGCGAGGATCGCGATTTCGGTCGGACCGGCCTCGGAGTCGATCCCGACCAGGCCGCGCAGCAGCCGCTTGGCGGCGGTGACCCAGATGTTGCCGGGCCCGGTGATCAGGTCGACCGGCGGGCAGGTGTCCTCCGGCCGGTCGCCGCCGACGCCGTACCCGAACATCGCGATCGCCTGGGCGCCGCCGACGGCGTACACCTCGTCGACGCCGAGCAGCGCGCACGCGGCGAGCACCAGCGGGTGCGGCAGCCCGGTGTCCTTCTGGGGTGGGCTGGCGACCGCGATCCCTTCGACGCCGGCGGTCTGGGCCGGCACCACGTTCATCACCACGCTGGACGGGTAGACCGCGAGCCCGCCGGGCACGTACAGCCCGACCCGCTCGACCGGGACCCAGCGCTCGGTGACGGTGCCGCCCGGCACCACCTGCGTGGTCACGTCGGTACGCCGCTGGTCGGCGTGCACTTTCCGGGTCCGCTCGATCGCGACCCGCAGCGCGTCGCGTACCGCCGGATCGAGTGCTTCGGCGGCGGCGGTCAGCGCCGCCGCGGGGACCCGCAGCGTGTCCAGCTCGACTCCGTCGAAGCGCCGCGTCGCGTCCCGCACCGCGGCGCCACCATGCTCGGCCACCGCCTCCACCACCGGGCGGATCTTCTCGATCGCGGCGGTGACGTCGAGCTGGGCACGCGGCAGCATGCCCCGCGGGTCGGCGGTCGACTCGGTGAGATCGATGCGGGTGAGCACCCGTCGAGTCTACTGTCGTCCCACGTTACGGACGCACGCGTATCACCTCACGAGACACACACCACGCGACGCGTCAGGACCGGACCGGCACCTGCCAGTCAGGCACGTTGCTGGGACGCAGCCCGGCGTACCGGGACCAGCCCGCCAGCAGGGTGTACGTGAAGGCGGCGGTGAACCCGGGCACCCCCAGCAACCCGTGCGCGGCCAGTCTCGCCGGGCGCCGGAAGGAGTCCCCGACCGGCGCGTGGTCGATCAGCGCCTGGAACTCCGGCAGGCCGATGTGGCGCCCCACCTGCCACGCCACCACCGCCCCGATCACGCACCCGGCGATCAGCCCGAGCAGCACCAGCGGGCCCCGGTACCGGCGCGCCAGCGCCCAGCAGCCCAGCGCGGCCAGCACCCCGACCACGGCGCCCAGCGCGGCGAACCAGCCGTCGTCGGCGAAGTACGCCTCCGACGACGCGTTGCCGTGCACCGGGCCGTCGGCGGTCATCACGATCTCGGCGCCCGGCGTGATCACCTGCCAGAGCACTCCCCAGAGCACTCCGAACGCCGTCACCGCGACCATCGTCACGGTCGCCGCAACCAGGTCGCCGGACCAGCCGGGACGTGGGTCCGGGCGCTCCGGTGCCGGCCAGGGTGCCGGCGGCATCCCGTAAGGGGGCGGCATCCCGTACGGGGGCGGCATCCCGTACGGGGGCGGCATCCCGTACGGGGGCGGCATGCCGTACGGGGGCGGCATGCCCTGAGGCGGCGGCCCATACGGGGGCGGCACACCCTGAGGCGGCGGCCCATACGGCCCGACCGGCGCCGCGCCCATCGGCGGCCCCCACGAGGCAGGAGCGGCATCACCACGGTCCGCGCTCATCGCACACCCTCGCTTCGCTCGGGCGGCGCTTCGCGCCGGCACAGTGCCGTCGATTCGCTCGCAAGCTCGCTCATCCCGCCACCGCCTGCGGCCCCAGCAACGCCTTCAGGTCCGCCATCAGCGCTGGCGAGGAGTCCACCCGCAGCGGCCCCAACCGCAGCATCGTGGTACGCGAGCCGTTGACCAGCTTCAGCTGCACCTCGGCGCCGCCGGGATGGCTGGTCAGTACGTCCTTGAGCTTGTCCACCAGCTGCGGCACCACCCGCGCGGCGGGCAGCGAGAGCACCACCGGCCGGGCGTCGGCGCCGACCGCCAGATCCGGCAGCGAGAGGTCGGCGGCGATCAGCCGGGGTACGTCCTCCCGCCGATCCACCCTGCCCTTGACCGCCACGATCGCGTCCTCGGCGATGTAGGAGCCCACCAGCTCGTACGTGTTGGGGAAGAACAGCACCTCGACGGCGCCCTCGAGGTCCTCCAGGCTCGCCGAAGCCCAGCTGCGGCCCTGCTTGGTGACCCGGCGCGAGACCCCGGAGAGGATCCCGGCGATGGTGACCTGCGCCCCGTCGGTCACCGACTCGTCCGACAGCTGGGAGACCGGCATGTCGGCGGCGGCGGCCAGCGCCTGCTCCACACCGAGCAGCGGGTGGTCGGAGACGTAGAGCCCGAGCATCTCCCGCTCGAAGGTGAGCAGGTCGGTCTTCTCCCACTCATCGCCCGGGATCGCCGGGGTCACGGTCAGACCGGCGTCGGCCGCTGTGTCATCCCCACCGAACGCGCTGCCGAACAGGTCGTACTGGCCGTGCTCCTCGTTGCGTTTGAGCTGCATGAACGACTCGACAGCGGCGGCGTGTACGGCGAGCAGCCCCTTGCGGGTGTGGCCCATCGAGTCGAACGCGCCCGCTTTGATCAGCGACTCCACGACCTTCTTGGTGCACGCCTGCGGCTCGATCTTGCGCAGGAGGTCGTAGAAGTCGGTGAACCGCCCCTGAGCGGTACGGCTGCGCCGGATCGACTCCACCACCCCGGCACCGACGTTGCGTACCGCCGCCAGCCCGAACCGGATGTCGTCGCCGACCGGCGTGAACTGCCCGTCCGACTCGTTCACGTCGGGCGGCAGCACCTTGATGTGCTTGCGACGACATTCGGCGAGGTAGATCGCCATCTTGTCCTTGTCGTCGCCGACGCTGGTCAGCAACGCCGCCATGTACTCGGCGGGATAGTTCGCCTTCAGGTACGCGGTCCAGTAGCTGACCAGCCCGTACCCGGCGGTGTGGGCCTTGTTGAACGCGTAGTCGGAGAACGGGACCAGAATTTCCCAGAGCTTGGTGATCGCCGCGTCGGAGTAGCCGTTGGCGCGCATGCCGGCGGCGAACGGCTCGAACTCCTTGTCCAGGATCTCTTTCTTCTTCTTGCCCATGGCCCGGCGCAGCAGGTCGGCTTTGCCGAGCGAGTACCCGGCCACCTTCTGCGCGATCGCCATCACCTGTTCCTGGTAGACGATCAGGCCGTACGTGTCGTCCAGGATCTCGGCGAGCGGCTCTGCCAGCTCGGGGTGGATCGGGCTGACCTGCTGCCGGCCGTTCTTGCGGTCGGCGTAGTCGTTGTGCGCGTTGGCGCCCATCGGGCCGGGCCGGTACAGCGCCAGCACCGCGGAGATGTCTTCGAAGTTGTCCGGTGCCATCGCCCGCAGCAGCGAGCGCATCGGCCCGCCGTCGAGCTGGAAGACCCCGAGCGTGTCACCGCGGGAGAGCAGCTCGTAGGTCTTGGAGTCGTCGAGCGTGAGGGTCTCCAGCTGCAGCTCGCGACTCCGGTTGGCCTTGATGGAGAGCAGGCAGTCGTCCATCACGGTGAGGTTGCGCAGCCCCAGGAAGTCCATCTTCAGCAGGCCGATGTTCTCGCTGGCCCCCATGTCCCACTGCGTGATGATCGCGCCGTCCTGGGGGCGGCGCAGGATCGGGCAGACGTCGATCAGCGGGTCCTTGGACAGGATGACGCCGGCGGCGTGCACCCCCCACTGCCGCTTGAGCCCCTCCAGGCCGCGGGCGGTGTCGACCACCTTCTGTACGTCGGGCTCGGATTCGTACAGCTGGCGGAACTCGACGGCTTCGCCGTACCGCTTGTGGTCGGGGTCGAAGATGCCGCCGAGCGGGATGTCCTTGCCCATCACCGCGGGCGGCATCGCCTTGGTGATCCGGTCTCCCAGCGCGTACGGGTAACCCAGCACCCGGGAGGCGTCCTTGACCGCCGCCTTCGCCTTGATGGTGCCGTACGTGATGATCTGCGCGACCCGCTCCTCGCCGTACCGCTCGGTGGCGTACCGGATCATCTCGCCGCGCCGGCGCTCGTCGAAGTCCAGGTCGATGTCGGGCATCGAGACCCGCTCGGGGTTGAGGAACCGCTCGAAGATCAGCCCGTGCGCGAGCGGATCCAGCTCGGTGATCTCCAACGCGTACGCGATCAGCGCGCCGGCCGCCGAACCACGCCCAGGACCGACCCGGATCCCGACCTCCTTCGCGTGACGCACCAGGTCGGCGGTGACCAGGAAGTATCCCGGGTAGCCCATCTGGATGATCACGTCGAGCTCGTAGTCGGCCTGCCCGCGGTGTTCGTCGGGCACTCCGGCCGGGAAACGGCGCTCCAGCCCCCGGTGCACCTCTTCACGCAGCCAGCTCTCGGTGGTGTGACCCTCCGGAACCGGGAACTCCGGCATCAGGTCGCGCGGGGCGAACACCTCCGCGTAGTCGCCCACCCGCTCGGCGACCAGCAGGGTGTTGTCACACGACTCCGGGATCTCCCGCCAGGTGTGCCGCATCTCCTCGGCCGACTTGAGGTAGAAGTCCTGGGCGCCGAACTTGAACCGGTTGGGGTCGGCGAGGGTGCTGCCGGACTGCACGCAGAGCAGTGCCTCGTGCGCGGTGGCGTCCTTGGCGTAGGTGTAGTGCAGGTCGTTGGTGGCCAGCCACGGCAGGTCGAGGTCCTGCTTGAGTTTGGTGAGCCCGTCCCGGGCGGCGGACTCGATGCCGATCCCGTGGTCCATCAGCTCGCAGAAGAAGTTCTCCGTGCCGAAGATGTCGCGGTACTCCCCGGCGGCCTGGCGGGCCAGGTCGTACTCACCACGGCGCAGCCGGGTCTGAATCTCTCCGGACGGGCAGCTGGTGGTGGCGATCAGCCCTGCGCTGTGCTCGGCGAGGATCTCCTTGTCCAGCCGGGCGGCCCGGTAGAACCCTTCCAGCCACGCCTTCGACGAGAGCCGGAACAGGTTGCGCAGCCCCTCGGCGTTGTACGCCAGCAGCGTCAGGTGGGTGTACGCCCCGCCGCCGGAGACGTCGTTCTCCCCGTCGCCGCCGGGCGCGGTGCCCCAGCGCACCCGCTCCCGCCCGAACCGGCTTCCGGGCGCCTGGTACGCCTCCAGGCCGATGATCGGCTTCACCCCGGCGGCGGTGGCCTGCTGGTAGAAGTCGTAGGCCCCGAACAGGTTGCCGTGGTCGGTCATCGCCAGCGCCGGCATCCCCATCCGGGAACACTCGGCGAACAGGTCCTTCAGCCGCGCCGCACCGTCGAGCATCGAATACTCGGTGTGTACGTGCAGATGCACGAAGTTGTCGGTCGGCACAGCGTGTCGGACCTCCCGTGATGTCGTCGCCGGAGCCACCCTAACGCCGGCCACCGACAGGATCGACAACCGCTGCGGCGAGCCGCTGGACGACACCCGAAGCGTCACGCGGACGCGCGTACTACTGGACGAACTTCTCCGTGATCGCCGCCGCGGCGCGCAGCCACGCCATCCGGGTCGCCGGGTGCAGTGCCGAATACTCGATCATCGAGCCGGGCTCCAGCGCCGGGTCGTACGGCACCACGACGACCTGCTTGGTACGCATCGAGAAGTGCGCCACCAGGTCGTCGTGCAGCTCGGTACGGTTCGGCGTGGGGCAGCTGATCAGGGTGACCGCGTCCTGCACCAGCTTGCTCAGCCCCTCCTCGATCAACAGGTCGAGCATCCAGTCGGCGGAGAACGCGGCGTCCTCCCGCGGCACCGTGGTGACCACCAGCTGGTCGCAGGAGTGCAGCACGGTCAGCCAGTTGGGGCTCTCCACGTTGTTGCCGGTGTCGACGCACACGATGTCGTGGGTACGGGTGAGCATGTCCAGGATCCGGCGTACCGCCTCCGGGTCGAGCTTGCGGGCCACCCGCGGATCCTCGTCGCCGGAGAGCACGTCGAAGGAGCCGTCCGCGCTGTACCGCAGGTACTCGTCGAGCCGCTCGGCCAGCTGTGGCCCGGCCGCCTCCACGTCCGGTAGGTCGGCCAGCAGGTGACGTACGGTGCGCGCGTGCCGCGCCGTACCGGCGCGCAGCCCCAGGGTGCCGCGCAGTTCGTTGTCGTCCCACGCCAGCACGCCCTTGCCGCGGGCACTGCCCAGCGTCGCCGCGGTCAGCACGCACGCCGTGGTCTTGTGTACGCCGCCCTTCGGATTGGCGAACGCGAGCACCCGTGAGCCGCCCAGGTCGCAGCGCAGCGTGTCGATCAGCTGGTCGACCGGGTTGGCGGGCGCGGCGGGTCGCGACATCACCGGACGTAACCGCGACCGCCCGTCAGCCGGCGGATCGGCTGCCGCGGGCACCAGAGCCGCCCCGCCGTTGGCGGGGTAGCTGCCGTAGTCGGGCGCCGGGTATCCCGGGCCGTCTGGCGCCCGATCGAGCACCGGATGCCGCTGCGGGCCCGTCTGTGCGGCGGGGTAACCCCCACCGTCGGTCCGCTCCAAAATCTGCCTCCCACGAAGACCTGCTTCGAACAGGCTACGGACACCAGGCCGATTCCCACAGTGCCGGGTCCGACTTGGGTCCGTCCGTTTGCCCACATCAGTGTTAACGAGCGGGGCCCGCCAACGCCCCGGAGGCGACCTACCCGGCCGTTCCGGGGACCGCCGGCGAAGTCTCCGCCGATTCAGGTTCCACCCCCTCCCCGGTGTCGTCGGGTGAGTGGGAACTGCTGGTGCCGCTGCCCGAAGGGCTCGCCGACGACGGCTTGCTCGGCGACGGCGACGGCGACGCGGAATCGCTGGGCTGAGTTGTCGGGCTCGGCGTGTCCGACGGTACCCCCGATGGGCTCGGCGACGGTGACCCGGTCCGGGGCGGCTCGGAATTATCGGGATCTTCTGGAATGGGCGGCACGAACACCGCACGGTCCAGGGCTCTCACCTCCGGCGCCGGGTCCACCGTTCGTACCCCGGCCGCCTGGCCCAACCGGTCGAGCGCGCTCGGTGTCCCGCGTACCACCGCGGCGTACAGACAGGAGCACATCGACTGGTACGCCGCCGCCTCGGCAGCCGCGTTGTCGGCCTTGGTCTGGTAGCTCTCGCGCTGCGATCGCTCCACCTCGCTGGATCCGGTCAGCTTGGCGGCGTCCCGGCGGTACGCCTCGGCGAGCGCGGCCTTGTCCTCGGCGACACCCGCCATCCCGGTACGGAGATCACCCGGCATGGTACGGATAGTGATCTCCACCACATCGGTCGCGACGCCCGGCAGCGGAGCCCGCGCGTGCCCCCGGTGCACCTCCACATCACGCAGCACGGCGCCGAACCGGTCCGGGGCGAGGTACGCGGTGAACGACACCAACGCGTACGCCGGGCCCGTGCCGGTGTGCGCCAGATCCGCCAGCTCCTTCTCCGACTCGGCGGCGTACGAGGAGACCGACTGGCCGTCGGAGACCCCCACCCGGACCAGGTGACCGACCGGAGTCGGAGAGGTCGGAGGCTGACGCGCGGCCCAGACCGAGGCCATCAGCAGCGCGAACGCCGCGATCACGCCGCCGGAGAGCAGCAACCGGCGGCGTACCGCCCCGCGCAGGAACCACGACAGCGCCCGGCTCAGCGGCGGCAGCACCGTGGCGTCCAGTTGCCGGAGTAACTCCCCGACCCCCACGCGACCTCCCCTACTGACAGCTCAGGGCTCGCCACGGAGCAGCTCGAGCGCCCGTGACAAGTCATCAGGGTAGTCGCTTGAGAACTGAACGTATGCCCCTGTTGTGGGATGGGTGAAGCCCAGCGAGCGCGCGTGCAGCCACTGCCGCTCCAGCCCCAGCCGTGCGGCCAGCGAGGGATCTGCCCCATATGTCATATCTCCCACGCACGGATGCCGCATCGCCGAGAAGTGCACCCGGATCTGGTGGGTACGCCCGGTCTCCAGCCGTACGTCGACCAGACTCGCCGCCGGAAACCCCTCGATCGTGTCGTAGTGGGTGACGCTCTCCCTGCCACCGGAGACCACCGCCCACTTGTAGTCGTGGCGCGGGTGGCGATCGATCGGGGCGTCGATGGTGCCCCTGAGCGGGTCGAGGTGGCCCTGCACCACCGCGTGGTAGCGCTTGTCCACCTCGCGCGCCTTGAACGCCCGCTTCAGGAAGCTGTACGCGTGCTCGCTCTTGGCCACCACCATCGTGCCCGTGGTACCGACGTCGAGCCGGTGCACGATCCCCTGCCGCTCGGCGGCGCCACCGGTGGCGATCCGGTGGCCCATCGCCGCCAACCCCGACAGCACGGTCGGACCGGTCCAGCCCGGACTGGGATGCGCCGCGACCCCGACCGGCTTGCTCACCACCACGATGTCGTCGTCGCTGTAGACCACCGACAGCCCCGGTACGTCAGCTGGCTCCGGCGGCGCCGCGACCGATTCCGGGGCCGGCAGCGTCGCCTCCAGCCACACCCCGGCGCTGACCCGGTCCGACTTGGCCGGCACCTGCCCGTCGAGCCGTACCGCGCCCGCCTGCACCAGGCCGGCGGCCACCGTACGGGACAACCCGAACAGCCGGGCGACCGCCTGGTCCACCCGGTCCCCTTCGAGCCCGTCCGGTACCGGAAGGGAGCGCTGCTCGCCGCCCGGCGCGCTACTTGTCGGCGTCGTCACCCTGTGAGTCTCGCATCGGGCCACCGACCAGCCGCCGGCCGGTCAGCTCCAGCACGACCGCGGTCACCGCGCCGAGCACCAACGCCGAGTCGGCGAGATTGAACACCGGCCACACGCCGCCGGCGTCGTCGAAGACGCTGATGAAGTCGATCACGGCGCCCCGCAGTGGGCCCGGGGCCCGGAACAACCGGTCCACCAGATTGCCGGCGGCACCGCCGAGAATCAGGCCCAGAACCACCGCCCACGGCCGGGACGCGAGCCTGCGCGCGAACCGGATGATCACCGCGATCACCACCACGGCGATCGCGGTCAGCACGATCGTGTAACCCTGGCCGAGGCTGAACGCCGCACCGGTGTTGCGGGTCAGCACCAGATAGACCGCGCCACCCAGCAGGCGTACCGGGGCGTGGCCTTCCAGGGCCGCCACCGCGACCACCTTGCTGATCAGGTCGGCGACCAGCACCACGAGGGCAGTGGCCGCCAGCCAACCGATCGCCCGGCGCCGCCCGGAGGCAGATCCATCCACAGTGGAGTCATCCGCCGGGTCCGCCGCCTGCTCCGTACTCAGCGCCGCTCCTCGAGCTGCTTGCAGGGGATGCACAGGGTCGCCGAGGGGAACGCCGCCAGACGCTCGACCGGGATCGGGTTGCCGCACTTCTCGCAGCTACCGTAGTTGCCCTCCGCAACCCTTTCCAGCGCGCGCTCCACCTGGTTGATCCGCTCCAGGATGCCGTTGGCGAGGGAGATCTCCTGCTCGCGTTCGAAGGTCTTGGTGCCGGTGTCGGCCTGGTCGTCGCCGGCCGAGTCGGTCAGCCGCTCCCGCTGCAGGTCGGCGATCTCGACCAGGGTCTGCTCATGCTCGGCGCGTAGTTCGTCACGCCGTTCGGTGAGGGCGACCCGAATCTTCTCCATGTCGGCAGCCGAACGGCTCCGCTTCGTCGGGGCTGATCTGGTGATCGCCTTCTCCTCCCTGGTAGAGCTGCGCGCGGCCTTACCGCGAGCTCGGGTCGCTGTCGCCGCCGGTGTGGCCTTGCGGGCCGAACTGGCCTTGCTGGCCGCTGTGGCCTTGCTGGCCGGTGTGACCTTGCTGCCGCGCGCCGACTTCGTCGCCGGTACGGCCTTGGCGGCTCGGGTCGACGTCGTCGCCCTGGTGGGCTTCGCCGCCGGCGCGGCCTTGCCGGCCCGGGTGGACTTCGTGGCGCGGGTCGCGCCAGCCCGGGATCTGGTACCGGTCTGTGCCGGGGTTTCCTTCTTGGTCACCGCCGACTTCTTCGCTGCGGCCTTGGACGCGGTCTTGGCCGTGGCCTTCCGCGCAGCGCTCGCCCGCTCGGCCATCTCAGCTCCCTACATATGCAAAAACGGGCGCGTGACACGCCCGCCACGCACTCCGGAGTGGTCAAGGATACGTACCCCGTTGGCGCGCGACAATGCGCCACGCGTACCGGATTCTCATTACCCGGTCACCTTCCGCAACCATCGGCCCGATATTTAGTCCGTCGAACGCGGTTAGTCCGGTTCGGCGGTACGCCGAGACCAGCGCGCCAGCCGCCCGTAGCGGCTCACCGCGCGCAACCGCCGTTCGGCCTCGTCGCGACAGTCCGGTGTGGTCACGATCAACAGACTGTCCCCCGCCCGCAACCGGGTGTAGGCGCCGGGTACGAACCGCGTCCCCTCCCGCGCCACCAGCGTCACCACCGCCCCGGGCGGCAACCGCAGGTCATCGGTGTACGCGCCGATCAGCCGCGATCCCTCCGGGACTTCCAGATGCAGCAGGTCGGCGCCGGCGTCGTCGAGCGGGGCGGACTCCACCCGCAGCTCGCTCGGCTCGGCCGGCGCGGTGACCGCGAGCCGGCGCGCGCTCCAGGGCAGCGTGGTGCCCTGCAACACCGTAAAGACCACCACCAGCACGAACACCACGTCGAACACATCCCGCCCACCGTCGAGCCCGGTGGAGAGCGGGATCGTGGCGAGCACGATCGGGACCGCCCCCCGCAACCCCGCCCACGACAGGAACGCCTGGTCCCGCCAGCCCGGCAGCGGACCGGTCCCCGGCAGCAGCGCGGATCCGGTGACCGACAACGGGCGGGCCACCAGCACCAGCGTCAACCCGATCGCCAACGCGGGCAGCAACGCCGAGCCCAGCCGCTCCGGGCTGACCAGCAGCCCCAGCAGGACGAACAGCCCGATCTGCGAGCTCCATGCCAGTCCGTCGGCGAACCCCAGCACCGCGCGCCGGTGCGGCAGCCGGGAGTTGCCCAGGATCACCCCGCTGACGTACACCGCGAGGAACCCGGAGGCGCCGAGCACCGCACCCGCCCCGTACGCCAGTGCGGTCAGCCCGAGCACAGCGAGGGGGTAGAGGCCGGCCGCCGGCAGCGCGGCACGGCGCAGCGCC
>JBOGDE010000143.1:0-14000 GCA_050701695.1 Micromonosporaceae bacterium
ACAGTGGCGACCGCGCCACTGCCGTCGACCGGCTCGGCACCGCCGTACGCGTGCTCGCCGGGTTGGGTGCCACCAGCGACGCCGCCCGGTGCGCCCGGCTGTTGCGGGAGCTGGGACAGGCGCCGCCCGGTGCCCGGCCGGGCAGGCGGGGGTACGGCGACGCGCTCTCGCCCCGCGAACGGGAGGTGGCACGGCTGATCGCGGCCGGGCGTACCAACCGGGAGATCGCGGGGGTGCTGTTCCTGTCCCCGCGCACCGTGGAGCAGCACGTCGCCCGGGTGCTGCGCAAGCTTGGCGCAATCAGCCGGGACCAGCTGCCCGGCCGGATCGATTAAATAGGGGAGCTCCCTTACTGTTTCCCGGATTGTTCCCGCCGCGGGCCGGCCGGAAGGTGCTTCAGGACGCATCCGCGTCTACGCATTTCGGAGCACCTGGGGAGGATCCGTGCGACATCTCGCTCTACTGTCCACAGTGACGTTGGCCGCGGCGTTGACCGTGTCCGGCGTCGCGAACGCACAACCGCCGGAGCGGTCGGGCACCGCTTCCTACGTGGTCGCGCTGCGCGGCGACGCCGCCGACCCGTCCGCGGTGGCCGCGGGGCACCTGCGCCGCCACGGTGGCCGGCTCGGCCACGTCTACCGTCACGCGCTGCGTGGCTTCTCCGCCACCCTGACACCGGACGGCGCCGCAGCGCTGCGCCGCGACCCGCGCATCGCGTCGGTGGAGCCCGACCGCGTGGTACGCGTCGCCGACCAGACGACGCCGACCGGGGTCGCCCGCACGTACGCCACCGCCAACCCCAACCTGAAGATCAACGGCACGGACGACTACAGCGTCGACGTCGACATCGCCGTGCTTGACACCGGCGTCGACTCCGGCCACCCGGACCTCACCGTGGTCGCCCGTACCAACTGCCTGAACAGCACCTCCTGCACCGACAACGCCGGCACCGACGACCACGGGCACGGCAGTCACGTGGCCGGTATCGCCGCCGCCCGCGACAACGGCATCGGGGTGGTCGGGATCGCGCCCGGCGCCCGGATCTGGTCGGTCAAGGTGCTCGACGCCAACGGCAGCGGCCAGCTCTCCGGAGTCGTAGCCGGTATCGACTGGGTCGCCGCCCACGCCGACGAGATCGAGGTGGCGAACATGAGCCTGGGCTGCGAGAAGTGCGCCAACGACGCGATGGCGGGGGCGATCGGCAGCGCCGTCGGCAAGGGCGTGGTGTTCGCCGTGGCGGCCGGCAACAGCGGCAAGGACGCCCGTACCTTCTACCCGGCCAGCCACCCCGACGTGGTGACCGTCTCCGCGCTCGCCGACTTCAACGGCCGGTCCGGCGGCGGGGCCGGCGCCACCTGCCGCAGCGACCAGGACGACACGCTCGCCGACTTCAGCAACTACGGACCCGCGGTGGAGATCGCGGCGCCCGGGGTGTGTATCTACTCCACGTACAAGAACGGGGGCTACCAGACCTTCAGTGGTACGTCCATGGCCTCGCCGTACGTCGCAGGCGCCGCCGGGCTGCTGACCGCCAACGGCCGGCGGGCCACCAACCGCGACCAGGTGCTGGCGGTACGCCAGCGGCTGGTCGACACCGGGAACACTGCCTGGACCGACGACTCCGGTGACGGGATCCGCGAACCGCTACTGGATGTCAGCTCCACCGCCGACTACCCCGCCGGTACGCCGGACCCGGGCCGGCCGCAGCCCCGCTTCGCCGCGAACTGCTCCACCGAGAACACCACCTGCTCGTTCGACGCGGGCAACTCCACCGACCCGGACGGCAGCATCACCGGGTACGCCTGGGACTTCGGGGACGGCACCACCGGTACTGGGCGTACGACCAGCCACACGTACCCCCGTTCCGGGTACTACAGCGTGCGGCTGACCGTGACCGACAACCAGGGCAAGACCAACTCCAACCGCCGCATGGTCAAGGCCGGTGACCTGCCTCCGACGGCGGCGTTCACCGCCCGCTGCTCCGGGGGCGGGTGCAGTTTCGACGGCTCGGCGTCCAGCGATGAGGAGGGCGCTGTGGCCGGGTACGCCTGGAACTTCGGTGACGGGACCACGGCGAACGGCAGGACGGCGAGCCACCGGTACCCGAACGTCAGCGCCAGGTACCAGGTGACGCTGACCGTGACCGACAGCCGCAACCAGAAGGGCAGCACCACCCGGCAGGTGCGCTGCTACCGCAACGTCACCACACCGATCTGTTTCGCCTCGTTCTGACCGCGACCGCCCGGGTGGTGCGCGTCCGCCCAGCGCACCACCCGGGTCGGCCGAAGGCGGCCAGCAGCACGGTCGGCGGATTGGTTCTTAGAACAGGTTCTTGCGCGGGACCGGTAGTCGGGAGCAGGCTGAAGGCGGTCTGTCGCCGACCGGGAGCGAGGTGCGTCGCCATGGATCTGATCGCGCTGGAGGAGATCCGCCGACTCAAGTACCGGTACGCCCGCTGTCTCGACCTGAAGCTGTGGGACGAGTTCGCCGACGTGTTCACCGAGGACGCGGTGGCGGCGTACGGCACCCGCGCACACCCGGAGCCGCTGACGCTCCACGGACGGAACGCGATCGTGGACTTCATGCGTACCAACCTGGGCCCTAGCGTCATCACCGTGCACTTCTGCAGTCAGCCGGAGATCGACATCGACGGCGACACCGCCTCGGGTACGTGGTGTTTCGAGGACACCGTGATCGCCACCGAGTACCGGGTCATGATCAAGGGCTCGGCCTTCTACGAGGACACCTACCGCCGTGAGGCCGACGGGCAGTGGCGGATCAGCCGGATCGGCTACCGGCGTACGTATGAGGCGATGCTCTCGCTGGATGACCTGCCGAGCTTCAGGCTGCTCGCCAACCGCTGGGTCGACGGAGCGGCCGAGAGAGCGGTTTCGGAGTCCCACCGTTGACCGCAGATTAGAACACGTTCTAGGGTGGCTCGTGTGTGGGAAGACGGGCTGACAGACGCGCTGACTCAGCGGTTCGCCGACGCGATCGGCGAGGCCGAGAAGATCATCGTGAACGCTCCCCACATCCAGAGCGAACAGGACCTGGTCGAGGGGTACGACTACCTCGCCGGCAGCATCCAGGCGTCATTGCGAATGGCGTGGGCGTACCAGCGGGACTTTCCGTATTTCGCGCAGTCGACCGGGCCGTACACCAAGCTGGGTCTGGACAATCCCGACACGCTGTACTTTCACGCCTACCTGCGCCCCGACGCCGAGTATCTGGTGACCGGGACCAGAGGCAGCACCACCGACCTCAGCTTCCAGCTGCTCAATGGCGACTACTCCCCGGCGGCCTCGCCGGACAGCCTCGCCGCGTTCGACGACCGCGAGATCCACATCGGCGCCGACGGCCAGTACGAGCTGCGCTTCGGCCCGGGGGAGCCGGGGCCGAACTACATCCCACTGGGCCCCGATGCCGCGATGCTCGTGGTACGCGAGGTCTACAGCGACTGGAGCCGCGAGCGACGCGGCACGATCCGGATCCAGCGGGTCGACCGGATCGGCGCCGCGCCACCGCCGGTCGGCAAGGACACCCTCGCCAAGCGGTACGGCGTCGCGGGCAAGCTGCTGGTCAACCGGCTCACCACGTTCCTGGCCTTCCCGGAGTGGCACTACCTGAAGCTGCCTGTGAACACGATGACCGAGCCGCGCTCCACCCCCGGCGGGCTCACCACCCAGTTCTCCTCGGTCGGCCACTACGACCTGGCCGACGACCAGGTCATGATCATTTCGGTGCCCCGAGGCGATGCGCCGTACCTGGGATTCCAGCTCGGCAGCATGTGGTACGTCTCGCTCGACTACGTCAACCACCAGACCAGCCTCACCGCCGACCAGGCCCGCACAGACCCCGACGGCAGGATCCGGTACGTCGTCAGCGAGCGCGATCCCGGGCTGGCGAACTGGATCGAGCGCACCGGCCACCGCCGTGGCTACCTGCAGCTGCGCTGGCAGCGGCTGGCCCGCGATCTCGAACCGTCCGACGGGCCGGCGGTCGAGGTGGTCGACGTCGACGAACTGCCGCGGCGGCTGCCGTACCACGAGGAGGGCCGGGTGACGCCGGGGCAGTGGGCGCAGCGGATCGCCGCACGCCAGGCGGCGGTGGCCGACCGGATGCTCGGGTAGCCGAAATCGCAGGAGGGGAGCGGCTGTGCTGAAGGACAAGGTCGTCGTGGTGTCGGGAGTCGGTCCGGGGCTCGGCCGTTCGGTCGCGTTGCGGAGCGCGAAGGCGGGCGCCGACGTGGTGCTGGCCGCGCGTACCGAATCGCGGTTGACGGAGGTGGCGAAGGAGGTCACGGAGCTGGGGCGGCGGGCGGTGTGCGTACCCACGGACATCACTGACGAGGCGGCGGCCAGGAGTCTCGCCGCGACCGCTACCGACGCCTTCGGCCGGGTCGACGTGCTGGTGCACAACGCGTTGGCCAACCCGCCGCTGATGGAACTCGCCGTGGTCGACCTGGAGAAGGTGCGGGCCGGCTTCGAGACCAGCGCGATCGCCGTACTCCGGCTGACCCAGCTGTTCCTTCCGGCGCTGACCAGCAGCAGAGGCGCGGTGGTGATGGTCAACTCGATGGTGCTGCGGCACTCGCAGCCCACGCTGGGGGCGTACAAGATGGCGAAGGCGAGCATGCTGTCGCTGGCGCAGAGCCTGGCCAGCGAGCTCGGCCCGCAGGGGATCCGGGTCAACTCGGTGGCGCCCGGCCACATCTGGGCCGACACCCTCAAGTGGTATTTCGCCCGGCTCGCCAAGCAGCGCGGGGTGCCGCCGGAGCAGGTCTACACCGAGACGGCCGCCAACACCGACCTGCGCCGGCTGCCCGAGCCGGACGAGATCGCCGACACCATCGTGTTCCTCGGCTCCGAGCTGGCCCGCGCCGTCACCGGGCAGTGCCTGGACGTCAACTGCGGCGAATACCACCACTGATGTTCACCGTCGAGGAGCTGCACGAGTCCGCGAGCCGCCGCACCGGGCTGTCCGATTTCGGCCCCGGCGACTACCTCGACGGGTTGTCGGTGCTGGTCTCGTCGTATGCCTCCGAGGCCGGCTTGACCCCGCTGGGGGAGAAGATCGCGCGAGCTTCGTTGCGGGGCGGGTTGGTCGCGCGACTGCTCTCCGAATCCGGTTGGGGGCATTTCCCTGAGTACGCGCGCACGCCGATCGTGCGGCCGATCTTCGTCACCGGGCTGCCCCGTACCGGCACCACCGCACTGCACCGGCTGCTCACCGCGGACCCGGACCACCAGGGCCTGGAACTATGGCTGGCCGAGGCGCCCCAGCCGCGCCCCGATCCGGCTACCTGGCCGCAGAATCCGATCTACCAGGCGATCGCCGCCGGGTACGCCCGGCACCACGTGGCGAACCCCGAGTTCATGGGCGTGCACTACATGGCCGCCGACACCGTGGAGGAGTGCTGGCAACTGCTGCGCCAGTCGATGCGCTCGGTGTCGTACGAGTGCCTGGCGTACGTCCCGGCGTACTCGGCCTGGTTGGCATCTGAGGACTGGACCGCCTCGTATCGACGGCACAAGCGCAACCTGCGGTTGATCGGGTTGGGCGATGACCGGCGCTGGGTGCTGAAGAACCCCAGTCACCTGTTCGCGCTGGACGCGCTGCTGGCGGCGTATCCGGACGCGCTGGTGATCCAGACGCACCGGGAGCCGCGTACGGCGATCGCGTCGATGTGCAGCCTGGCCGCGCAGGCCACCGCCGGCTGGTCGACCCGGTTCACCGGCGAGACGATCGGACGTGGCCAGCTCATGCTGTGGTCCCGCGGCCTGGAGACCTTCAGGGCGCAGCGGGTCAGGCACGACCCGACGCGGTTCTACGACGTGGAATACCGCGACCTGGTCGCCGATCCGCTGGGGACCGTCTCGTCGGTCTACCAGCACTTCGGGCTGGAGCTGACGGACCAGGCGCGGGCCGCGATGACGGAGGCGCACGCCGAGGGCACCTCGCGGGGCCGCCGGCCCGCGCACCGCTATCGGCTGGCGGATTTCGGCCTCACCGACGCCGACGTGGACGCACGGCTGGGCGACGCGGTCGACCTGCCCGGCGGGCTGCCGTAGCGGCCGGCTTCCCGGCGGGCGGTGGCTAGCGGCGTATCCGGTCGGCCAGCTCGACGACCGCGGAAATCAGCTCGGGGCCGTCCAGCAGCACTGGGTCGTTGTGGTCCGCGCCGCGGATTTCGACCGTGGTGGTGGGCCCCGGGGCGGCCTCGGCGACCGTACGGCTCTGGCCCGCGGGGATGATCGAGTCGGCGGCGCCGTACACCACGACGGTGGGGACGCGCACCGACGCGAGGTGGTCGATCAGCGGATAGCGGTCCCGTAGCAGGGTCTTCACCGGTAGCAGCGGATAGTGCACCCGGCCCACCGCGGCCAGGTCAGTGAAGGGGGAGCGCAGCACCAGCCCGGCCGGCGGATGGCCGGTCGCCAGCTCGGTGACCACCGCCGCGCCGAGGCTCTCCCCGAAGAAGAGGATCTTGTCGTCGGTACGCTCCGCCAGATACCGGTACGCCGCCCGCGCATCCCTGGCGAGACCCTGCTCGCTGGGGCTGCCTGGGTTCCCGCCGTACCCCCGGTAATCGAAGAGCAGCACCGACAGGCCGTGCGCGTTCAACGCACGCGCCAGCGGTGCGCGCAGCGACCGGTCACCGGCGTTGCCGTTCGCGACCAGCACGGACACCCCGCGCCCTGGGGGAGCCGCCGGCGCCAGCCACGCGCCCAGGCTCAGCCCGTCGCTGGTACGCAGCGTCACCTCCTCCGCCGCGGACAGCAGCGTGGTGGCGGGTGGAGGCCGGCCGGGGCTCGGCAGGTAGATCAGCTGTCGCTGCAACGCCCAGAGCACGCCCATCACCACCAGCACGACGACGACCGCGATCGACGCTACGCGCGCCACCCGAGCCGCTCGCCGTCGCCGGCCCTGAGACACCGGTCAGGGACCGGGTGGGTATGGCCCCGGCGCCCGGCCGCCCAGCACCGCCAGGGCGATGCCGAGGGCGGACAGCGCGACCGCGATCACCGTGGTCACCAGGATCGCCAGCCACATCGGCCAGTCGCTGTCGCCACCCCGGCCGCGACGGTCATCGCGGGGCGGGTCGTCGCCGCCACCGCCGCCGGAGAACCGGGACAGGTCTGGGCGCCACCACCAGCCGCGCGGCGTCAGGAACGCCAGGACGAGCACACCGAGCGTACGGGCGGGCGCGAGCGGATGCAGCGACATCGATCCCACCTCCTGGGCGGGCAACGGTTCTCTCACCCCAGTGAACCACCACGGGAGACGCCACGCCGAGCCTGAGCGGCCAGACATGGTCCGGCGCCGCCTGTGGCCGTCACAGTGCCTCAGGCGGCGCCGGTGCATCGTTGGTCAGAGTACGGTGTCGAGCACGACCAACCAGAGGACGATCAGCGCGATTCCGACCAGCAGCAGCCGAGTTTCGAGGGCCATGGGGTCACCTCCTGTCGGTGCCTGTGGCCGAGGCGATCGGCGCTTCCAGGACCTCGGACACGACGGGCTTCTCGTCGCGGCCGGCCAGTTCGATCTCCTCCTCCGTTGTCTTGGCCAGACCGGCCTTGAAGGCCAGCGCCCACATCATCACGAAGCCCAAGATCCACCAGGCGACCTGCCAGGACCACACCGGAGGCAGACCCGCGAAGCTGATGAAGTTGTTCCCCAGCACCTCGCCGGGGCCGATCGCGAAGATGAACCAGACGGGCGCTGCCACCCACATCACGCGCCGCCACTGCTTCTCCGAGGCGGTCGGCGAGTCCATCGACTTCAGCCACGAGCCCAGCTCGCGCCGGATCTCGACCACGTCTGCCTTTTCCCGGCCGCGGGTCAGGTACGTGATCAGGAACGCGGTGCCGAAGCCGATGATGCCGCCCCACCCGGCGCTGTGGATGTTGAACGCGTACTTGTAGGTGGGCACCGCGAACGTGACCACCACCGCGACGATCCCGAAGGCGAGCGCGAACGCCATCGCGGGAGCGGTGAACTTCCGCAGATAGAGCACGTCGACCAACGGCACGTACAGCAGGAAACCGAACGCGGTGGCCAGTCCGCCCAGCATCACCAGCGCGCTGGTGTTGGTGAACGCCACCAGCATCGCGACCGAGACGATCGCGAAGACCAGCAACCGGGCCACCCAGATCTGCTCGGCGTGCCCCGCGTGCGGCCGCAGGAACCGGACGTACACGTCACGCATCAGCATGGCGCCGCCGGTGCCCATGTACGCCGCGCCCGTGGACTGCATCGCGGCCAGCGCTCCGATCACCA
Source organism: Micromonosporaceae bacterium (assembly GCA_050701695.1). Lineage (GTDB taxonomy): Bacteria > Actinomycetota > Actinomycetes > Mycobacteriales > Micromonosporaceae > WHSM01. The sequence continues at coordinate 8,281 of JBOGDE010000143.1, forward strand.
CCAGGCCGGCGAGCGGGCCACCCATGCTCTGGATGATGGCCGGCACCAGCTGGCTGTCGGTCTCGAAGCTGAGCCTGCCGTCCCGCAGCAGCAGCTGCCCGCCGAGGCCCTGGATCGCGGTGAAGAAGAACAGCGCGAATCCGATGAACAGGGTGGAGGCGAAGACCTGCTGCCAGGCGAACGGCTTCGGGCTCTTGTTCGAGAACGCCCACATGTGGAAGGCGGGCGAGGCCATGATGCCCATCAGCGACATCATGTACGTGAGCTGGAAGACCCCGGTCCAGGCAGCCGGCTCGCTGGGCGACCACACCCCCGGGACCTCGAGGAAGTCGGGCCCGAGCTCGGAGAGCCGGGAGGTGAACACGTCCCAACCGCCGAGGTAGTTGAGCACCACGGCGCCGAGCACGACGATGCCGACCCAGAGCAGGCCGGCCTGGATCGCATCCACCCAGGCGACCGATCTGATACCGCCCGCGGCGACGTAGAAGTACACGATCGCCGCCAGGAAGATGCTGCCCCACAGAGCGTGCACGCCGGTGGTGATCGAGAAGATCTGGCCGGCGGCGACGAGCTGTACCGCGGTGTAGAACGAGCTGAACAGGAACGCGATCAGCACGATCAGGCTCCGGATCACCTCGCCCCAGCCGCGCTGGTCCCCGTAGTAGTACGAGTAGAGGTCGCCGGGGGTGACGAAGTGGTACCGGCGGCCCAGCATCCAGAGCTTCTTGGCGAAGAAGGTCGCCGTGATCGGGATGGTCAACACATAGAAGGATGCGAAGGCGTACGCCAGGCCCTCGAACGCGATCAGGCCCGGGTGGCCGACGTACGTCCATCCGCTGAACGACGTCGCCGTCGCCGCGAGCAGGAAGACCCACATCGGCAGTTGGCGGTCCGCGATGGACCACCTCGACGAGGTCTTGGCCCAGGTGAATCCCTTGATTCCCCAGAAGATGCAGTATGCCCAGTACGCGATGGCGAAAATCCACACCCAGGTGGCAGTGGACATAGGCGCGAATCCTTTCCGGTGGGCCCCGGCAGGGGGTGTGAGCGGGGGGTGCCGGGCTGCGGGGGGCGCGTGCCCAGTCAGGCAAGGAGCCGAGGGGGTGCCGGGGCGGACGGATCGTGTCGCTGTGGGGGTCAGCTGCCTCCTTTCCAGGTCGGGGCCGCCTCAACTGGCGCGGCCGGCGTTCACTCGTCGAGCGCTTGCTGAGACCGTCGGGCCATCCGGGAGGCGCGCAGCGCCATCAGCGAAAAGATGAGCCCTCCCCCGATCCCACCGGTGAACAACAGCGACTCCAGTCCGAAGCCGGGCGCGAGCAGCGAGCCCTGCTCCGCGAGCATCGCACCAGTGACGAGAGCCAGGCCGAAGCCCAACGCGCCCATCAGACTGGCGCGGTTCGCGGTACGGACCGCTTCGGTGTACGCCTGCTTCGCGGCGGCGCGGGAAACCTTCTCCATGGGCGACCACTGTTCCGAGGGGGTGTGATCTAGCATTCATCGCTGATTCTTACGCCTCTACGCGAGGAACGCGGCGAGCGGTGCGCTGAGCGGCCCGCTCCCGGCGACGAACGCGCGGATATCTGCGACGAGCGGCATTCCCCGATGGAGCCCGACGCTCATCGAGCGAGGCGCCGCAGGACCTCGCCGGCCTCCGCCACGATCCGCGTGATCAGCTGCTCGCAGCTGGGTACGTCGTCGAGTAGACCCACGACCTGGCCGGACGCGAGCACCCCGGCGTCGGGTCGGCCCTCGACCAGGCCGGCACGCAGCAGCATCGGGGTGTTGGCTGCCATCAGCAGCTGCGCCCACGCGAGGTCGCGGCCGTGCCGCATCGCTAGCCCCTCCCGGATCATCGACCGCCAGCTCAGGCCGGTCAGCGTACGGAAGCGCGCGGCGTTGCCGAGCGCGGCGGTCAGCCGGCGCAGCGGGCCGGCCCGTTCGAGCCGGTCGACCAGCGCGGTACGCAGCACCCGGTGAGGGAGCCCGTCGACGTACCTGGTGACCACGGTGCCGTCCAGTCCATGGGCCAGATACGCCCGTTTCACCGCGTCCGGCACCGTCGACTCCCGGGTGAGCAGGAAGCGGGTGCCCATGGCGACGCCGGCGGCGCCGTAGCAGAGCGCGGCGGCGAGGCCGCGGCCGTCGAAGAAGCCGCCGGCGGCGACGACCGGGATGTCCACGGCGTCGACCACGGCGGGCACCAGTAGCGAGGTGGCGACGCCGCCGGTGTGGCCGCCGCCTTCGGCACCCTGCACCAGCACCGCGTCGGCCCCCCAGGCCGCGACCTTCTCGGCGTGGCGTACCGCCCCGACCGAGGGGACCACCACGATGCCCGCTTCGTGCAGCCGGTCGATCAGCTCACGCCGCGGTGCCAGCGCGAAGGACGCGACCTTCACTCCGTCCCGGATCAGCAGCTCGACCCGCTGCGGAGCATCGGAGGCGTCGGAGCGCAGGTTGACCCCGAACGGCGCGTCGGTACGCCGCTTCACCTCCGCGACGGCGTCGGCCAGCTCGGCGTACGTCATCGTCGCGGAGCCGAGGATGCCGAGGCCGCCGGCGTTCGCCGTCGCCGCTACCAGGCGAGGCCCGGAGACCCAGCCCATCCCGGTCTGCACCACGGGGTGGCGTACCCCGACCAGGCGGGTGAGTGCGGTCTCCATCAGGGCAGCTCCCGGTGGCGCCGGCCGTCGGGGTCGAGCTGTGCGAGCAGCGCGCGTTCGGCATCGGTGGGTACCCGGGTGACCGCCACGTCGTCGTCAGCGAGGTCGTCGGCGGCTAGGTCGAAGCCGGTGTGCTGGCGTACCTCCGCCACCGTGACGCCGGGATGCACGGACCGCAGCCGCATCGCCCGGCCCGGCCCCTCGAAGTCGAGCACCGCGAGGTTGGTGACCACCCGGTACGTGTGGTGGAAACCCCGGTCGTGTCCCACCCCACAGACCGCGTCCACCGCCGGCACGAACACCCGCGGGCTGTGCCGCGGCACCCAGTAGCTGGTGCGGTGGTTGACGGTGTTGCCGGGCGCGCCGCGTACCCCGAGGAGTTGCCGGGTGGGGCGCTGGTGCGGGCCGATGCAGGAGATGTTCTGGTTGCCGTACCGGTCGAGCTGGTTGGCGCCCATCACCACGTGCCGCCGGCCGTGGGCGACCACGTCGAAGACCCGCCGGTACGGCAGCCACCCCTCGAGCCCGCCGTCGCGGTCCAGCAGGTACGCCTCCCCGTCGGAGAGCAGCAGCTCCGGCGCCGAGGTGAGCCGCGCCAGCCGGGCCCCCAGCGAGGGCACCAACCCCATCGGGCTGGCCAGCAGCTCGCCGTCGCCGGCGAACAGATCCGCGCACGCGGCGACGCAGATGTCAGCCCTCATCCGACCTCCCGCTGGTAGTAGGCGGGCCACGCGCCGTCCGGATCCTTCGCCGCGGTGACGTACGCCCGTTGCGCCGCCTCGTCCCGCCCGTAGTCCGGGACACAGGAGGTGAACCCGGCACCGCCGGGCGATTCGACCACGCCGTCGACCAGCATCCGATTGAGCAGCAGCGCCTGCGGTGGCGCGGCGGCGGTCAGCTCGCCGGTCGTCACCACCCGCTCGCACGAGACGTAGCGGCGGGACGCGGCCAGGCAGAACAGGTCGTCGAAGTACGGGTCCGGCCCGAGGTACGCGGCGTTGCCGTACCGGTCGGCCAGGTTGAGGTGCACCAGCGCGGCGTCCAGCCGGATCGCCGGCATCGCCACCAGTTCTTCGTCGTCGGGGTACGGCGAGGTGACCGTACGCAGCTCGGGGTTCCACCGCAGCACGTCGGAGCCGAGTCCGGCCCGGATCGGCAGGAACGGCAGCCGGTGCCCGGCCGCGCGCAACCCCGCGACCAGCATCCCCTCGTCGTACTCGCGCACGTCGAGTCCGGCTTGGCGCGACCGCTGGAACCACGGGTCGTACGGGATCGTGTCCAGCGATACGAACCCGAACACCACCCTGCGTACCTTCCCCGCCGCACACAGCAGCCCCACGTCCGGCCCGCCGAACGAGACCACCGTCAGCTCCCGCACCGGCGACCGCAGCAGAGCACGTACCAGCGCCATCGGCTTGCGCCGGGAGCCCCAGCCGCCGATCCCGACGGTCATGCCGTCGGCAAGCTGCGCGACCACCTCCACCTCGGACATCACCTTGCTACGCACCTGAGCTGCCCTCCGACTCGGCGAAGGTCGCCGCACGGCCGCTCCGCGCGTCGAGGAACGCCTGCCGGGCCTCGTCGGCGACGCCGAGCAGATTCAGCTCGTAGGTGAAGCCCTGCTCGTACCGGTAGCTGCGGTGCACCGCCTGCGGGTCGATGCCGTTGAGCGCCTGCTTCGCCGCGCGGATCACCCGCGGGTCCTTCGCGGCGATCTCGGCCGCGATCGCCAGCGCCGCGGCGTCCAGCTCCGCACGCGGCACCACCCGGTACACCGACCCGTGGTGGTGCAGGTCGTGCGCGGTCAGCGAGCCCGCGGTGTAGTACAGCGTCCGCATCAGATGCTGGGGTACCAGTCGGGCCAGGTGCGTCGCGGCTCCCAGTGCCCCGCGGTCCACCTCGGGCAGCGCGAAGGTCGCGTCCTGCGAGGCGACCACCACGTCGGCGTTGCCGACCAGGCCGATGCCGCCGCCGAGGCAGAAGCCGTGCACCGCCGCGACCACCGGCACCGCGCAGTCGTACACGGCGGCGAACGCGGCGGCGCAGCCCCGGTTGACCGCGACCAGCGCGTGGTAGCCGTCGCCGCGCTGCACCTCCTTGATGTCGATGCCGGCGCAGAAGCCGCGCCCCTCGGCGCGCAGCACGACCACCCGTGTCTCGTCGGGGACCTCGCGCACCGCGGCGGCCAGATCGAACCATCCCCGTACCGGCAGCGCGTTCACCGGCGGGTGGTCGACGGTGACGACCAGAACCCCTTCGCCGGTACGGCGCGTCGTGATCCCCATGCGGCTCCTCGTTCCCTACCAAACGATTGCTTGGTACGTTAGCAGTGACGTCCCCGACTCACCAGGGAGCGGCATGGAGTTCGGACTCGACGGCGCCGTCGTCCTCGTCACCGGAGGGGTGCGCGGCGTCGGACTGGGGATCACGCGGGCGTTCCTGGCCGCCGGCGCCACGGTGCTCACCTGCTCCCGCCGGCCACCGGAGCCCGACGTGGCCGAGCACGACCTGGCCGGGCACGGCCTAACCGAGCGCGACCTCGCCGGGCACATCAGCTGTGACATCCGGGACCCGGAGCAGGTGGCCGGGCTGATCGACCGGGTGGTCGCCGATCACGGCCGGCTCGACGTGCTGGTGAACAACGCCGGGGGAGCGCCGCCGGCCCAGGCTGCTCTCGCCTCGCCACGGTTCCACGCCAAGGTGGTGGAGCTGAACCTGCTCGCCCCGCTGCTGGTCTCCCAGCTCGCCAACCTCCAGATGCAGCGCCAGCCCGGCGGCGGGGCGATCGTGATGGTCTCCAGCGTCAGCGCCGCCCGGCCCTCGCCTGGCACCGCCGCGTACGGGGCCGCGAAGGCGGGGCTGAACAACATCACCGCGAGCCTCGCCGTGGAGTGGGCGCCGAAGGTACGGGTGAACGCGCTCGGCGTCGGCATGGTGCGTACCGAGCAGTCCGAGCTGCACTACGGCGACGCCGCCGGCGTCGCGGCGGTGGGCCGGACCGTGCCGCTGGGCCGGCTCGCCGAACCGGACGAGATCGGCGCCTGCGCGGTGTTCCTCGCC